>JAQRMT010000038.1 GCA_028599035.1 Gammaproteobacteria bacterium
TGTGACAATACTTATGAAGTGGGATATAGTATGTTATGGCAAGGGACGCCTAAACACTAACAATAAAAAAAGGCTGTCACTAGACAGCCTTTTTTATTGAGAAATGGAGGCCGGAACCAGAGTCGAACTGGTCTGTAAGGCTTTGCAGGCCCCTGCATAACCGCTTTGCTATCCGGCCAAAGAAATACGCAAAGGGCTGTATAAGAAAAAGACCTGATAAACAGGCCTTTTTAAAATCTGGAGCGGGAAACGAGATTCGAACTCGCGACATTCACGTTGGCAACGTGATGCTCTACCAGCTGAGCTATTCCCGCAATAGAAAGTGAAATTATAGTGTTTTTTTCAAAATAGTCAAGACTGATTTAACATTAATTATCAAAAGTCTTGACGCCCTCTTTTAGATAAACAAATCCAGACCAAAGAGTTAAAAATGTAGCCACTATCAGCAGAGTAACACCGATTTCAAAACTTGGTAATCCAAAAAATGGTTGTTGATAGAGTAAGAATAGAACGGCAAAAATTTGCACAAATGTTTTAATTTTGCCAATGAAGGAGACATTAACATTTGATCTTTGGCCAATTATGCCCATCCATTCTCTCAATGCAGAGACTAGAATTTCACGAGAAATGATAATCAGCGCTGCAATTGTAATATACCAATGTGATTGTGAAGGGTAGAAATCCACCAACATAATGAGTGCGGTAGAGACGATGAGTTTGTCGGCAACTGGGTCTAAGAAAGCACCTAGTTGGGAGGTCATATTGAGTTTTCTGGCAAGATAGCCATCCAAATAATCGGTGATGCTGATAAAGGCATAAGCGCCTGTTAAACAGAAATTAATCCAAGTAAAGACAGGTGTGTCTGTGTAGTTTGGTTGAAAATAATAAAGGACGACAAAAACTGGAATTAAGAAAATTCTAGAAAGTGTAATTAAGTTGGGGATTGTCATCATAGGTGTATTCTATCAGAAGCTGTTTTGGGCAGAATAAACTCGATGGAAAATGATGGTGGGCCCGACAAGAGTCGAACTTGTAACCGCTCGGTTCGTAGCCGAGTACTCTATCCAGTTGAGCTACGGGCCCATCAAGCGCATAATTATCGCTAGGTTTGGGCAAAAGGTCAAGTGAAAAGTGGTTTATTTTTGTAAAATTTTAATCAACTTGTCTAGTTGGGCGGCTCTTGAGCCTTTAATTAGTATAGTGGCACTGGGGTGATGAGTTAAAAGATACGATGCTAAGCGCTCTAAATCATCAAAGTGAACACCACCATAATGTTTCGCTAATTCTCCGTAGGTGTAAACCTTATCAAATGTATTTTTTGCCAATTGCCCAATTTCTTGATGGAATATTTTAGCGCCATCACCAAGTTCGCCCATATCGCCCAACACGGCAATTTTTTCCCCTTGAAAGGCTTGTAAAGTGGCAATTGCGGCTTTCATTGATTGCGGGCTAGCGTTGTAAGTATCATCAATAAGGGTTAAATTTGCTTGTTGAATAATATCCAGTCTGCCTTTTTCAGCTGGTGTATTTTCTAAGCCTTGCTTGATTAGGCTAATATCAATCTCTAGCGCATAAGCACAGGCACTAGCTGCCAAGGCATTGTCAATATTATGCTTGCCAAGCAGTTGCAAAATGACGGTAATCTTTTCATCAAAAATATTTAAATCAAAACTATTATTGTTAATATTGCTGGCAAAAATATCGCCATCATCACCAAAACTTAGTTCACCCATAAAAGTGGTTTGGGTGTTGACAATATTCTTAGAATTAGATGAATAAATCTCCCCTTTGGCTTTGACTAAACTATCAAATCCACCAAATTCGCCAATATGCGCATCTAAGGTGTTGGTAACAATTGCAACATCAGGTGGTGCGATGGTGCAGAGATGGGTAATTTCGCCCAAATGATTTGCCCCCATTTCAATCACTGCATATTGGTGTTTTTCCTCCAATTCAAGCAAGGTCATCGGCACACCAAGGTGATTATTAAGATTGCCTTTGGTCGCCAAGGTCGGTGCTTTTAATTGCAGAATATTTTTTAACATATTCTTGGTGGTGGTTTTGCCGTTACTGCCAGTAATGGCAATCACAGTAGGTTTAATATTTTGTAGATGCCAACTGGCAATCTCGCTGAGTGCGTTTTGCGTATTTTCCACCACCAAAGTAGGCAAACTTGAATCCACTTTTTGACTAACAACCAGTGCCACCGCACCCATTTTTTGCGCCTGATTAACATAGTCGTGTGCATCAAAATTATCCCCACACAGAGCAACAAATAATGCGCCATCCATACGCTTTCTGGTATCGGTGCATACATCCCTAAAGGTGACATTATTTATGTGAGTTGCATCAACACTCAATACTTGAGCAATAGTGTGTGTATTAGATAGTAGCATTATTGTTTTGTTTGCAAAATTTCATCAACCCCTTCAAATAATTCTAGAATTGAAATATCTAAAATTTTAGCGATACTAATTAAATGTATCAAATTATAGCGTCTATTATTTATTCCCGCTTCAATAAAAGAAATCAAACCAACAGACTCATGCCCCATTGCCATGGCTAAATTTAACTGTGACATTTTCTGCTTTTTCCTTTCACGCTTTACATTTTCAACGATTTTTCTGAGTGCTAAATCGGTTATTTCTTGTTCTATTTCTGTTGTATTTTTCATTTTTACCTAAATAACTAGTTATAAGTAGTTTTTTATAGGTATCATTTGCATTTGAAAACTACTTATAAGTAGTTTTTATTTTTATGACAATACAAGAGAAATGAAATGAAAAGATATTTAAAAATAATGCTAATAATGCTTGCGTTACCAAATATAACAGGATGTATAATGCTGATGGCTCTTGCACCACTTGTACCACTTGCGACTGGCTCTATGGAAGGAAAAACAAAAGTTATACTTAATGAAGCGAGCATTACGCCAGAAATAAAAAATATACTTAAAAACTCAACTAAATTAACAGTATTAACAAATAACCCAGCAAGTTTATCTGCTGCTGAATACCTTGAATTACATGGTAATTATAAAATTTCTTTAGAGGAATGGGGTAAATTAGTATCCCCTTCTCAAAGGTTAAAACTTATGAAAAAACAGTGTAATACAACTGATACGCCAGATTTGGTATTTTCATTCTCAGAAGTAGAGGCAGAAATGAATGCTGGGGGAATGATGATGCTTACAGGGAGAATAAAAACCAAATCAATCCAAACATCCTATATTCTAAATTGCAAAGATGAAAATCTACATAAATTTTTAGTTAGTATAAGTGTAAATCAAGGCACTTTGAATCAAGACCAGACATTAAAATTAAATAAAATTATTGGCAGCAAATACGCAAGAATATTAATGAAATTAGGTGGAAAAAAATTACCACCATTACCTAAACCTAAAAAACCCAAAACTGATAACTAAAAAATGGGGCTTTTTATGGGCGTTCTTACAACATTGTCAAACTGATAGGCGCAGTTTATTGGTTATTTTTGTCAGCGATTTTCCATTTACCTTTTTCTGAAAAAGCTTCAATGGTTTGGCGTTTGGCTTTGTTGATAAGGTTAGAGTGCGATATTTTATATTTTTTGCCGTAATCTATTAGAGAGACAATTTCTTTGCCTTCTAAATATGCCAAGCGTTTGTGGTAACTATTGGTGAGTGCTTTGCCGATAATGCTTTCCATAGTCTTGGTTTTTCCTGATTGGTTAAATTCATTAAAGGCGGTGTAGTAATCCACTCTATCAATAAATTTAATGTTGATTGGCACAAAACCATCACGAATCAGTAGGTAATTATTTAGCACTCTACCAATCCTTCCATTGCCATCAATAAAGGGATGAATTTGTTCGAAATCTAAGTGAAATAGAGCAATGCGTTTAATAATATGTTCGTTATTTGTGGCAAAGTAATGGGCTAATATTTTGTTTAATTTAGCAATAATTTTCTCAGGGGCAATAGCGATATGATTGCCAACACGCACCCATTCGTCTTTTTGTCGCCATCTGCCAGCAGAGGCATCATCAATATTAGTTAATAACACTTGATGCAGTAATAAAATAATTTCTAAAGTGAGTTCTGATTGGGTGGCTTTTTTATTGATATAGTTCACTACTCTAGCAAGATTTTTTGCCTCAAACAATTCTCGCTCAGAAATGTACTTATCTAAATCAATTTGTAATAAAACTTTTTCGGTGTCGCCTAGCGTTAGTGTGGAGTTTTCGATGGCATTTGAATTATAAACTTGCTCTCCAACCTCGGTTTCTGAAATTAAATCCAACAAGGCTTGCTTGCCTTGATAGGCTTGGTAATAGCGCTTGCGTAGGCGCTGTATGTTTTCAAAGGTTTCTGAAGTTTTTGCCATAATTTACCATTATAACCGTTAAAAATAGTTTTATTTTGTAATTTTTAATGATTATACATAATATAACAGTTAAATATAAAATTAAGAGAGCCAATCATAATGTTGTGTTTATTTGTCTTTATTGCTTGTTTTTTAACTTTTTTAATCTTATGCCTTCAATAATTGCAGCGAGAACAATGTCTTTGTCGTTTGATTTGATGGTTTTGTCTTTGAATGTTTGGGTAGTTTCATGGCCTTTCCCAACAATGAGTAAACATTCATTTTCATCCAAAGTGATAACAGCTGTTTCAATAGCAAGTTGTCTGTCTAAGGTAATATCCACCTCATAACTGTCGTCAATACCGCTTAAGATGTCATCAATAATGGCACGAGGGTCTTCGTTGCGTGGATTGTCGTTGGTAAGGATAAGGGTGTTTGCTAATTTTGAGGCAATTTTACCCATTTTTGCGCGTTTGTCTTTATCCCGATTGCCGCCGCAACCAAACACCACGCGTATATTGTGCTCTGGATAGTGTTGTCGTAAGGTGGTAATGGCGTTTTCGATGGCATCTGGCGTGTGGGCGTAATCTACCCATACTAGGCGGTTGTTGATTTTTTGCATTCTGCCTGGTGGGGGGGTGAGTTTGTGGAGTAGTGGAATGACTTTTTCATCGTCAAATCCAAAGGCTTTAAGCGTATTGAAGGCGGCCAGAACATTGAGTAAATTGAATTCACCTAAAAAAGGCACTTCAAAAACATAAGCCTTTAAAGTGACTAAAAATCCTTGTTCGGTTGGTCTAATATCCTCAAAATCACCCAAACCAAAATCGGTGTTTTTCTTGCCTTTTGCTGCTTTTAGAAAATCCAGGTAATAATCATCATCTCGATTAAAAATAGCAGACACAACGCTTGAGCGTGAAAATAATCGTGCTTTGACACCTTGATAAGCGTTAAAGTCTCGGTGATAATCCAAATGGTCTTGTGTGAGGTTGGTAAACACTGCGTGAGTAATGCTGAGTCCTGCGGTTCTATTTTGGTCAATGCCGTGCGATGACACCTCTAGCACGGCAGTGTTGATGTTGCCCTTAAAATAACCATCAAGCGTGCGATACAATGTAAGAATATCAGGCGTGGTTTGCTTGGATTGTTGTTCAGATTGGCTAATGCCCAGCGTACCAATTAACCCATTCTTAACCGCCAACATATCCAGTAATTGAGAGATAAAACAAGCCACTGAAGTTTTGCCATTCGTGCCAGTAACGCCAATTATCTTAACTTTTGCAGCATTATTATAAAAAGTTGTCGCTAAGGCGGGCAAATGCTCAGATAGATTGTCGATACGAATAGCGGGAACAGCGCACTCCATGTCTTGTGAATCGAGTAATACGGCAACACACCCATTTTCAATGGCTTGATTAACATACTCAATGCCATGTGTCATTTGCCCTTGTAAGGCCACAAACACATCACCTGCTTGCACATTGGCAGCAATTAAGCACAGTCCATGAATCTCAATATCAATTTGTGTTGGGGTAATGTTGCTAAGTAAATGGTTTATTTTCATAGAGTGATTATAATCAAAGTTTTAATTAACAAATTTTACCTATGCAAAGGTCTCTAGGTAAGTCTTGCTGTTCATAAGGGTGCCTCCTGACGGTTAAAATTAGTTAAATGCTTTAGTAGCGGGGTTAGTGAAACTTTTTGTGACCCTGTAAACCAGATTGTGTAAAGTCCTCGTTAAAAATCAGACACAATCCTTTAATCTATCCGCAGTGAAATATTTAGTACTAAATAAAAAATCGTGGGTACTAATTACAAAAATGCCGATACTAATTACGAAAGTGCGGATACTAAATAAAATCATAATCCTAAAAAACCATCCATAAGATGGTTAAGAATATAAAAGGATCGGTGTAAATTAAATAATATTTCAACCCTAATTATTCAAAAAAGTTATTGAATGCGTATAATCTCTTTTTTAACTAATTCTATCTGCCTATTATGAAAAAAACATTCAGTTTCGTGCATTCTAAAAAGAAAAGACCCAGAATGGTTGAGGCAATTAAATACGAACTTAAAAAATACATTAAACGCGAGCGTAATAAGAAATTACCTGACAATGTGGATTTTTGGGATTTTGATTGTCGCTACGGCGCAAGCGAGGCTTCCGCTGACACGATTCATATTTCTGAAATCAACAAAGTAATTTCAGAGGCTGATGTGGAAGGCTTGGACACTTTCTTTTTAGAAGTGTTGGTCAAAGCGGGTGTTAGAGTTGCGAAGCCTAAAGAAGAACCGGTTGAGGATTTTTTAGATTAGATTTTCCATCGGTGATGAGGCGCTGGCGTAGGCTTTTTTCATCATTCTGCCAGCAAGAAAAGATTTTCGCCCTGCTATAACGGCGTGTTTCATGGCGCTTGCCATTAGGATGGGATTGGTGGCATTGGCAATGGCTGAGTTCATGAGTACGCCATCACAGCCTAATTCCATGGCTTTGGCAGCATCTGAGGCACAACCGATGCCTGCATCAACCAATACAGGAACATTAGCGTGTTGTTTGATGAGTTTGATATTGGCTGGGTTGGCAATGCCTTGACCTGAGCCGATGAGTGAGGCAAGTGGCATAATAGCGCAACAGCCGATGCGCTCTAATTCTTTGGCAATAATTGGGTCGTCGCTGGTGTAAACCATCACATCAAAGCCGTCATCAACTAAGGTTTGTGCGGCAGACAGTGTCTCAACAATGTTGGGATATAGGGTTTTCTCATCACCCAAAACTTCCAGTTTGACTAAATTATGCCCGCCTAACAGTTCGCGGGCTAATTGACAAGTGCGCACTGCATCTTTAGCATTATAACAACCTGCTGTATTGGGCAAAATGGTGTATTTTTCTGGTGAAATGACATCTAATAAACTAGGTTCGCCCTCATCCTGTCCGATATTAGTGCGGCGAATAGCGACGGTGATAATGTCAGCCTCGGCGGCTTCGGTCGCCAGTTTGGTTTCACTAAGGTCTTGGTATTTTCCCGAACCAACTAGTAAGCGAGAGTTGTAAGTTTTTGCTGCGATTACTAAAGGTGTGTCAGTCATAATAGGGTTGATTGAGTGTGATGAAATAATCTGAAAATTTTACCTAATTTTCGTATTTTATTAGGCTTTACGCAAGTATTTTTTTGCCTTGCTGTTTAACGCCAATAAGGCAAATTTTAGAAACACGAAGGCACATAGTAAAAAATCTATGTAACTAGGTATTTTTTAAAATTTAACGCCGTAGAATGAAAAAAGGCGTAATAATATGGCGGAGAGTGAGGGATTCGAACCCTCGATAGGGGATAAACCCTATACGCCCTTAGCAGGGGCGCGCCTTCAGCCAACTCGGCCAACTCTCCATGAGAGGGCGTATTATACGCTAAGAAATAGCGACTTAAAAGCCGTAATTGTATCGAACTTTTATTGCGCCAGGATTTTTACCTTCCAAGCCTTGCATTTTAAGTTTTATCTGTCCCCAGTTGCCTTCGGTGCTCATTTTATCTTGCAATGCTTGTAATTTTATTTTTGCGCCAAGAATCATTCTTTCAGACTTATTCCATTGATGGTCGTTATGATTTCTGGGTGTGCCTAATTGACGCTCATGGTAAAGCAGTTGTTGGTTAATATTGCCTACCTTTACAGAGATTTTGAACGCATCAAGCCCCATTCTAAATTTATTTTCAAGCCTTGATAAGTCGTAATGTATTTCTTCAATTTTCTTGGTTAAAGGGTTGCTATTTTTGTCGTGTATTTCCATAAGTTGCCCGTGCTGCGCATCGCCTGCTATAGTGTTTAATGACAGCAAATAAAGGCAAAAAGTGCAAGTGAATAACTTCAAGAGAACCAATGATAAATCCCCAGCATATTGACACAAACAAAAACGGCATTAAGCAATACTAAAGAGTTGTCATTATTTTTAGCACCTTGGATAATCCAACTGATGGCTGATGCCATAAAAAAGATATAACCAAATTTAGACCATTCAAAGTTAAGCGCTACCAACAAGCCGCCTGTAATACCCGTTACTGTGCCAAACCAGCCCCAAGTATTATTCATGGACTTCAAAATCGTGCGTTACCTTGGCAGTTTTACCCAGCATGATTGAAGCGGAGCAGTATTTATCAGCAGACAAGCTAACGGCTTTTGCTACTTTTTTCTCGTTGAGATTTTCCCCTTCTACAACAAAATGAATATGAATATTGGTAAAAACTTTGGGATGTTCATCTGCTCGCTCTGCAGTGATTTCGGCACGACAATCACGCACGGTTTCACGCATTTTTTTAAGTGTTGAAACCACATCAATAGTTGTGCAACCACCCATGCCGAGTAGCAGCATCTCCATGGGGCGAACGCCTAAGTTTTTACCACCCAACTCTTCAGGTCCGTCCATAATTACGCCATGACCGCTGGCTGATTCGCCAACCATCATCATGCCATCAATCCACTTAACGACTGTCTTCATACAAAAATCTCCTGTAAAGCATCACCTGGGCTGTCATGGCGCATAAACGCCTCACCAACCAAGAAACCGTAAATATTGTGTTTGTGCATAAATGCCACATCTTTTGCACTTAAAATACCACTTTCGGTGATGATTAAGGTGTCATCTCCGACCTCGCTTAACAATTCAACCGTTGTTTGCAATGACACCTTAAAGGTGCGTAAATTACGATTATTAATGCCGATCATTGGCAGGCGTAATTTCAGTGTGCGTTGTAATTCTTCTAAGTTATGCACCTCAACCAAAACATCCATATTAACGGCAATAGCGCGCATTGCAAAGTCTTCCATCTGCTCATCACTCAAACAAGCGGCAATCAGTAAGATACAATCAGCGCCTAAGACTCTGGATTCATAAACTTGATAAGGGTTAACAATGAATTCTTTGCGTAGGACAGGCAGTGATACAGCGGCACGCACATCGGTTAAATATTGATTATCGCCTTGAAAAAAATCTTTATCAGTTAAAACCGACAAGCAAGCCGCACCTGATTTTTCATAACTTTTGGCAATCTCAACTGGGTTAAAATTCTCTCGCATTACGCCTTTAGACGGCGATGCCTTTTTAATTTCTGCAATAATAGCATTCTGTTTAAGGTCTGCTTTGTCCTTTAACGCTTGGTAAAAATCCCGTGTATTGCGGTCTTTGTAAGCATCTTCAAGCATTTTCTTTGCAGAAATATTGTTTTCACATTCGGCAACCTCTTCTTCTTTGCGCTTGATAATTCTTTTTAGAATGTCGGGTGTATTTGTCATATTTGCTATTTTAAACGAATATAATTAACGCTGAGTTTTTTGTATAGGTTATAAACAATGAAATTATTAGATTTTGAAGTCGGCATTGATCAACCATTTTTCCTCATTGCAGGACCTTGCGTCATTGAGTCCGAAACATTGGCTCTAGAAACTGCCACTTATTTAAAGCAAATCACTGAAAGTTTAGGCATTAATTTTATTTACAAATCTTCCTACGATAAAGCCAATCGCACCAGTACTAGTAGTTTTAGAGGCTTAGGCGTTGAAGAAGGCCTGCGTATTTTGCAAAAAGTTAAAGATGAGGTGGGTGTGCCAGTTTTAACCGATGTGCACGAAGACACGCCACTTGATGAGGTGGCAAGTGTGGTTGATATGATGCAAACCCCTGCTTTTTTGGTTCGTCAAACCAATTTTATTCAAAATGTTTGCAAGCAAGGCTTGCCCGTTAATATCAAAAAAGGACAATTTCAAGCACCGTGGGATATGCAAAATGTGGTTGATAAAGCTTATGAAGTGGGCAATAAAGCGATTACCCTTTGTGACCGTGGCACTTCGTTTGGTTACAATACTTTGGTTTCTGATATGCGTGGCTTGGCGAGTATGCGTAGCACGAATTGCCCCGTAGTCTTTGATGCTACGCATTCTGTGCAGCAGCCTGGTGGACAGGGCACAACCTCAGGTGGACAACGAGAAATGGTGCCCGTTTTGGCAAGGGCGGCAGTCGCTGTTGGTATTAGTGGTATTTTTATGGAAACTCACCCAGACCCTGAAAATGCTAAGAGCGATGGACCCAATTCAATGCCAATTAACAAGGTAGGCGAACTACTCAAAACTTTGCAAGATCTAGACAGCATAACTAAGAAAAATGGCTTTTTAGAAAACAGATTGTAAAAGCCACTAATTCTGATTACATTTTTTTAAGTTACCAAAGAATGTTTTGCGTTGTTGTTGGTTTAACGATGATGCGGCTTTTTGAGTGAAGTTTTTAATTGAGCTGTGTTTTTGCTGTTTGAGTTGCATCAGTTGTTGATTTTTCTCCTCATACAAATCTGAGTCAAACACAGGCTCTAACAATAGATTAAAAATATCCGAATATAATTGTTTGATTTTCTTATGATTGATTGTTTCTTGTTGTTGGAATACTTGTAATTTTTCTTTTAGCTGCTGTTGTGCGCTAGGCAGGTGCTTCAAACTGTTTGAAAATTTTATATGTAACGGCGCTCTGTGATGACCATGCCATTGTTTTTTAACAATCATACCAATATAGGAGCCTATTAGTAAAATGTTCAACAACAATGAAGCGGTTAAAATAATTTTAATTTTTTTACTCATAAAAAACACCTTGTTGATAATCGGAAAATAAATAGAAATTCTGCTCTACTATGTTATTTGTAAAACTCCAGCCAATAATAACCCCCTAGAATCAAAGCAAGCAACAATAACGTTTTTTTAGGCAGTACTAACCAACTTAGAGTGATGATTTCTGCAGGTTTATACTGGATATTTGGCTGGATTTTACTTTTTTGAATAATACCTTGAACTGCATAAGCGGAAGGCGCTTGAACCTTTAGCTTATCAAGTTGTGATTGGAGTTGTTTGTCGTTATTAGCCATAGTCATTATTATAGATTAAGTTTTTGCTTGAGTTGTGCTTTGCCCCGCATTAATAATGATTGCAGGGCTTTGAGTCGAATACTCATAATTTGAGCGGCTTGTTTATTACTCATGTTTTCATAAAAACATAAAACAATCGCCAAGCGCTGGCGCTTAGGCAGTGAAATAATCGCTTGTTTAAGCCTTAATTGCGCTTGCTCTTGCTCAAAATCTCGCTCTAAGTCGGTTGAACCAGCTACCTGGTCAATAAATTCTATAGATTGCGTTTTAATTTTTTTCTTATAATCTAAGCATAAATTCGCAACCAAGTGTAATACCCCCAAAAAATCAAACACTTCTAAAGTAGAAAATTCTATAATAAAAAACAAGGAGTTTTCACATGAAGAAATCAAGATATACAGAGTCACAAATCGTCAACATTCTTAAACAAAATAAATCAGGCATCACGGTAGCAGAACTATGCCGTGAACATGGCATGAGTCAAGCTACATTCTACAAATGGCGTTCTAAATATGGAGATGCTGATATCAATGTTGTTAAAAGACTAAAAGAGCTAGAAGCAGAGAATGCTCGCCTTAAAAAGATGCACCCCTCAAGGGGGTATTGAACAGAATACGCTGAAGAGCGCTTAATGTCTCAAATTAGATTGGAAGCTCTTGAGGGAAAGTTCTAGCGCCATCTTCTCGCAAGAAGATGGCAAATACTGCCAGAGATGAACATCAAACCTCAGTAAGCTTTATTTGTGTTTGCTTTAATATCAGTAGAAGTGGTTACTACTATCAAC
>JAQRMT010000039.1 GCA_028599035.1 Gammaproteobacteria bacterium
AATTGATAGTGTTGCAAAGGAGCTTAGGTTATTGATAGAGATTGATTTAGGAGAGCAAGGAACATACAAAAAGCCTGAAGTTGCTTTTAAGGCTTGGCGTAATGCTCTAGAGAAATTCGGGATATTTGTTTTTAAGGATGCTTTTAAAGACAAAGGATTTTCTGGATTTTGTTTGTATGATGAAGTTTTCCCTGTTATTTACATTAATAATAGTTTGCCACATTCTAGGCAAGTCTTTACTTTATTTCATGAGTTAGCGCACCTTTTATTTGGCATTGATGGGATTGAAATGCTATCCAACAATCAAGATTATCTTAATAAATTATCTGAAACCAATAAGAGAATAGAAGTATTCTGCAACGCTTTTTCTGGCAAGTTTTTGGTACCTGATACTGCATTTGATCAGTATCTTGGTAACGAAGTAAATGATACTACCCTAGAGGATATTGCCAAACAATTTGCAGTCAGTCGTGAAGTTATTTTAAGAAAATTTTTAGACAATCAAAAAATAACAACTGATTTTTATACCAAAAAAGTTAGACAATGGCAAGATGAGTATGAATGTTATAAAAAGCAGAATAAAGATAAATCACCAGGCGGCAATCCTAATTATACTAAAAGAGCGTATTTGGGTGAAAATTATATGGAATTAGCATTTTCTCAATATTACAATAACAATATATCTACCCAGCAGTTAGCTGATTATTTAGATGTTAAGCCTTGGCGTATTCCAAAAATGGAGTCCTTGATTTTTGAAGATGGCGGTCGTTTATGACTTATGTTTTTGATTCTAATACGCTAATTAAAATTTTTAATCATTATTATCGAAACCAATTTCCTTCTTTTTGGGAAAAATTTGACGAGTATGTGGCTAATGGAAAAATAATTTCTGTCAGGACGGTTAAAACAGAATTAAAAGACGGCAATGATATGTTGGCTGGCTTTGTTATGGAAAACAATATTTTTGACATACCAACCGATGATGAGACTGATTTTATAGCTGAAATATTTAAAGTCGAACATTTTCAGGATTTAATTAACAAAAAGGCTAGACTGCAAGGAAAAGAAGTTGCAGACCCTTATTTAATTGCCAAGGCAAAAGTATTAAATATTTGCGTTGTAACCGAAGAAAAACTCAAGCCTAATGCCGCAAAAATTCCTAATGTGTGTCAAAAGTTTGATGTTTGTTGTATGAATTTAGAGAAATTTATGCAAGATGAGGACTGGTCCTTTTGATAACAAAGAACATTAAACAAAAAGAACAATCAACTTTATCAGTTAAACACAAGACTATTCAGGGTAAAATTTTTAGTTTTGTAATTGTGATTAATTATGATTGAATATATTCCAGGTTTGGCAGGTGTTCCGGCAACAGAATCCTCTATTTCTTCGATTGATGGCGAGAGTGGCATTTTGGCGTATCGCGGTTATTCGATTGAGGATTTGGTGAAATATGGCTCGTTTGAAGAGGTGGCAATGTTGCTTAGAGACGGGGAATTGCCAAGCGTTAATGAGCTGGAAAATTTTCAGCGGGTATTGCATCAGCGCTATGAGGTCAAACGAGATATTCGCCAGATGATGTGGGCGTTGCCTGCTAATGGGCATCCGATGGATGTGTTGCAAACGGCAATCGCCTCCATGGCGACTTTTTATCCTGATGCGGGTGCTGAGGATCCGAATTCAACTTATACACAAAGCGCACTGACTAAAATTATTGCCAATATGAGCACGCTGGTGGCGATGTGGGCGCGTATTTCCACGGGATATGACCCCGTTCCGCCGAGTAAGGAAATGTCGTATGCGCAGAATTTTTTATATATGTCATTTGGTAAAGACCCAGATGAAGATATTGTGAAATTGTTTGATGCTTGTCTGATTTTGCACGCTGAACACACCATTAATGCCAGCACTTTTTCGGCAATGGTGACTGCTTCTACTTTGGCAAATCCATTCGCCTCGGTGTCGGCGGCGGTAGGCACTTTGGCAGGTTCGTTGCATGGCGGTGCGAATGAAGATGTGTTGAATATGTTAGATGAAATCGGCGATGCTAAAAATGTTCGTGTTTATATTGAAAATCGCTTGCAAAACAAACAAGTGATTTGGGGGATGGGGCATAGAGAATATAGCGTTAAAGACCCTCGTGCGACGATTTTACAAAGTATGATTGAGGTGTATATTAAAAAATCCAATATTGTGCTTTCTAGGCGTTTTGAAACGGCGTTAGAAGTGGAGCGTGTTTGTGCAGAGTTGCTTGGTGCAAAAGGTGTTTATCCAAATGTAGATTTTTATTCAGGCATTTTGTATGCTGAAATTTTCAAAATTCCAAAAAAACACTTTACCCCAATTTTTGCTATGGCTCGTTCAAGCGGCTGGGTGGCGCATTGGCATGAGCAGGTTCGACATAATCGTATTTTCCGACCAACGCAAATTTATACAGGCTCAGATTTCCGAGATTATCCCAAAAAATAATGACACAAGAAACCACACATTTTGGCTTTAAAGAGGTCGCTACACAAGACAAACAAGGCATGGTGCGTGGTGTATTTGATTCGGTTGCCAATAAATATGACTTGATGAATGATGTGTTATCGTTTGGTGCACATCGATTGTGGAAGCATTACACCATTGCTACTTCGAATGTTAAAGCGGGCGATAAAGTGCTGGATATTGCTGGCGGCACAGGGGATTTGGCGCGCGCTTTTGCGATGAAAGTGGGCGACAGTGGGCAAGTGGTGCTTTCTGATATTAATGCTGCTATGCTGAATGAGGGGCGTAAGAACTTAATCAATAAGGGCGTTTCAGGTGTGGAGTTTGTGCAGCTTAGCGGCGAACAAATACCTTTTGCAGACAACTCGTTTGATTGCGTATCGATTGCTTTTGGTTTGCGTAATGTTACCGACAAAGACCAGTGTATTCGGGAGATGTATCGTGTTTTAAAGCCTGGGGGTTGTTTGTTAATCTTAGAATTTTCCAAAACAGACATTGCACTATTGGAAAAATTCTACGAGTTTTATTCATTTAATATAATGCCACAACTTGGAAAAATTATTGCCGATGATGAAGATTCATATCAATATTTAGCCGAATCTATTCGTAAACATCCTAATCAAGAAACCCTTAAACAAATGGTGCTGGATGCGGGATTTGGTTTGTGTGAATATCACAATCTATCAGGCGGTATTGTGGCGTTGCACAAGGGCATTAAAATTTAGAGGTTATTTTATGCAAGCCGTAATTTTAGAACGCGCGTTAAATTATTTGCTAGAAACGCATCAAATTGATGTTAGTTTATTAGACGGAAAAGTCGTGCATTTTTCCTTGCAAGATTTGCCGATAGAGGTGGGTTTTGTTTGCACCAATACCCGTATTTTTGTCACCACCGACACCAGCACGATTGCCGATGTTAATATCAAATTGAAAGCCAGCGTATTTTTGGCATTATTGCAAGGCGAAGATTTAACAAAACTACTTAGAGAAGACAAAATCATCATTCACGGTGATGTTAAAACAGCACAATTATTGGTCGATTTATTACAACAAGTTGACATTGATTTTGAAGAGGAATTGTCTAAATACACCGGCGATATTGTCGCTCATCAAGTGGGTAAATTAGCGAAAAAATTCAAATCATCAGATAATCCCTTGACCTCTATTAAAGATAAAATAACCACCCTGCTTATCCGTCCAAAGGTGCAATAATGCGTAATTTAGTTCGATTTATGAGTATTTCACGCATTTTAATGCGTTATCGAATAGATGCTTTGGTGCTTTCGGCCTCTTTTTTAAGTCGTTTTAAGCCACTTTTGTATCTTACGCCGTGGCATTATATTCCTGCAAAAAAACTCACCAGAGGTGAGCGCATTCGTCTGGCGCTTGAAGAGCTTGGTCCAATTTTTATTAAGTTTGGACAAACTCTGTCCACACGCCGGGATTTATTGCCCGCCGATATTGGCGACGAATTGACTAAACTGCAAGACGCTTGCCCTGCCTTTGATAGCGCACAAGCTAAACAAATGATTGAACAATCGCTCGGCGATAGCACCGATAAATTGTTCAAAAAATTTGATATTGAGCCACTCGCCAGTGCCTCTATTGCACAAGTGCACACTGCAATTACTCATCAGGGCGATGAGGTTGTGGTTAAGGTGGTGCGACCTGATGTGGGCAAAGTCATTAAGCGAGATATTGCGCTGATGTATGCCTTGGCAAAGTTTATTAGTAAGCATCCGATTAGTAAAAAAATACGACCTGTTGAGATTGTTGCTGAGTTCGAGAGTATTATCTTGATGGAGCTTAATATGCTCACTGAGGCAAAAAACGCCACCCAATTACGAGAAAATTTCCAAGGGTCTGATTTGCTTTATGTACCTAAAGTGCATTGGGATTTGTGTAGTGAAGATGTGCTAACTACCGAACGAATTTACGGCACGCCAGTAGGTGATATTGATAAATTAAAAGCAGATGGCGTTGATTTGAGAAAATTGGCAGAAGATGGGGTGATTATTTTCTTCACTCAAGTGTTTAAGCATAATTTTTTCCATGCTGATATGCATCCAGGCAATATTTTTGTTGGTGCAGATAGTAATTATATTGGTGTTGATTTTGGTATTATGGGTGTGTTGAATGAGGCGGATAAGGATTTTTTAGCTGATATTTTCTTAGCATTTTTTAACCAAGATTATCACGGTGTGGCAAGTGCTTATGTCGAATCAGGTTGGGCGAGTGCCAGTACCGATGTGCGTGCTTTTGAACGGGCAATTGGTAGGATTTGTGAGCCGATGTTTGAAAAGTCCTTGGATGAAATATCCTTCGGACAGGTGTTAATGGACTTAATGGCTGAGGCGAAAAATTTTGACATTACTGTGCAGCCACAATTACTATTACTAGACAAAACTTTATTAAATATTGAGGGATTGGGAAGGCAGCTTTACCCACAACTTGATTTATGGGCGACTGCCAAGCCGTTTTTAGAAGACTTAATGAAGGAAAAATACAGTATGAAAAATACCCTTAAAAAACTGAAAGAAAAGGCACCAGGGCTTTTAAAAGAGATACCTGAATTGCCAGAGTTGATATTGAATGCATTCAAACAAATGGAGCAGATGAAAAATATCGGCAGCCTTTATAGCAAGCAAACCGATGCGATTGTTAATCAATTAAAAGACAATGCCAGCAAGCAGACTTCGGCTATTTTCTCAGGTGCTTTGCTTATTCTCTCAGGTGTTTTGGCAGTTAATAATTTATTTATTGCCAGTGGTATTGGGGCTGCAATTGCCTTGGTGTTTTGGCTCAAGTCCAGATAATTCCTATTTTGGTTTAATTTTCGGGTAAAATAACTCGCTTGATGTGTTTGGTCGCAAAACATATCGCTTAACGACATCCATCAAAGGATGTTTTTTTATTTTTTGGAGAAAACAAAATGAGTATTACAATTAACGCCACAGTGCGCAAAGACCAGGGCAAAGGTGCGAGCCGCCGCCTGCGTCATCAAGAACAAGTTCCTGCCATCGTTTACGGTGCAGGCAAAGAACCTAGCACAATTATGCTAAATGTTCACGAGATAACCCATCTTTTAGAAAATGAAGAGACTTATACCTCGGTATTAGATTTGACAATTGATAAAAAAACACAACCAGTCATTATTAAAGACCTACAACGACATCCTGCTAAGAATATTGTTACTCATATGGATTTTCTGCGTGTGGATATGAACAAGGAAATTGTTACCAATATCCCATTACATTTCATTGGCGAGGAAGATAACGAAGCAATGCGTCTTGGTGCAATTCTTAACCAGTTCGTTACTGCGATTGAAGTTTCTTGCTTACCAGCAAATTTACCGAATTCTATTGAAGTTGATATTAGCAACCTTGAAATGGGCGAGCATATCAGCCTAACAGGCATAACAATGCCAGAAGGTGTTACCATTTTGGCATTGACACATGGTGATATTGAAACACACGATCAGAGCGTTGTTGCTGTTCAAGAGCCGAAGTTAATGGCTGAAGAAGTGATTGTTGAGACTGAAAGTGCAGAAGGCGAAGCAGGCGAAGAAGGTGCTGATGATAAGACTGAAGGTGCTGCAGACACAGACTCTTAAACCGTGATTTATTGTGGCGATTAAACTGATTGTTGGCTTGGGAAATCCAGGCAAGGACTATCAAGCGCATCGTCATAATGTGGGTTTTTGGTTTTGCAATGCGCTCGCACGCTTGTATACAGGCACTTTTAAAAAAGAATCCAAGTTTTTTGGCGAAGTGGCTCAAGTCAATATCGCAGGAGTAAATGTCTGGTTATTAAAGCCGAATACTTATATGAATGGTTCTGGAAAATCTATCCAAAGCATTGCCAAGTTCTATCAAATTGATGCGAATGAGATTTTGATCGCACATGATGAGTTGGATATTGACCCAGGGACAGCACGCATTAAGTTTAGTGGCGGACATGGTGGACATAATGGACTTCGTGATACGATTAAGGCATTGAGTGGTAATGATTTTTATCGACTTAGAGTTGGTATTGGTCATCCGGGTGATAAATCTCAGGTAGCAGATTTTGTCTTGCATACGCCTAATAAATCAGAAATTGAGGCGATTCAAAACACCTTAACTGACTCGTTGAATGTAATTGAACAAGTAATCAAGGGCGATGTTGAATCTGCCATGAAAACACTACATACAACACGATAAATATAGGAACAAAAAAATGGGATTTAAATGTGGCATTGTCGGACTACCAAATGTAGGAAAATCAACGCTTTTTAATGCACTTACCCAAGCGGGGATTGAGTCGGCGAATTATCCATTTTGCACCATTGAGCCAAATGTCGGTATTGTGCCGATTAATGATAAGCGCTTAGAGCAGTTAGCTGAAATTGTCAATCCTAAAAAAATCTTGCCAACAATCATGGAATTTGTTGATATTGCGGGTTTGGTTGAGGGTGCATCAAAAGGTGAGGGATTGGGCAATCAATTTTTAACCAATATTCGTGAAACCGATGCGATTGTACATGTGGTTCGTGCTTTTGATAATGATGATATTATGCATGTGGCTGGTAAGGTTTCTCCTATTGATGATATTGAAATTATCAACACAGAATTGGTCTTAGCAGATTTGGCTGTGGTTGAAAAGCTCTATCAAAAAGCCCTAAAAAATACCAAGTCTGGACAGAAAGACGGGTTGCCACTTAAAACATTGTTAGAAAGAATTCTGCCTGCACTTGAAAATGGAGAAAGTGCCCGCACTCTGTCTTTTGATGAGGAAGAAGCCAAACTATTAAAAGGTTTTCAACTGTTAACCACCAAGCCTATTTTGTATGTTGCTAATGTTAGTGAAGAGGGCTTTAGTGACAACCCACATTTAGATGCTGTGGTAAAAATAGCACAAGCAGAAAACGCACAAGTGGTTACCATTTGTGCTGATGTTGAGGCAGAAATTGCTGAGTTAGAAGGCGGTGAAAAGCAAGAATTTTTGTCTGAAATGGGGCAAGATGAATCAGGCTTAGATCGTTTGATCAAAGTCGGCTACCAATTACTTGGTTTGCAGACTTATTTCACTGCAGGTGTTCAAGAAGTGCGTGCTTGGACAATCAATATCGGCGACAGTGCGCCTAAGGCAGCGGGTAAAATTCATGGTGATTTTGAAAAGGGCTTTATTCGTGCTGAAACCATTGCTTTTGATGATTTTATTGAATGTGGTGGTGAAAAAGGCGCAAAAGAGGCAGGCAAACTGCGCTCAGAAGGCAAGGAATACATTGTTCAAGATGGCGATGTGGTACACTTCTTATTTAATGTTTAACACTTACAAAAACAATTAATGAAATCTAAAAAACAAACCAAAGTACTTATTATTTTAGATGGCTGGGGGCATTCTGAGGTCGTAGAGAATAATGCTATTGCTCAAGCAAATACACCAGTGTGGGATAAATTTAACGATCAATTTGTACATTCTTTAATCTCAACCAGTGGCAAGGAAGTGGGTTTGCCAGGCGAACAAATGGGCAACTCAGAAGTGGGGCATCTTAATTTAGGTGCTGGACGAGTAGTTAAACAAGATTTTACCCGCATTCAGAATGACATCGGAAATGGTGATTTTTTTAGAAATCCGATTTTCAAAAATTCCTTAGAATACGCCAACGATAATAATAAAGCGGTTCACATTATGGGGCTGTTGTCCGATGGTGGCGTGCACTCACACGAAGAGCAACTACACGCTATGCTGGATACGACTAAACAGCATGGGTGCAAAGAAGTTTATCTGCACATATCCGTTGATGGCAGGGATTGCGCGCAAAAAAGTGCAAAAAACTACATTCAAAAATTAGAAGATAAAATTGCCGAACTGGGTGTGGGTGAAATAGTTAGCGTTATTGGTCGATATTTCTCTTTAGACAGGGATAATCGTTGGTCACGCGTGCGTTGCGCTTATGAATTGATTGCCAAAGGTAGAGGTGAGTTTTTAGCGCAAAGCGCCATCGAAGCGATTGAGTTGGCGTATGCACGCGGTGAAACGGACGAGTTTGTACAATCGACCGTTATTAAAGCACCAACAAAAATTAAAAAAGGCGATGTAATGATTTTTATGAATTATCGTGCAGACCGTGCCAGACAAATCACCCAAGCCTTTACCGATGAAAACTTTCAAGGCTTTTCCCGTGGCACTTTTGTGCCGATACAGTTCATTTGTTTGACAGAGTATAAGAAAGAATTCAATTTACCAGTGGCTTACCCTTCTGCCAAACTTAACAATGTTTTGGGAAAATACTTGTCCAATCTAGGCATGACACAGCTTAGAATTGCTGAAACTGAAAAATATGCCCATGTTACTTTTTTCTTAAATGGCGGGATTGAGCGCCCATTTTATGGCGAAGACCGAGTGTTAATCCCTTCGCCAGATGTAGCAACTTATGATTTAAAACCAGAAATGAGCGCCTTTGAGTTGACCGATGAATTGGTTGAAAGCATTGAAAGTCAAAAATACGATTTAATTATATGTAATTTTGCTAACACCGATATGGTGGGGCATTCTGGGAAATTAGACGCTGCTATTAAGGCGGTTGAAACAGTAGATACTTGTTTGGGCATTGTTTATCAGGCGTTGCGCTCAATCGATGGAGAGATGTTGATTACCGCTGATCATGGCAATGCCGAACAAATGGTTAATCCTGAAACAGGAGAGGCACATACAGCGCATACAAATAACCCTGTGCCATTATTATTTATCAGTGACCGAAAAGCAGAAATTGCTGAGCCCGGCGTAGGCGCATTGTCCGATATTGCGCCAACACTGTTGATGATGATGGATGTTGAGCAACCTGA
This sequence comes from Gammaproteobacteria bacterium, assembly GCA_028599035.1. Lineage (GTDB taxonomy): Bacteria > Pseudomonadota > Gammaproteobacteria > PS1 > Pseudothioglobaceae > Thiodubiliella. Next base: position 9,318 of record JAQRMT010000039.1, read on the forward strand.
AGAAATGACGGGAAGTAGTTTAATAAATTTTATTTAAAATGGAGAGAAAAAATGAAACAATCTAATTTTATTGCGCCATCAATTTTGGCGGCAGACTTTGCCAGACTTGGTGAAGAAGTTGATAATGTCTTGCGTGATGGTGCAGATATTGTGCATTTTGATGTCATGGATAACCATTATGTGCCGAACTTAACTATTGGTCCATTGGTTTGTGAGGCGCTTAGAAATCATGGTGTTACTGCCCCGATTGATGTGCATTTAATGGTTAAACCAGTGGACAGAATCATTCCTGATTTCATCAATGCAGGTGCATCTTATGTTACTTTTCATCCAGAGGCTTCTGAGCATATTGACAGAACGCTGGGCATGATTAAGGAGAGTGGCTGTAAGGCAGGCCTGGTTTTTAATCCAGCAACACCATTACATGTGTTAGACAATGTAATGGATAAATTAGATATGATTTTATTGATGTCAGTTAACCCTGGTTTTGGTGGACAATCTTTTATCCCACACACGCTAGAGAAATGCCGCCAAGTGCGCCAATTAATTGATGCCAGCGGCAAAGACATTCGCTTAGAAATTGATGGGGGCGTTAAGGTTGATAATATTCGTGAAGTTGCAGCAGCAGGTGCGGACACCTTTGTCGCAGGCTCAGCAATTTTTAACACGGATGACTATAAAGCCACAATTGATGCCATGCGTGCAGAATTAGCTATGGCATAACGGCTTGCTGTTGTCGTAGGGCTTAGGTATAATTGCGGGTTTTATGATTTTTAATAAAAAATCAAAAGTTGAATTAAACGCTCACATTGTGGGCGTTTAATTTTTTAATGTATCACGCAACCCGACATATTCATCAGGGTGCTTTTCAGTAGAAAGGTTGATGGATAGGGGGAGCGGAAGTTTTAACCCAAAACAGGAGAAAACAGTATGGCAAAAATATCTATGAAAAAAATGTTAGAGGCAGGTGTTCATTTTGGTCACCGTAGCCGTTTCTGGCACCCAAAAATGGAGCGTTATATTTACGGCACTCGTAATGGCGTGCATATCATCAATCTAGAAAAATCTCTGCCGATGTTTAACGATGTGCTTAATTTTGCATCAAAAACAGCAGCAGCTGGAGGCTCTATTTTATTTGTTGGCACAAAAAGAGCGGCAAGTGATATCATGAAAGAAGAGGCAATTCGTTGTGGTATGCCTTATGTTAACCATCGCTGGTTAGGCGGTATGATGACTAACTACAAAACTATTAAAGCCTCAATTAAACGCCTTAAAGATTTAGAGTTTTTGGCAGAAGAAAACTTTGTTCAATTCGGCAAAAAAGAGGCGCTAATGATGACGCGTGAAATGGAAAAATTAGAGCGAAGCCTAGGTGGTATTAAAGATTTAGGTGGCATTCCTGATGTGGTATTTGTGATTGATATTGGTCATGAAAAAAATGCAGTAAAGGAAGCTCAAAAATTAAACTTACCCCTGATTGGTGTTGTGGATACTAACCACAATCCAGAGGGTATTGATTATGTTGTTCCAGGTAATGATGACTCAATTAGAGCGATTGGTTTTTATGCTAGAGAAATTGCGAATGCAGTTTTAGAGGCAAAAGTCGCCGCACCCGTGCAAAAAATGAAAAAAGCAAACACAGTGAAAAATGTTGTTGTTAAAGACACTATTACTAAGAAAACAGAAGTTGTTAAAGTAGACAAACAACCTGTTGAAAAAGAAGTTGCTCAACCTGTTGAGAAAGAGGCTGTTGCTGAAAGAGAAGCTCCTGCTAAAAGCGAAAAGTTAGGTAAAGCAGCGCTTAACGCAATGAAAAAAGCAGAATTGGCTGATTATGCAAAAGAACAAGGTGTTAAGGTTAGCGCCAGTGATACTAAACCTACAATGATTGAAAAAATACTTGCATAAATCAACACACATAAATTAGGAGATTATTATGGCTATTACGGCACTAATGGTTAAAGAATTAAGAGAAAGAACAGGCGCAGGCATGATGGACTGCAAAAAAGCATTGGGTGAAACCAATGGCGATATGGAGGCGGCAATTGATTTGATGCGCACCTCAGGTGCTGCTAAGGCGGCTAAAAAATCAGGTCGTATTGCCGCTGAAGGTCTGGTTAAAGTTAACGCCAGTACTGATGGCAAAACAGCAACTATTTTAGAAGTCAATTCTGAAACTGACTTTGTGACTAAGGGTGAGACATTTATTGGCTTTGTTGATGCTTTAGGTGCATTAGCGCTAAAGACAACCCCTATTGACATTGATGCTTTTTTAACACAAACAATGGAAAATGGTGATTCGCTCGAAAAAGCCCGTGAAGATGTCGTTGCCAAAACAGGCGAGAATGTATCTATTCGTCGTGTACACACTGTTCAAGCAGGGAGTGATAGCGTTATCGGCGTTTACAAACACGGCGAGCGTATTGCCGTGTTAACCGTCCTAGAAGGCGGCGATGAAACGCTGGCAAAAGACATTGCCATGCACATTGCGGCCTCTAAGCCAGAGTGTATTAGCGAAGATGAACTGTCTGCCGAGCTTTTAGAAAGAGAAAAAGCAATCTTTGTAGAGCA
>JAQRMT010000004.1 GCA_028599035.1 Gammaproteobacteria bacterium
TAATTGGCACAGCGTTATTTTTATATGTTTTATTGGATAAAAAACATCTTAAGCCAAAACAACACACATAACAAATCATTCCAGCGGACTGGCTACCGCCCGCTCGCTGAATTCAAGCGTTAGTGCCACAAAGGAATAAACAATGGTCTATATGGCTGCTATTATTGATTGACATTCTAAAGCAGTGTTGTCATACAGAATACCCAACGCTTGAAGAAACTGGGTATCACAATATCTATGGATGGCAAGGACAGGGCTACAGATAATATCTGTATTGAACGCTTCTGGCGAAGCGCAAAATGCGAAAGAATTTATCTGAATGAATATCAATCCATTGGTGAGCTAGTCACTGATGTAGACGATTATATTGAATTTTATAATGACAGGAGATTCCATGAAATATTGAAATATAAAAAACCAATGGATGTGTGCCAAGAAAGTATAAAATTAAACCAGAAAAAGAAGAGGGCTTCTTGAGGTTTGCTATATAAGAAAATTTAAAAAGTTGTTAAAGGTTTTGGGGTGATGTTAAAAATGTTTATGATTGAGTACAAAGATATTGGATGGTGGTATTGGCTAGTAACGGCGATACTGCTTACTGCTGGGGTGTTAGGAAATGAGCTGGGCTTTATTTCGGCTATTGGGCTGACATCCTTTCAACTAATTCACTATATTATCAGAGAGAAAGGTGTTAAGGCTTTTCCTGTTCAGGTGCGTTTTTGGTATCTAACACTTCTTATTGTGTCCTTGCCAGAGCCAATGCAGTGGCTATACTGGGTGCCTTGTGTTGGAACTTGGGCGCAAATAATTTTTGGCTATTGTGCAATGGCTCGTTTGGTCTCTCTATGGCCTTGGAATAGAAAAGAAAAACTATCACTAAAGCACCTGATAAAAACATTTCTATCTCGTCCTGTCAGAGGAAATATTCAACAAGGTTTCTCAAGAAAATAAATTAACTTAACTCGTTGAATTTATCCATTGTTTTTGTTGTTTTAAAGTGGCCTTATTTGCTTTATTATCAACTGTTAAAGTGCAATGTGTTTTTTCACTATGGGCGATAATAAGTGGTATTTCACTGGGTAATTCGTCTCTTAAAATACCAATCTTAATACATTCGCCCTCAGTGTAGCCGTCCATCGCTTTGCTCAAATCTTTGGCGGACAGTTTATCGTTATTAATGCTGGTAATTTTATCCCCCACATACAAGCCTGAGGTTTGTGCGCAGGTGTTGTCGAAAATATGCGTAATAACGGCATGTTCCTGTGTTTTATTGATGGCAAATCCATAGATCGATAAATCGTTTTTCTTGTGGATAAATTCACAGTTAATACCGATATATTCAAATGCTTCTTTAAGTGGCAAATCATCCACGCCATATAGATATTGTGCAAAGAAAGGAGTGAAATCACTTTGCGTAAGGTGCTCAATTACTTGTTGTGCGGTATTGTCTTCTAATCCACTTGCTTGATAATTACCCCAAATCAGGCGTAAAACATCGTCTAACGAGTGTTGGTCATTAGTGCGTTTGCGTATCTCAATATCCAGCACAAACGCTAATAATGCGCCTTTGGTGTAATAACTTACAATTGCATTTGGGGCATTCTCATCTTGTTGATAAAACTTTGTCCATGCGTCAAAACTGGACTCTGCCAGTGATTGTTTGTAACGACCTCTGCCTTGTTGCACTTTGGTTACAGTTTGTGCAAATAGACTTAAATATTGCTCGATAGAAAGTAGCTCAGTGCGTAATAATGAAAGCTCGTCATAGTAGGAAGTCCAGCCTTCAAATATCCACAGTTGCTCGGTGTAATTTTCACGACTCATATTCAGCTCGTGAAAACTGGCAGGTTTAATGGTTTTTATCCACCAAGCGTGGAAATATTCGTGCGAGCAAAGTGCCAAAAAGCGGGTGTATTCGGGCGTAATGTCTTGTTGCTCTTGGGTGGGTAATTCTTTTCTAGCGCAAATTAAACTGCTGGATTTTTTGTGCTCTAACCCTCCATAATCCTTACTGGTTGCCAAGGTTAAAAATAAATAATCATCAAAAGGAATATTGCCACCGAAAAAATCAATATGATGCTGGCAAATACACATTAAATCTTTTCTTAATCTGGCAATATCAGTTGAATGTTCGCCAGTAATGGTCATGGCGTGTGGTGTGCCTGCTACGCTAAATTCAAAACGGGTAAAGTCTGCCATCTCCACAGGGTGGTCAATCAAATCTTGGTAATTATCAGCTGTGTAAAACTCCGCACTTTGTTGCTTGTCTTTTAGCGTTAAACTGGTCGCACAACTCCACTGCCCTATTACATTATCTGATGGGTAGTTAATTAACACTTCGCATGGATTGTCCTCAAAACCCAGTGGCTGTAAAAACACGCTACTGCCATTAAAAAACGCACGCTGGCTGGTTAAATAAGCACAGCGCACTGACAAATCAAAGGCATAAATTTCATATTCCAAAGTAATACTGTTAGTGCATGGGTAGGTGATCCAGTGGTTTTTATCAAGTTTCTTCATCTTCACTGCTTGATTGCAACTGTGCGCCTTAATGCTGACAATATGCTTGGCAAAATCACGAATTAAATAACTGCCTGAAATCCAGTTTGGCAATGAAAATACTTGCCCCAGTGGATTAGGATTATCAAGCGTTAAACGCACTTGAAAAACATGTGCATGCGTATCTTTGGGTGTTATTTGATACTTAATCACTGGATGAGTTGGTCAATCGCTGCCTTAAATTCAAATACAGCTTGTTGATAATTTTTAGCAACTTGTGCATAGTTAAGTTTAATAACTTGCTCATTGTTTTGTGCATTAATGACAAAGCTTGCCTGCCCATTACCGTTGCCATAACGCTGTTTTTCCTCAACAGTGCGTGCTTTGGCAATCGTTTGTTGTTTTAAGTTAAGTTGCAACATTTGTTCAAGTAAGGTGATTTTTTTTCTGAGTGTTTTTGCTTGTGTGTAAATATTGAGCAATTGTTCACGCTTGTTTTGCACCAAACTTGCTAACTGAGCGCTTGCCTTGGCAATGTTGCTACTACTTTCAATACCGCCCAGCGGATAAGATAAGCCCAGCCCTATTTTCCACGAAGTGCTTTGATTTTCGAGTGATTGCGAATAATTGGTATTCTCACCTGCACTGCTAACACCTAGGTTTAAATCCAGTTTTGCTTTAGATTGATTTTTAAAACTACGCAACTGGCGTTTGAGTGTTTGTTGTGCCAAATCGCTGATTTTTAGCGTTCTAGCATTGTTTGATAAATATGTTTTTAAGGCGATTTCTTGTGGGTGATAAGTTTTATATAAATCAGTCTCAGCCACCACTTGTTCAAAGGCTAAATCCAACATAACAGCGATTTCATAACGCAACAATATTAAGTCTTGTTGTGCTTGTAATAATTGCTGTTGCGCTTTTTGATAAGCATCTTGTTGTAGTAAAACATCAACTTTCTCAACCACCGAAGCGGCGTATTTTCGCTTAACCAATGTCAATTCTTCTTTTGACAATGCTAATCGATGTTCGTTAATCAACTGTTGTTCTTGTGCATACGCCAGTTCAACAAAACGCCCTAATTTTTTTAAAACAAAGTCCTCTTCCGCCTCTAAGCGTTCTAATCTATTTTGCGTAATGGCAATCTGTGCCACATCGCCGCTTAAACGCTCATTAATGCCGTCCTTATTACGCAGTAGTGGATAACGATAATCAATTGAAAATTGATTATCAGTGGTATCAATGCCTTTGCTTTTGTCTTTCCAAGTATGTGTAAAAGTAATATCACTGCCTGTGTCGATATGCTTTTTACTCGCAGAAAGTCCAATAGAGGTAGTATTTAGGCGATCATAGGCAATACTGGACGATGTATTGGCGGCATTATTTTGATTTTGATACAGACTCTCAAGTGCAATCGTCCAATCTTCATTCGCCTTTGTGGCTTGCTTCTCAATGCGTTTAATCTCGCCAGACAGCGCCTGTTGCTCGAAAAAAGGATGGGTTGCTCTCAGATGCTCAACAAAGCCTTGCTCGGTCAATGCTTGTGCATTAATAGCGCTCAATAATGTGATAATAAAAATACGCTTCATCTTAATGCCGCCTTTTTAATTTCATTGATAATGGCATAGAGTTTTTTGCCCGTGGTGTTAATTACCACATTGGCAACGGCTTGATAAAAATCCTCTCTGGCACTCAGCAAATCACGAATGGTTTGCTCTCGATTGCTCGATTGTTCTAACAAGGGGCGTGATTTAGATCTGGCAGTGCGTTTAACCAATTGTTCAACGCTAGAAGATAAATATACCACAAAGTGATTTTTTAGCAGTTCACGGTTTTCTGTCTTAATCACGATACCACCACCTGTGGCAATTACAATATTGGGAATGTCGCACAAATCTTTAAGCATTTGCGCCTCACGCTGACGAAAGCCTTCTTCGCCCTCTACATCAAAAATATGATCAATTGCCACACCCGTGCGTGCCACAATCTCAAAATCAGTGTCGAAAAAATCTCGCTTCAACACACACGCAAGACGACGACCAACCGATGTCTTGCCAACGCCCATTGGGCCAACTAAAACAACATTAACAAGTTTGTCCATGATAGCGATTATGCCAATTCATATTTTGCACCGCAATACGGACAAGATGCATGGCCTTTGTCATCAAATTGCAAAAACACTTTGGGGTGCATATTCCATTTTTGCGCCTCTTTAGGTGGGCAATGTGCGGGAAAATCGTCCATCTCTACCAGATTAAAACTAACATTCTTTTGGTGAAAATCATCTATATCTGTAGCCATTTAACAGCCTCCTTTGCTAATCCATCGCTTATATTGGTCATTACGACCGTATACGCAATCAAAATACAAACTTTGTAATTGCTCAGTGATAACCCCACGCGTGCCTGTGCCGATTGTGCGATTATCTAACTCACGAATTGGGGTAACTTCTGCCGCTGTGCCGGTAAAGAAGGCCTCATCAGCACAATACACCTCATCACGGGTGATGCGTTTTTCAACCACTTTATAGCCTAAATCACTCGCCAATGTAAAAATCGTATCACGGGTAATACCTGCTAATGCTGAGGTTAAATCAGGGGTATAAACCACCCCATCACGCACGATAAAAATATTCTCACCACTACCTTCTGCGACAAAGCCATCCACATCTAACAACAACGCCTCGTCGTAACCATCTGTCATTGCCTCTTGCAGTGCCAACATTGAATTAATGTAATTACCGTTCGCTTTAGCCTTGGTCATGGCGATGTTAACATGATGACGCGCATAACTCGAAGTGCGAATACGCAAGCCATTTTTCATATTATCTTCACCCAAATACGAGCCCCATTCCCACGCTGCAATAATGGTATGCACTTTTAAGCCATCAGCACGCAAGCCCATGCCCTCCGAGCCATAGAAGCACATAGGACGAATATAGGCGCTGTCTAAATTATTCTTACGCACAGCATCCCTTTGAGCCTGATTAATTTCAGCCTTAGAAAAACCAATATCCATGTTCATAATTTTGGCAGAATTAAACAATCTGTCCGTATGCTCTTCTAAGCGAAATATTGCCGCACCTTTGTCGGTCTGATATGCGCGAACACCTTCGAACACACCCATGCCATAATGCAATGTGTGTGTCAATACATGGACTTTGGCATCACGCCACTCAACCCACTCGCCATCAAACCAAATTAAACCATCTCTATCATCAAATCCTGCCATTTTCTATTCCTTATCTAACTCAAAAGCGCTATGCAATGAACGCACTGCTAATTCTAAATATTTCTCATTAATTACCACTGATATTTTAATTTCAGAAGTAGAAATCATTTGAATATTCACATTTTCCTGATGCAATACCTCAAACATTTGCGCTGCAATCCCTGCGTGAGAACGCATACCAATACCCACCAACGACACTTTAACCACTGTGTCATCACTCTGCACCATCCTCGCATTCAAATCTTTGCAAATACCTTGCAAGATCGTTTGCGCCTTATCAAAATCATTGCGATGCACAGTAAAGGCAAAATTCGTTAAACCCTCTCGTGCTGACACGCTCTGCACAATCATATCCACTTCAATATTCGCCTCACTAATCGGCTTGAGAATTTTATAAGCGACACCCGGCTCGTCAGGCACGCCAATTAAACTGAGTTTCGCCTCGTCTTTGTTGTGGGCAATGCCCGAGATAACTGCTTGTTCCATAATATTTTCCTCGCTGGTAATTAAGGTGCCTATCGGATTGTCAATCATAGAGGACAACACCCTCAAAGGCACTTTGTATTTTGATGCAAATTCGACCGAACGAATTTGTAACACCTTAGCGCCAAGTGATGCCATTTCCAACATCTCCTCGTAACTCACTGTGTTCATTTTCCTAGCATTCGGCTCAATGCGTGGGTCAGTGGTATACACGCCATCCACATCCGTATAAATCTGACATTCATCGGCCTTCAATGCCGCCGCCAAAGCAACCGCTGTGGTGTCTGAGCCACCCCGCCCTAGCGTGGTAATATTGCCCTGCTCATCCACCCCTTGGAATCCAGCAACCACCACGACCTTACCCTCATTCAGACTGCCATGAATGCGACGGTCGTCAATTGATTTAATGCGTGCCTTGCCGTGCTCACTGTCGGTAACAATCTTCACTTGAGAGCCAGTATAAGAAATCGCATCACAACCCAACTGTTGCAACGCCATACACAGTAACGAAATCGTTACTTGCTCGCCCGTCGTCAACAAAACATCCATCTCTCTTAAAGAAGGTGTGTCCTGAATGCCCTGTGCAAGTATTGTCATGCGATTGGTCTCGCCACTCATCGCCGATACACTGACAACCAGCTTATCGCCAGTAGCAGAAAAGGCTTTGATTTTTTCAGCAACCACTTGAATTCGTTCCACTGAACCAACCGAAGTGCCACCATATTTTTGAACAATTAACGCCATTAAACTATCTATAAAAGAACTTTCCTCAGAATTATACCTTTATCCCCTTTTTCTTACCTTTTATTTTTAGAGACCTTTGCATAAATAGGAGTAATTATGTTTGCTGACGGCTTAGGTGCGTTGTGCTTTTTATTTAAGAAGGCGGTTTGTAGAGATGCATTCCCAAGCTGGAGCTTGGGAATGCATAAAGGTCTCTTATAATCAGTATTAAAACAATGCGGCACTTATCAAGTAAAATATTAATTTTTCTTTTTTAAAAAATATATGACTTTTAATCTATTTACTTTACTATTTTTGATGGCAATTCTTAGTTATGTTGTGGTTTTATTGTGGCTCAATACACGACAAACAAAGGCGGTGCTTGATTCGTTTGATAAGGTGCCTGACGAGTTTTCAGAAAAAATCACCTTAGAACAGCATCAAACAGCAGCCGACTACACGCAAAAAAAACTGATACTTAATTATTTTGAGATAGTTTTTTCCGCAGTTGTTCTGCTGGTTTGGACTTTGGGTGGCGGATTGGATTGGCTGGATGGTTTTTGGCATACATTGACTAACAACATACTGCTGGTTGGCGTGGGTTTTATTATTAGCCTGATGTTAATAGGCGCTTTGATTGATTTGCCATTTAGCCTGTATCGCACTTTCGTTTTAGAAGAAAAATTCGGCTTTAACAAAACCACAATAAGCACGCTGATTAGCGATATGTTAAAGGGTTTTGCGTTGATGCTGGTGATTGGCTTGCCGCTACTGTATGCGGTATTGTATTTAATGAACGAAATGGGGGAATATTGGTGGGTTTTCGTCTGGTTGATGCTTACTGGGTTTTCGCTGTTAATGCTGTGGATATATCCCTCGTTCATTGCGCCGATTTTCAATAAATTTAAGCCTTTGGATAATCCGACCTTGAAAACCAAGATTGATCATTTACTGAAACGCACGGGTTTTAAAAGTGATGGCGTGTTTGTGATGGACGGCTCCAAGCGTTCATCGCACGGTAATGCTTACTTTACAGGGATTGGCAAAAGCAAGCGTATTGTGTTTTTTGACACCTTGCTTAAAGGCATGAATGACGAAGAAGTGGAGGCGATTCTTGCACACGAATTAGGGCATTTTCACCATCAACATATTCGCAAGCAGATGATTATCTCATTTGCTACCTCGTTAATCGGCTTGGCATTACTTGGCTATCTTATCACTCAGGCTTGGTTTTTTCACGGACTGGGGATGAGTCAAATAAGCAACCATGCGGCGTTGGTGCTATTTAGTTTAACGCTGCCAGTGTTTAGTTTTTTCATTGAGCCGATTAGCCATGCCTTGTCACGCAAGCACGAATTTGAAGCCGACGCTTTTGCCGCTAAACACACAAATGCTGATGATTTGGTCTCAAGCTTGGTCAAACTTTATCGTGATAATGCTGCAACGCTCACCCCTGATAGGCTATACTCAGCATTTCACGATTCACATCCAAGTGCGTCCATTAGAATAAAACACTTAAGAGGAAAACAATGAAAATACTACTAATAACCATTACACTACTGTCTACGCTTGCGTTTGCCAATGAAGAGGGCAAGGAATTGCACAACGAATCTTGCGTTGCTTGCCATATGGTGCAACACGATGACGATTTTTACACACGCAAGAATAGCAAAATGAAAAACCATTTTGGCTTACGCGCCCAAGTCAGCGCTTGTGCGCAAAACTTTAGCACGGGTTGGTTCCCCGATGAGGAAAAAACTGTGGTTGATTACCTAAACAAAAAATACTATCAATTTAAGCGTTGAGCCTCACACGACGCCAACAATGGCATATTGAAAAAATTCAAGCCGAGCGTATTGCTAGAGCTAATAAAGCCTCAAGCAATACCGAAAACCTGCCAGAGACAACTGAGGCACAAATAGGGCTGGTAATTACCCGCTACGGACAGCGGTTATTGATTGAAAATAGCTCGGGTAATTTAATCCAATGCACTGCTAGACGCAACATTGATCCTTGTGTGGCAGGCGATCAAGTTATCTTTCAGGCAGTTGATAATGACAGCGGCGTTGTTACCGCCCTGTTGAGGCGTGACAACGCACTGGAGCGCTCGCACAAACTGATTGCTGCCAATATTGATGAACTATGGCTAGTGGTGGCAATCGAGCCGCATTATCAATTTGATTTAATCGACCGCTATTTAATCGTGGCACAGAACGCCAACCTAGCGATCAACATTATCGTCAATAAAATTGAACTGAGCGATAATATTAATCAAGTCAAAAAAGACTTTGCTATGTATGAAGATATTAGCTACCCAGTGCATTATCTGAGCGTTAAAACACAAATCGGCATTGACACGCTGAAAACCCAACTTAACGACAAAGCGCACATATTCCTAGGACAATCAGGCGTGGGTAAATCGTCCTTAATCAATCAACTCATTCCTAAACTAAATTTGCGGGTGAATGAAATTTCCAACAAAAGCAAGCTCGGCAAACACACTACCACTGCCACCACACTATATCATATCCCCACAGGTGGCGACCTAATTGACTCTCCCGGTGTTCGTGAATTTCAGTTAGACACGCTAAACGCCAAAGAAATCCTAGAGGGATTTAAAGAATTTAAACCGTTTATCAGTCAATGCAAATTTAGAAACTGCGCACATATTAATGAGCCTAACTGCGCTGTCAAAAATGCACTAGAAACAGGTAATATCCACCCAAAGCGCTACGAAAGTTATCTTGCACTCATCGCTTAACTGAGAAGCCCGGTATCTCAATTAATTAAATTCCATCTGCCTAAAGATACGCGCAGCATTTTGTCGATGCAATTCACGATAAGTGCCCCAATCCCTGTAAGCAGACTGGTCAATATTGTAAGCATCTACTAGACTACCGTCATCCTCTAAGATTTTTGCAACCTCATCGTGCATATATGCCAAGTAGTTTTTGGTGAATTTAGTGACTGTTGTCAAATCAGTTGGTGTGCCATGTCCAGGGATAACAACCTCAGGTGCTAATGCCTCAATTTTATCCCAAGTCTTAATCCACGCCGCAATGTCAGTATGTGGGAATACTGGCAACATTCTCTCATTAAAGGCTGTATCACCACTAATCAGTAATTTCTCTTCAGCTAGCCATAATTGAATATCATCTGGCGAATGTGACGCGCCAATATGTATTAACTCAATCTTAGTATCACCCATTGTCAAATCAAACTTCTTATCAAACACCACATCTGGACGAATAACAACGGTGCCAATGAGTTTGTCTTTTTGTCGATTTAAAGCACGCAAGTAAATAGCTTCACCTTTTTCCACAATCTCTTTATCTGCTTCTTTATGTGCAATAATAGTAACGCCTTGCTGTTTCCAATAATTAGCACCCAAAATCGCATGACCCTGAGAATTTTCAAACACCACATACTTCACACGCTGTTTAGTGACTTTCTTAATCTCTTTGTGCATTGCCTTAGCCACAAGATAACTACCACCCGCATTAAACACCAATACACCGTCAGTTGTTACAATAAATGATAAATTATTATTATGATTTGAATTCTCATAAGTGCCTGGCTGTGTTGCACCAACTGCTGTATAAACATTCTCAATCACTTCAACGGGCTTTCTATATAAAATATTATTAGGTTCATAATCACTGACCTTTACTGGATTAAGTTCTTGTTTCCAAGCCAAAAAACCATCCTCATAATTCTTCACATTGGTATAACCCAACTCCATCAAGGTTCTAGCAGCCAATGGTGAACGAATGTTACGACCGCAATACACGACAATAGGTGTATCTTTAGTCTTTACATAATCAGTAATCTGCGTTTCTATCCAGCCACGAATAATATTGACATTCTGACCACGCTTAATCGTACCCGTATGTTTAATCTCAAATGGTGCACGTACATCAATCAACAACACGCTTGGGTCGCTATCTAGAATTTTTATCAATTCTTCAGTATTGATATTGACCAATGACCGCTTAACAGGTTTAGATTTCTCAATAACTTTAACTATAGGTCTTTCAACAACAGGCGTAGACTTTTTACTAGAATCTGAAAACCAATCACTGAAAGAAGCATTAGCATTTGTAAAAATAAAAATTGTGGTAATTATTATAAAATAACGCATAAACCTTCCTATTAATAAGTTAATTTAAGATTATGACACAAATAACACAACATTGTTAGCAAAAAACTTAACTTTTACACCCCACTGTTGCGCTAAATAACGCATCGTTTGCTTAGAGAAAAAACAAATATGTGTTGGGTCGTTTTTGTAATACCAAGTAGAAAAATCCACTTCTTTTGTTATCATTTGCGTCATTATTGCCAATACACCACCTTTCTTAAGCGTAGAAAATAAGCGATTTAACTCAAATTTTGGGTCACTCAGATGCTCAAACACCTCGGTAGCAGTAATAAAGTCATATTGATTACTAAAAATGGTTGGATTATTGGCATAAAATTTATCAAATAAATCTACTTGATGCCCTTGTTTTTCAAACATCAACGACAAAGTCGGCCCAGGTCCAGAACCAAAATCCAAGCCATTGGCACTTGCGCCAATATGCGCCATAACTGGGTCAAAAACCTGGGATAAAAATGCCTGATAACGCCTGTCATCAGGATTGTTATGATGCGCGTCATAACGCAGCTTTTCCTCGCTATCGCTGAGATGATAGGCTTTTGGTATAAACACCAAATCACACTGCCCGCAACTCAGATAACTAACGCCCTTGTTTTGATAATAAGGCTGAATTTTCTCAAAATGACATAATGGACAGTGTACATCCATTGGCGTTTAATGCGAGCAGGAACTGCCGTGAGCATGGATATGTCCATGTTCTAATTCTTCTTTACTCGCCTCTCTAACGCTTTCAATACTGATATTAAAATGCAGCGTCTGCCCCGCTAAAGGATGATTGGCATCAACGATAACCGTGTCTTTGTTAATCTCTTTAACGCACACAATAAACGGATTTCCCTGCTCATCCTGAGACTGTAACTCCATACCTATCGTAAGATTATCAATACCTTGTAACGCCGCCATCGGGATTTCCTGAATACCCTCAGAATGATGTTCACCATAAGCCTCTTTTGGCTCAACTTTAACCTCACAAGACTCGCCAACTTTCATCCCTTCTATCGCTTTTTCCAAGCCAGGTACAATATTACCATGCCCCTGCAAAAACGGCATAGGCTCTTGTTCTTTGGTCGAATCAATCACTCCACCCGCCTCGTTTTTTAAAGTGTAATGCATCTCAACTACTTTGTCTTTTTTTACGGTCATTCTTACTCCTTGTTTTTAATGAAAATAATGGTTTTTTTGTTAGTAGACAAGCTTACTTCTTGTCTTCTGCACTCTTTTCTTTTATAGAGCTAATAACTTTTTCTAAAATTCCATGCATTTCAACCAAACCAGTCACTGGTAAAACTAAACGATGGGAAGCTTTGCGCATCTCTCTCTGCTCCTCAACATCATCCTCATTCAAAATAGGCATTGCTTGATAAAAATCAATCTTTGCAACATTGTGGCGAACACCAATCGACAAAGTTCCATCGACATAAGTTTCATTAATTAAATCCATTTGCTCTGATGGATTAAACTCTTCTTGTTTGTTTTTAGTGGCCATTTTTTACCCCTATTTATTAAAAAGAGACAATTATATAGGAAAAATCCAAACACGATAAGCAGTTACTCTCTTACATAAAAAAAGCTTCCCAGGGGAAGCCTTTAAAAATATGGTGGGGCGTGAGCGATTTGAACGCTCGACCAGCGGATTAAAAGTCCGATGCTCTACCAACTGAGCTAACGCCCCATAAAAAGATGAAATTATACAGTAATGTAAATTTCAATTATTTTTTATTTACAACTTCTCTAAGTGATTTACCTGGCTTAAAAAATGGCGTAAATTTTTCACCAACCTGTGTTCTTTCTTTGGATCTTGGGTTGATGCCTAAACGCGCTTTTTTATGCCTTCTATGAAAACTACCAAAGCCTCTAATTTCAACACCTTCACCAGTAGTAATACTCTCTGTAAGTGTTGTAAGGATAACATCCACACACGCCTTTATCTCTGATTTTGGCAGGGTAGAGTTTTCAAATAAATTAAGAATTAGGTCTGTTTTCTTCAACGACTTAGTCTTTGGCTTTCTTCAATAAATCGCCTAGTGTAGCGCCTTCTACAGACTCAGCAGATTGTTTGTTATAGTCTGCCATCGCTGCCTTTTCTTCAGCCGAATCTTTTGCTTTGATGCTAACGGCAATATTGCGCGTTTTTCTGTCGATATTGACAATAGCCACTTCGATCTTGTCACCTACTTTTAACACAGTAGAAACATCATCAACACGCTCTTCTGAGATTTCACCCGCTTTTAAGTAGCCTGTAACTTCGTCCGCTAATGTGATAACTGCACCCCTTGCCGTTACTTCAGCAACCATGCCTTTCACCACAGAGCCTTTCTTGTTTAGAGAGGCAAAAGACATAAAGTCATCTTCTTCCAACTGTTTAATGCCTAAAGAAATTCGCTCTTTCTCAGCGTCAATATTCAAAATCACAACTTCAAGTTCTTGACCTTTAGAATAATTAGAAACTAACTCATCTGCAGGTTGTTTTTCCCAAGAAAGATCTGCCAAGTGAATCAAGCCATCAATACCGCCCGGAAGACCGACAAATAAACCAAAATCTGTAATTGACTTAACACTAACACCAATCTTATCGCCTTTATTATGTGAGGCTTCAAATGCCTCCCAAGGATTTTCCTGCGCTTGTTTCATTGATAAGGAAATACGATGTTTAGATTCTTGTACATCTAACACAACCACATCAACCTCTTGACCTAGCTTGACAAACTTAGAAGGACGAGCGTTGGCATTTGTCCAATCCATTTCTGATACATGAACTAGACCTTCAACACCCTCTTCAATGCGCACAAACGCACCATAATCTGTCAAATTAGAAACTGTGCCTGAAACTTTTTTACCCAGTGGCAAACGATCAGAGATATTATCCCAAGGACTCGCTGTTAATTGCTTCAGACCTAAAGACACGCGCATTTTTTCTTTGTCATAATTAAGCACTTTAACGGTAATTTTGTCACCAATAGTCAGCTTCTCAGAGGGGTGATTAACTCGTTGCCACGAAATATCAGTAATATGCAACAAACCATCAACACCGCCAAGATCAACAAATGCACCATAATCGGCTAAGTTTTTAACCACACCTTCGATTTCTTTGCCCTCTTCAAGTGATTCAAGCAACGCCTCTCTGTCTGCAGAGTTAGCCTCTTGCATGACTGCTTTTCTAGAAATAACAATGTTGTTTCTAACTTCGTCCATCTTAATAACAATTGCCTCAATCTCTTGACCTGTTAAGTATGAAAAATCTTTAACTGGATGTGTATCGACCAATGAACCCGGTAAGAATGCTTTAACCACACCAATATCAACAGTCAAACCACCTTTCACAGCGCCAGTAACAATACCAGTAACCACTTCTTTGGCGTTCATTGCAGCCTCAAGTGTTTGCCATAGTTTAATGCGTTTGGCTTTTTCCCTAGATAATAAAGTATGCCCCAATCCATCATCGATAGACTCTAAAGCGACTTCTACCACATCCCCTTCTTGGATTTCTAGCTCGCCTTGTGGGTCTTTAAATTGATCTAAAGAGATAAAAGCTTCTGATTTTAACCCAACATTGATAACCGCTTTTTCACGATTGATGCTGACTACAGTACCCATTAATAAGGCACCTACTTTGACATTTTGTTGTTCTTCGCTGTTCTCAAACAGCTCTGCGAATGATTCTGACATATTGTTTTCTTTGATGTTGACCGGTAAAAAAAATCCAACAACGGTATAAGTTGGGTTTTATCGGGTTAGTTTATTTAAAAGACTTAACCGCTTAAGCCTTAATTAATTCGCTCACTTGAGCGATCACCTTATCAATTGACAACTCTGTGGTATCAATAATAAGCGCATCATCTGCTGGCTTAAGGGGTGAGTTTTTGCGAGAACAATCTCGCTCATCTCTTGCCACCACCTCTGCCAAGATTTGCGACATTATACCCATAGTGCCTTGCGCTTGCAATTGTTTTAAGCGTCTTTTAGCTCGCTCTTGTGCACTGGCAGTTAAAAACACCTTAAATGGTGCGTCTGCAAAAACCACCGTGCCCATATCTCGCCCATCTGCCACTAGTCCTGGCGCTTGTGCAAAATCTTGCTGACGCTTTAAAAGCGCAGTGCGTACCACGCCAACAGATGCAACTTTAGAGGCCATTTCACCTGTTTGCTCGGTACGCAGTATTTTGGACACATCTCCACCCTCTAAAAACACACTAACCAATTCGCTGCCTTGTTCGGTTTTAAATTCTAAATCAAGGGTTTGTGCAATTTTCTGTAAAGCACTTTTATCAGCAATATCCACACCTCTAGCCTCAACCGCCAAAGCAAAAGCACGATAAATTGCCCCAGAATCCAACAAATGCCAGCCCAATTTTTGTGCCATAACTCGTGCAACCGTGCCCTTGCCTACACCGCTTGGCCCATCAATCGCTAAAATCGAAATAGTGTTTTGATTCATTTATCCACACCCTTAAACTCGGATACTCGAATTTTGCCATTAATTATTTTTGATTTGCGTTGATTAATTTTTTCCATCTTTTGCCAAAATGCTTCATTCAAGTCAAAATCAGCGCTAATTGCCGTGCCTAACAATAAAATCAAAAGGTCTGCCGATTCTTCCGCCAAGTATGTTTTGGATTTGCCTTTGGTAACACAGGCAGAAATCTCGCCTAATTCTTCTACCATCAATGCCACACGATACGCCAAATCCTCGCCACCATTATTTTTAAAATCATGTTTGTTATGAAATTCTTGAATGGTTTCTAGCATGTTTTTGTATGAATTCTTATCCATTTTTTTATCCTTATAAATCTAATATTCCAACTACTTGCCCCAATACATATGTTTTCGTTTTGCCTGATTGAATATCATCTGATGACTTTGTTAGAAATTTTTTCATTCAATGCATTAAGGCTATGGGCAATGATTTTCAAACATAATGCCATAAATTCTTGCAAAGATTAAATCATTTTTTGCATCATTATTTCTCCACGAGCATAAAAAAGAGTGAATGATATCTATAGTGTCTTGCTCTTTTTATGGGTAAAAGTCGTGCTTGAAGCTTGAATGAGTGCTCTAAATATTTTAAAAACAATATCCATGAAGTTTGCTCTACATAATCCAGTTCGCTGCCACAGCCTGCATCTTTATGAAGTATGTTGTCTATATTTTCGAAAGTTTGTTCAAACATGGTTTGTCATGGTATTTTTATGTAAATCAATAGACATTATAACCTATTGATTAAATTTAACGACGCACAGACAATAAATCAGAAAAACAGTGTATAATGTGCGTTCCCTTGCTTGACTGAGTGCTTACTTGGCAGGCTTTTTTTATAATAACCATAAGGAGAAAACACTCATGAGACACTATGAGATTACACTAATTGTGCATCCTGACCAATCGGCACAGGTTGAGACAATGACAGGCAAATACAAAGAAATGATTACCGCTGATGGTGGTAATATTCACCGTGAAGAAGACTGGGGTCGTAAGCACCTCGCTTATCCAATCAACAAAATTTACAAGGCGCATTACTTGATGTTAAACATTGAGTGCGACCAAGAGACACTGGATAAGTTGAATTATAATTTCCGTTTTAACGACGCTATTTTAAGAAATTTAATTATTTCCAAAAAAGCAGCGATTACTGAGCCTTCCATTATGATGAGCGCTAAAAACGAAGACAAAAAACAGGGCAGAAAATAGGAGATTATTATGGCTAAGCAACAAAAAAGAAAACGCAGACCACAGGTTAAAATCAACAGTTTTTGTCGTTTCACGGCAGCAGGTGTTAAAGAAATTGATTATAAAGATGTAGAAACTTTATTAAAAAATATTGACGAAAGTGGCAAAATCACGCCATCAAGAATGACTGGCACAAATGCTAGATTTCAGCGTCAATTAACTACTGCAATCAAACGCGCTAGATTTCTAGCGTTGATTCCTTACACTGATAAACATAAAAAATAGGAGTTAATTATGCAAGTAATTTTATTAGAAACAATTGGTAAATTAGGCGGTTTAGGCGATATAGCGAATGTTAAATCTGGCTATGCACGGAATTTTTTAATCCCACAAGGTAAAGTAAAGCCAGCAACTGAGACTAATATGGCCGAATTTGAGGCGATTAAAGCAGACTTAGAAGCAAAAGAAGTGGCAGCAATTAAGGTGGCACAAACTAAGGCAGATGCAATGACAGGCGTGGTTTGTTCACTTAAAGCAAATGCAAGCGAAGAAGGTAAGTTATTCGGCTCTATAACCACAGCAGATATTGTTTCAAGTTTAGCAACAGCAGGCCATGAAGTTGAAAAACGCAATATTAACTTATCTGAGGCCATTCATCATGTTGGCGAATACGATATTAGTGTCACGCTACACACCAATCTTAGTGTTGACATTAAAATTGTGGTTGAAGCTGCAGAAGAGGGGCAATAACTTACTAGAGACCTTTGCATAAATATAAATAATCATCAAAAATCCACTTTTCACCCGCTTGGAAATTTTTTTTAAACCCAGCCTTAGCCCTCCTAGAGGATTGCTGAGTGTCGCTAACCCTGCTAGGACAAGGTTTAAGAAAATCACCAATCTGGCAAAAATTGAATTTTGCTAATCATCCCTATTTATGCAAAGGTCTCTACTAAAAAATAAGTTAAAATCAAAACCCTCCTTGTGAGGGTTTTTTATTACTTTTTTATACCAATCTATGGACATCGAAAACACCAATATAGCACCAAATTCAATCGAATCAGAGCAATCTGTGCTTGGTGGATTGTTACTGCATAACGAGGCCTGGGATGAAGTAGCAGATGCGTTGGTAGCAGATGATTTTTATACTGCCTCTCACCGACTTATTTTTGATGCCATTGCCTTGTTACTAGAGCACAGCAAGCCTGCTGATATTTTGACAGTCAAAGAACGCCTTAAAAAAACAGGTGATGAAGAGACGGCAGGTGGTTTTCCCTACTTGGCACGAATTGCTGAAAATACGCCAAGTGTTTCAAATATTCAAACTTACGCTAAACATGTGCGTGAATTGTCAGTCTATCGACAGTTAATCCGAACCAGTCAAAAAATTGCTGATGCAGCTTATCACCCAAAAGACATGGAGCTACAACAATTAATTGATATGTCTGAAAGGGAAATTTTCGCCATTGCAGAGCAAATTACCCGTGGCAAACAAGATGTAGTAAATGTCAAAAATGCGACCAAAAATGTGGTTAATTTAGTGCAACAATGGGCAGAAAATAAAGGCGGGCTTACTGGATTGGAGACAGGCTTTAGCGAATTAGACAAAAAGACTTCTGGCTTGCAAAAAGGTGATTTAATCATTATCGCAGGTCGCCCTTCAATGGGGAAAACAGCACTGGCAATGAATATTGTCGGCAATATTGCCATCGAACAAGGTAAACCAGTGTTGGTATTCTCTTTAGAGATGCCAACTGATGCGTTAATACTGCGAATGATTTCCTCATTTGGGCATATTGACAGCAAGAAAATCCGCGCAGGCGAGATGACAGAAACGGACTGGAGTAGTTTTAGCCACGCCGTAACTGCAATGGATAAAAACGATATTTTGATTGACGAAACTCCCTCCATAACACCGACAGAAATTCGTGCAAAAGCCCGCCGAATTAAAAGACAGTATCCTGATTTAGCACTGATTATGGTGGATTATTTACAATTAATGACGGTGCATGGTAGGAATGAAAATCGGGTGCAAGAAATCTCTGAAATTTCTCGTTCATTAAAGGCACTGGCTAAAGAAATCGAAGTGCCAGTAATCGCCCTATCGCAACTTAATCGTGGCGTTGAATCCCGTCCTAAAGCCAATAAAGGGCGTATGCCGCAGATGTCTGATTTGCGTGAATCTGGCTCGATTGAGCAAGATGCGGATATTATTGGCTTTGTTTATCGAGACGAACAATACCATGATGAAAGTTACGCCAATCCAGAAGAGGTCGGCAAAGCTGATTTAAAAATTGCCAAGCATCGTAATGGCGAAACTGGCACTATTAAACTGGCATGGATTGGTCAATACACCCGCTTTGAAAACTTAGCATTCGACGACCAAATGCAAAACGCACCTGAGGACTGGCAAGTAAATGCAACCGATAACAACAATGCACCTAATTTTGACACAGAGGTGTTTTAACAGGTGCGTGCTGTTGCAACCATATCTCAATTGGCGCTGACACACAATTTATCCGTTGTTAAGCGCATAACACCACAGACAAAAATCGTGGCAATGGTTAAAGCCAACGCTTACGGACACCATCTGGATTTAATTACACCGTTGATTGAAAACGCCGATATATTAGCAGTCAGTGAATTATCAGAAGCACGGCAACTACGGCAACTAACCCATCGCCCTATCCTACTACTATCAGGCATCTACACCATGCAGGAGTTGCAAGAGGCAATCGATTTAAACTGCCAGATTGTCGTGCATCATCCCTCACAAATACACTTGATTAATAACAGCACTCAAGCATTAAGTATTTGGATAAAAATTGATACTGGCATGCACAGACTCGGTTTATCCAGTAAAAAATACCAGCAACACCTGCCTCACCTTAAGTCCAACACATTGATTAGTATTGAATGCGTGATGAGTCATTTTGCCTGTGCAGATGACAAGAGCCATCCTATGAACCAACAACAACTCGCAAAATTTGAAACGCTAACAAGCGATGAAAACAATCGTTCAATGGCAAATTCTGCTGCGATTTTATCACTGCCAGCATCGCTGTTTGAGTTTGTGCGCCCCGGCATTATGCTCTACGGCGCTTCCCCTTTTACCGACAATAATACTGGTTTAAAACCCGTCATGCGACTATCAGCACCCGTACTTTGTCTCAAAACCATCCAAGCGGGAGAGATAGTCGGCTATGGTGCGAATTGGATAGCTAAGAAAAAAACCACCCTAGCCATCATTGGCATTGGCTATGGCGACGGCTACCCCCGCCATGCCAAAAATGGCACGCCTGTATTGATTAACAACGCCTTGTGCGCATTAGTGGGGCGAGTGTCTATGGATATGATAGTCGTGGATATTGGAGATATTGAGGTATTGATTGGCGAGCGTGCAATTTTGTGGGGTGATGAGAAACTGCGTGTAGAAACCATAGCGGAGCATAGCAATACCATCAGTTATGAGTTATTAACTGGCGTTAGCAGCCGTGTTAAATTTGTGCGTAGCAAATGAAGCATTTTATCCAAATCAGTGATTGTCATATTGACGACACAGCGCAATCACTAGGTGTTGATAGCCAAAAAAACCTAGCAACCGTGGTTAATAAAATCACCACCCTGCCCAGCGATGCCTTGCTCATCAGTGGCGATTTAACTCACAACGGCACCCCCCAATCTTACCAAACACTGAGAGAAATCCTCTCGCCCATTCAAACTGATATTTTTGTCATTGCTGGCAATCATGATAATTTTGGGCATCTTAGTGCCGAATTTGCGCCCTGTTTATTTAATCAATTCACACTAGGGCTATGGGATATCATCAGTATTAATTCCGTACAAACAGGCAAAACCAGCGGTTTCGTTAGCCAACATGCACTCGCTAAATTAGACCAACAACTAAGCCATTCCAGCTCCAAATATAGCCTCGTCGTCCTACACCACCCTATCGTATCAATGAACAGCACATGGGACGACACCCT
This sequence comes from Gammaproteobacteria bacterium, assembly GCA_028599035.1. Taxonomy (GTDB): domain Bacteria; phylum Pseudomonadota; class Gammaproteobacteria; order PS1; family Pseudothioglobaceae; genus Thiodubiliella. The sequence goes on from JAQRMT010000004.1 coordinate 20,743, forward strand.
GTCTTTAGAAAATCCAGACGACTTATTTGCCACACTTAAACGACACCAAAAAATACAAGCCGTGCTATTTGGCCATGCACACGAATCAGCAGAATTTAACCAAAACAACATCAAAATTATCGCCTGTCCTTCAACCGCTGTCCAATTTAACAACGAGTCAAGAATTGGTTTTAATCATTACACACTGCTTGACGACGGGCAACTACACTACACTACACAATGGATATGACAAATAACACAGAAACAAACGCCGAAACCAAATTGGTAGTTGCTATTTCATCAAGGGCACTGTTTGACTTGGACGAATCACACAAAATCTACAAGCAACAAGGCGTAGAGGCATACGCCAAGCACCAACAAGAAAACGAAGAGGTTATTTTAAAACCCGGTGTTGGCTTTACCTTGGTTAAAAAACTGCTGAACCTCAACAGCCAACAAAACCCCATCGATGTGATTTTGTTGTCTCGCAACAGCGCCGATACAGGTTTGCGTATTTTTAATTCAATAGAGTATTATGGCTTAAACATCGCCCGTGCCGCCTTCACTCGTGGTGAAAGCACGCACTCCTTACTCAATGCGTTCGAGGCAGATTTATTCCTTTCCAGTCATTATGAAGATGTACAAAAAGCACTAAAATCTGGCTTTGCCGCAGCTTCCATTGTCGGCACTGAATCTAAACATGCCCACGAAACCCAGCTACGCATTGCCTTTGACGGTGATGCAGTATTATTTTCTGACGAGGCAGAAAAAATCTACCAAGAACATGGTATTGATGCCTTCGCAGAAAACGAAAAAAACGCCGCCAATATCGAACTCCAATCAGGCCCTTTCAAATCTTTCTTAAAATCATTGCACGCCATCCAATCCTCGTTCCCAGAGACAGACAACCCAATCAGAACAGCACTCGTTACTGCCAGGGGTGCGCCCTCACACAAACGCGTTATCCACACCATGCGCGCTTGGGGCATTCGCATCGACGAATCCTTCTTCCTAGGCGGGCTTGACAAGGGGCTGTTTCTCAAAGAATTTGGCGCCGACATTTTCTTTGATGACCAGCACCAACACTGCCAATCTGCCGCCCAATATGTCTCCACCGGCCATGTCCCCAACGGCATCACCAATAAATAAAATAAGGTTTTATCTTGATTGCTTGTTTTTTCTACAACTATCAAGACCCTCATAGTAAAATGGGTGCAATTCATTATTCATCTTTAATTAATGCCTAACAAAATCAACGCTATTCGTGGCATGAACGACTTACTCCCCAAAGAGTCTGCTTTGTGGCTATCGTTAGAAAGAACAATTTTTGACTTGTTTATTTCCTATGGCTTTAAAAATATCCGCACGCCAATCGTAGAAAAAACCGATACTTTTCACCGTGCGATTGGACAGGCGACGGACATTGTGGAAAAAGAAATGTATACTTGGGCGGATTCTAATGGAGACTCATTAAGCCTCAGACCTGAAAATACAGCAGGCGTAGTGCGAGCAATGATTGAGCATAATCTGCCTAGAGAAGGCATTCAAAAAGTATTTTATCAGGGCGCAATGTTTCGCCATGAACGCCCACAAAAAGGGCGTTACAGGCAGTTTCATCAGATTGGTGCTGAGGTGTTTGGCGCTGATAGCGCTAAGATAGATGCAGAACTTATTGCCATGACACATTCACTTTGGCAGGGCTTGGGGCTAAAAAACATATCGTTGGAAATCAACACGCTAGGCTCAGCCGAAGCACGGGCGAATTATCGCACAGTATTGGTTGATTATTTCACCCAGCATAAAGCTCAATTAGATGAAGATTCTACAAGGCGTTTAAGCACCAATCCGCTAAGAATTTTAGACTCTAAAAACGAGGATTTACGCAACCTAATTGAATCTGCACCTAAATTAATAGAGCACCTTGACGAGGAATCCGCCAAGCATTTCGAGGAGTTTAAAGCCTATCTAAAATGCCTGAACATCCCCTACACCATCAACACCCGCTTAGTGCGGGGGTTGGATTATTACAATCGCACAGTGTTTGAATGGACTACCACCGATTTAGGTGCACAAGGTACGATTTGTGCGGGGGGTCGTTACGATGGTTTGGTGGAGCAAATGGGGGGCAAACCTTGCCCTGCAATTGGTTTTGCTTTGGGTTTAGAGCGCTTAATTCTACTCCTGCAAGCGCAAAACTTGCCTATTGGCAAACAGCCTCTGTCTATTTATATAATGGCACTGGGTGATGCGGCGCAATTAAAGTCATTACAAATTTCTGAACAACTACATCAGGCATTGCCAGCAGTAATCCTTTATAATGACATCACGCTGGGTAGTTTCAAATCACAATTTAAAAAAGCAGACAAAGCCAAGGCAGATTTTGCGATTATTTTGGGTGAAGAAGAGCTAAACAACAACCAGGTGGCAATTAAGCCCTTAAAAGGTCAAGGTGAACAGTTGCAAATGAATTTTGACGAAATAGTGAATTATTTAGAGGAACAAAAATGAAGAATTTTATCGAAGTGGGTAAGACCGAAGAGGAGCAAGCCGAACAAATCAAAAAGTGGATTAAAGAAAATGCACCACAGATTGTTATCGGTATTTCGTTGGGTTTAGGCGGTATTTGGGGGTTTGATTATTATAAAAATCAACAACATCAACAAGCCATACAAGCACGGGGGCATTACCTGTCAGTAACCGCCAACCCAAACAATATCAAAGCTCTAAATACACTAAAAGAAGAACACGCTGAGAGTGCTTACACACAACAAGTCAATTTTGTAATGGCAAAACAAGCAATGAGCAAGGGTAATTATCAGGCTGCACTGGATTATTTATCACCACTCGTTGGCAATGAGAACGAATTTATCGCACAAAATGCAAAGCTTAGAGCTGTCAGCGTGCATTTAGAAATCGGCAATACTGATAAGGCACTTAAAGTGCTGGGCGATAATAGCAACAAGGCGTTTAGCGCTTTATATGATAACGCCAAAGGCGATATTTACTTTGCAAAAAATGATTTTTCTGCCGCTAAAAAGCACTACCAATTAGCGCTTGCTCAATTGTCTGATGAATCAAGAATGAGAAGCTTGATTCAAATTAAACTCAACGACATTAATTAAGCTTTTTCTATGCCTGTTATTTCCCTCGTTGGACGACCGAATGTCGGCAAGTCCACATTATTTAATCGCCTAAGCAGGTCGCGTCAAGCCTTAGTCTCTGACTTTGAAGGCCTGACTCGTGATCGCCAATATGCAGAGATTTTATTCGATGAGGACAGTGAGACTTTTGCCACTATTATCGATACTGGCGGCTTAACCAATCAAGACAATATTATCGATAATGGCATTCAGATACAGGTGCTAAACGCACTAAAAGAGTCCGATGTTATTTACTTTATCGTCAGCAGCAGAGACGGTGTAATCGGCTTAGACAGAGAAATTGCCACACAACTGCGCAAACTTAAAAAAGACATTGTTTTGGTTTGTAATAAGGCGGAAGGCTTAGACCCGTCTTTAGCGGCAGAGTTTTACGAATTAGGTACAGGTGAGCCGATTTTAATATCCGCAGAACACGGGCAAGGGATTGGTGAGCTGATTGATTACACCTTACCCCTGCTGCCAAAGGAAGTCGAAAGCGAAGAAGAAGAGGAAATTGAAGGCATTGCTGTGGCAGTGCTAGGCAGGCCAAATGTCGGAAAATCTACTTTAATCAATCGCATCTTAGGCGAAGAGCGGGTGCTAGCGATTGATCTACCCGGCACAACCCGTGACAGCATTTACATCCCTTTTGAATGCGAAGGACAAAAATACACGCTAATTGACACTGCAGGCATTCGTCGCAAACGCTCCACCCACGAAAAGATTGAGATATTCTCCATCATCAAAGCGCGTGAGGCAATGGAACGCTCACATGTGGTGGTGTTGATGCTAGATGCCAGCGAAGGCGTTACCGAACAAGATGCCACTTTGCTGGGAATGATTGCCGACCGAGGTCGGGCACTGATGATTGTCATCAACAAATGGGATGGCTTGGACGAATATCAAAAACAAGAAGTAAAGCGCAAACTAGATGTTAAATTATCGTTCGTTAATTATGCCAGCGTGCATTACATTTCTGCCCTACACGGCTCAGGTGTGGGCAAACTGTTTGCGCCTATTATTACTGCTTACACCCATGCTGGCGCTGAATTTAGCACGCCTAATTTAAATAAAATTTTAGAAAAAGCCAATCACGGACACCAGCCGCCGCCCGTTAAAGGCAGAAGATTAAAAATTAAATATGTCAATCAAACCGATGTTTTTCCGCCCACTTTAACCTTTCATGGTAATCATTTGCACAGCGTGCCCAACGCCTACGAACGCTATTTAAAAAACTTCTTTATCAATGCACTAAAACTCACCAACACCCCGTTGCGGATTGAATATAAAAGTGGTGATAATCCTTTTAAAGACAAAAAAAATGTGCTGAATGCCAGACAAATCGCCAAAAGGCGTCGTCTGATGAAGTTTATTAAGAAGAAATCTTAAACACTATCACACTAAAAGTGATACAATAAATTTTCAAACAAACGCTAAAAAAAATGGAAACAATAACAATTCAAAAACAAGAGTTAAAGGCTTTGATTAAGGAAACACTGAATGAATACTTTCCAAAGTATGAATTTATTTCCAACGCTGAACAAGCAGAAATAGAAGCCCTATACCAAGAGCACACTTTTGATAAAGCAATAGATTCAGAAGAATTTATTGAGCTTTAAGATGTATCATCGCCTTATTGTTAGAAAATCAGTTTACAAATTTATCAACACCTTAGAAAACCCTTAGAGATACTTGTTAAGACTTGAGGATTTAAAGTTTTTCAAAACAAATAAACTAAATTTAGACATCAAAGCATTAAAAGGCAAGGCAAAAGGTTTTTACCGATTAAGAATTGGAAGAATTCGTTTTATTTTTTATGAACTTGACAATAAAATTATCGTTGATAAAGCTGATTTTAGGGGCAACATTTATTAAACAAAAATTACTTTAGCAGTAGTTTTATCAACCTCGACTTGCAGTTCGCAATAACCATTTTCATAACTGATTGCCTGTGATGGGTCATCACTACACGCACAGCCGGGCAGAATTTCACGAAAAAACACCCCAATTTTTAGTTGGATAACTTGCTCAAATTCAGCACTTGAAAGAAGGTTAATATCAATAGATTCCTCATCGATATTGCCACTATGATGACAACACTCAATAAGCGGCAAGTTGTCAAGCGTTAAGTATTTAAGCGTTTGTTGGGGCGACATTATGACGATAAAATGAGATTATGCGCCTCAGATGCAGCTTTGATAAAGCCTTCAAATAATGGATGCCCGTCGCGTGGCGAAGAGGTAAACTCTGGGTGGAATTGACAAGCCACAAACCATGGGTGATCTATAATCTCTACCATTTCTACCAAAGAACCATCAATTGAACGACCAGAAATCCGCATACCTGCCCCCTCTATTCTATCAATCAAAGTGTCATTAACTTCGTAACGATGGCGATGGCGTTCAGTGATCACCTCTTCACCATAAATTTCTCTAGCTTTAGAGTTAATAATCAAAGCGCATTCCTGCCCGCCCAAGCGCATCGTACCGCCTAAATCTGAATCCTTATCACGCATTTGCTTATTGCCTTCTTCATCCTGCCACTGCGTAATCAACCCCACCACTGGATGTGGTGTAGAGGCATCAAATTCTGTGCTATTAGCGCCGCTCATATTTGCCACATTACGCGCATATTCAATCACCGCAACTTGCATACCAAGACAAATACCCAAATAAGGCACCTTGTTTTCTCGTGCATACTTAACCGTGGCAATTTTGCCCTCAACACCACGATTGCCAAAGCCACCTGGCACCAAAATCGCACTCATCTCACTCAGGCAGTCTGTCCCTGTTTTCTCAATTTCTTCAGAATCAAAATAATGAATATTCACCTTGGTTTGGGTATTGATGCCTGCGTGCAATAAAGCCTCTGATAAAGATTTATACGCCTCGGTCAAATCCATATATTTACCCACCATGGCAATATCTACACGAGCAGTCGGGGTGTTAAGCTTACTCACCACGCTGTCCCATTCACTTAAATCACTTGGCTTGCAATCAATGGATAATTTTTTTACCACAACTTCATCCAGCCCTTGTTCGTACAAGGCTCTTGGCACTTTGTAAATGGTATCCACATCCAGTGATGTAAACACCGAATCCTCTGCCACATTGGTAAAAAGAGCGATTTTAGCCCGCTCTGCATCGGGCAGTTCATGTTCAGAACGGCAAATCAAAATATCAGGTTGGATACCAATACCTCGTAATTCTTTCACAGAATGCTGGGTCGGCTTAGTCTTGAGTTCGCCTGCAACTTTAATATAAGGCAACAGGGTCAAATGTATAAACAAAGTATTTTCACGACCCAATTCCAGTCCCATTTGTCGAATCGCTTCCAAAAATGGCAATGACTCAATATCACCCGCTGTGCCGCCAATCTCAACCAAAGCAACATCTGCCCCCTGCGCACCTGCCTGCGCTAGCGCTTTAATTTCGTTGGTAATATGCGGAATAATCTGCACCGTTGCACCCAAATAGTCACCCCGTCGTTCACGCTCAATCACCCGCTGATACACACGCCCTGCAGTAAAATTATTTTTCTTACCCAGTTGCAAACGCACAAAACGCTCATAATGCCCTAAATCTAGATCCGTCTCCGCACCATCATTAGTCACAAAAACCTCACCATGCTGGAATGGACTCATGGTGCCTGGGTCGACATTGATATAGGGGTCAAGTTTCAGCATGGTGATATTAAGTCCACGAGACTCTAGGAGTGTTGCCAAAGAGGAAGAAACGATGCCCTTACCCAAAGAAGAAACCACACCACCCGTGATAAAGATATATTTTGTTGTCATTGAAAACACACAAAGTTGAAAGGCGTATGATACCTAAAAATAGGCATCTAACCAACACTTTATTTAACCGTCAAGCCAATGATAATCCACAGGATTATAAATGTACCCTTACCACCTGAAAATAAAATCACGCTTGCTACTAGGTTATCGGGAGTGATTAAAATGAACTTTTTTTTAACGCCATCTGGTTTACAGGGTCGGTTTACAGGGTCGATGCAGGTTTTTGCCTAGCTCGTTGCTCCTTAAAAAGTAATCAAAGCTTTCGATAATTTGTTTTATCAGTAAAATCAGTCTTAAAATATAAAAAATATTATCTATTGCTTTTATTTTTACTTCCATGCCATTATGCAAGAACACGAATGCAAAAACTAAGGGTGATTAACAAAACATTGTGAAAGCGATAGATTTATCGGTAAAATTCGCCAAATGGGTTACAAAAATTTTATTTCAAGGCTGTTTTTCTATCTAAAGTCGCACATTAGCAAACTTGTCTTTACCTCGTTAATGATGGTGCTGGCAACAGCGCTAGAAAGCTCAATCCCTGAAATCACAGGACGCATTGTTGATGATTTGTTTGTCAGTGGACGCAACGAGCAGACTGCGCTGCTTTATGCGGGTATTTTGCTGGTGGTTATTGCGCTGAGTTCTGTATTCGCACTCACTTCTACGGCTGCCAGTTCTTGGGTTTCTAACAAGGTGATTATGGATTTGCGCAGCAGTATGTTTGCCAAGTTGTTAAAATTGCCAAAATCTTATTTTGACCAGCATCCAGCCGGCAAGATACTGTCTAAATTAACCTACGATGTGGAGCAAATTGCTAGTGCTGCCTCTACGATTTGGTTAGATTTTATTAAATCTTTTGTGTTTGTGGTTATTTTAATTGGCTATTTGTTTTATAAAAGTTGGGCATTAAGTCTGTCGTTGATTGTGTTTCTGCCTTTGGTGTTTTTGGCGGTTAAACTGTCTTCTGAGCGTATGCGTAATTCTAGCAAAGAAGTGCAGCAATCTATGGGCAATATGACGCACCTGCTTGATGAAAACATCTCGGGCAGTTCTTTGGTGAAAATCTACAATGCGCAACAACAAGAAAATGCTAAATTCTCTGACTTGATTAATAATATTCGCCAGCAACGCTTTAAAGTGGATATGACCAGTGCTTTTAATATGGTGTTTATTAATATTCTAATTGGCTTGTCTTTAAGTACGGTGGTGTATTTTTCTGCCACTTATTTACAAATGAGTGCGGGCGATTTTTTGTCTTATTTTACTGCAATGGGGATGCTGGTCAAGCCTTCCAAAAGCCTTATTAATATTAACAAACCACTACAAACAGCAATGGCAGCTGGCGAGAGTGTGTTTGGATTAATGGATGAAAAAATAGAAAAAAATGAAGGCAAAAAACACCTTAAAAACGCTAAAGGTGCGATTCAATTCAAAAATGTTTGTTTTGGCTATAACAATGAAAATACCGTTTTAAATAATATTAATTTAGACATTAAAGCGGGTGAGAGTGTTGCTATCGTAGGCTCTACAGGTAGTGGAAAAACCACCATTATTCAACTATTAGCAAAATTCTACTCGCCGAACTCAGGCTCTATTAGCATTGACGGCACTGATATTAATCAATTTGAACTCAGTTCATTGCGCTCACAAATCGCTTTTGTTGACCAAAATATACGATTATTTAACGACAGCGTGAAAGGCAATATTGCACTTGGTCAGCTTGACGGTATGAGTAATGAAAAGATTGAGAATGCCGCCAAAGTAGCCAATGCTTATGATTTTATACAATCACTAAGCGAGCAGTTTGATGCTGAGATTGGTGAAGATGGCGTGAAACTCTCTGGCGGTCAGCGCCAACGACTAGCCATCGCTAGAGCCATCGCCAAAGACAGTCCGATTTTAATCCTCGATGAAGCCACTTCCGCACTCGATTCTGCCACTGAAAAACAAGTGCAAGATGCAATTAACGAAATGCAAAAAGACCGCACCACCATTATCATTGCACACCGCCTTAGTACCGTGCAAAAGGCCAATAAGATTGTGGTGCTTCGCCAAGGGCAGATTGTTGAGCAAGGCTCACACCAAGATTTGCTCGATGCCGATGGCGAATATGCCTCGTTGTATAAATATCAGTTTGATTAATTTCTGTCCGTTTTAAAAAACAACTAGGACAATTTAAACAACTAAAAAAGACTAGCTTTTAACCACTATCATTTTATGCTCAAGCATATCACGCATGGTGTAACCGATACCGCCAACACCGTAGCCTGAGTGTTTTCTGCCAGCGAACGGCATCCAATCAACTCTAAAAGTGGTGTAATCGTTAATCATTACTGCGGAGGCTTGTAGTTTTTTTGCTACCTCCATTGCGGTTTCTATATTGTCACTAAATATTGAGGATTGGAACGAAACCTTTAAGCTGTTTGCTTGTTCGATAGCCTCATCCAGTACTTGATAGCCATACACGCAGACCACAGGGGCAAACACCTCTTGAGTGGAAACTTTGGCATCTTTGGGGGGATTTAACAGCACAGTTGGCTCATAACTTACAGCATTGATACGCTTGCCACCAGTTATTAATTGTGCGCCTGAAGCAACAGCTTCATTTACCCATACCTCAATTCTATCGGTTTCTTTCGGTGAGATAAGAGGTCCTAAATCGGTATTCTCATTAATGCTATTGCCGACTATTTGCCCTGCGGCAACGGTGGCAATTTTCTGTGCTAAATTCTGCGCACGGCTTGCTGGCACATAAACTCGTTGCACCGAGACACAAACCTGCCCAGAATGATACATACTGGCTTTAACCACGCCATTCACAAAACCTTCTTCATCCGCACACTCATCAAAAATCAACGGCGCAACACCGCCATGTTCTAAGGCACAACGCACACCTGGCGCTAATTTTGATTTTAAATACCAGCCAACCTTAGCAGAACCAATAAAACTAAAAAATGCCACCCTGGTGTCGGTAACGAGTTTTTCTGCATTTTCATTATTCAATAACGCCACTTGCACCCAACCAACTGGCAAACCCGCTTGTTGAATCAACTCCGCTAATCGTAGCGTGCATAGTGGTGTCAAACTGGCAGGCTTGATAATCACGGGACAACCCGTAGCAATCGCAGGAATCACCTGATGTATCGCTAAATTTAGCGGATGATTGAACGCACTTACCGCTACCACCACGCCGATTGGCTCAAGTATCGTATGTGCTTCATGCCCTGCCCCTGCTGGAGTGTAATCCATCGGGATTTTTTTACCCTTAATATTGCCCAGCTCCCTAATGGCGATGTGAATACCGCTAATAGCACGAGTTACTTCCACCCTTGCATCACGGATAGGCTTCCCTCCTTCGTTGGCAATCAAACGGGAAAAATCCTCATGTTCGGCCTTTACCAAATCGGCTAATTTTTGCAACACTGTAATGCGTCGAGTCTCAGACAAACGCCCTGCCCTGTGCTGCTTTTGTGCAGTGGATAACATTTGCTCTACTTGCGCACTGTCGTGCATTGCTAATTCGGCAAGAACTTCGCCAGTGTAAGCTTGTTTAACGGTTAATGTTTTTTGTGTCATATATTTTTCTATTTTAATCTTAGACCCTTGCATAATGATGAATAACCATCAAAACACTACATTTTAAATTTTTCAGCGGACCTTGTTTGTTGAAAAACTTAACATTAAAATATTTATCCTTAATCAAATTGTTTTAAGTCGTCTAGCAATGTTTTGGTATTTTGTGAATAGTCAATCGGCACATCTATCAAATGCACACCACCACTCGCAAAAGCCTTATTCATCATCGGCGCAAGTTCATCGCTCGCTGTTACTCGATGTCCAGTTGCACCATAACTTTCAGCGTATTTTACAAAGTCTGGATTGTTAAAATCCAGTGCAAAATTTGGCAAGTCTTGCGCTATTTGCTTCCACTTAATCATGCCGTAACCATTGTCGTTGAAAATAATCACCACCAAATTTAAATGTAGTCGAATAGCGGTTTCTAATTCCTGAGAGTTCATCATAAAACCCCCATCACCACACACTGCCAACACTTGTCGTTGTGGGTACATCAGTGCACAAGCAATTGCCACAGGCAACCCCGCACCCATTGTCGCTAATGCATTATCAAGCAGCAAGGTGTTCGGTTGGTTAGTGTGATAATGTCTAGCAAACCACAGTTTGAACATGCCATTATCAAGCGACACAATGCCGTCATCTTTCATCACTGAGCGCACATCACTCACCACCCTTTGTGGCAACATTGGAAATGAGTTATCGCCGTCAAGTGCGTGAATGGCATTTTTAGTACGCTCACGAATTTCATTTACCCAGCTGGTATCACAAGCAAAACACATACTGAGCGCCTGTGTTAGTCTGTCTACTGAGTTACTAATATTGCCGACCACTTCTACCTGTGGATAATAAATGTCTTTAATCTGCGCCGAATAAAAATTAATATGAATCACCTGTTGCTGATCGCCTTTCATAATAAATGGGGGTTTTTCAATAATGTCATGCCCAACATTAATAATCAAATCAGCTTTTTTAATCGCCTCATGCACATAATCTTTGGAGGAAAAGGCCGCTGTACCAATAAATTTATCATCAATACCACTCAAAACGCCTTTGCCCATTTGCGTATTAAAAAACATAATGCCTGTCTTATTCACAAAATCAGACAAGGGCTGACGAATGCGCTTACGATTTGCGCCTGCACCCACTAACAGCAAGGGTCTTTTTGATGCTTTGATGGCATTAACCGCCTTCTCAATCGACCTATCACTGGCAAATACTCGGTGAATAGTTTGTCGAGGAAAGACGGCATCATTTTGCACATCTTCTTTAGCAATATCTTCGGGTAATTCTAAATGCACTGCACCTGGTCGCTCTTCTTCAGCGACTCTAAATGCACCACGCACCAATGCAGAAATTTGCCTACCATACATAATTTGATCCGTATCTTTCACCAACGGGCGCATCATGGCAACAATATCAAGAATTTGAAATTTGCCCTGTAACCCTTCTTTAATAGGCTTTTGCCCAGTGATGACCACCAACGGCATACCGCCCAATTGTGCATAAGCAATTGCCGTTACCAAGTTGGTAGCACCCGGCCCAAGCGTGGCTAAACACACACCTGCCCTACCCGTCAAACGCCCATAAGTCGCTGCCATAAATGCAGCAGCCTGTTCATGACGAGTGAGAATAAATTTAATCGATGACTTTCTTAAAGAATCCAATAAATCAAGATTCTCCTCACCAGGAATGCCGAAAATATATTCTACTCCTTCATTTTCTAATGCTTTTACAAATAAATCAGACGCTTTCATTTTTTACACCTCCTGAATTATGGATACAATTCACTCATCAACACCGATTTTCCATCATTTTGGACAATGCGGACATGGGAACGATTAAGTTCGCGTGGCTCTTTTACCCCACAAGAATGCGCAATAATTTCAACAGCGTGGTTTATATTATCAACATAATTCGCAACCTTGAGGGCTTTATTTTCTGGGTTCAATCCTTTTTGCAATCTTTTATTGTGCGTGGTAATGCCAGTCGGACAGGTGTTTTTATTGCATTTTAGTGCCTGAATACAGCCAATTGAGAACATAAAACCCCTTGCACTGGTAACAAAATCTGCCCCTGCGCACAATGCCCATGCAACACCAGTTGGGGTGATTAGCTTACCCGAGGTAATGACCTTAATGCGCTGTTTTAAATTATATTGATTAAGTTTATCTACCAAAAGTGGCAAGGTTTCTTTAATCGGTAACCCAACATTATCCAGCAGTGACATTGGTGCCGCACCTGTGCCGCCATCGCCACTATCAAGCGTGATAAAATCAGGTGCTTGCGCTTCACCTCGTTTGTTAATTTCTTGAAAAAAATCATCCAGCCACGCTGTTGCCCCAATCACCGACTTAAAGCCAACAGGTTTGCCAGTCACTTCACGCACATGATTAATCATATTCAACAAATCAGTCGCGCTGTTTATCTCAACATGGCGATTAGGAGAGACAGAATCCTTGCCCATACTAATGCCTCTAATTTGTGCAATCTGTTGTGTTACTTTAACACCTGGAAGAATGCCACCCTTGCCTGGTTTAGCGCCTTGGCTCATTTTAATTTCAAACATTTTAACTTGCTCATGTGCGGCAATTTCACGCAATTTTTTATCACTTAATTTGCCTTTTTTATCACACACCCCATATTTAGCGGTGCCAATCTGGAATACGATATCTGCCCCGCCCTCCAAGTGATAGGGCGACAAACCACCTTCGCCTGTGTTATACCAACAATTTGCCATTCTTGCGCCATTTGATAATGCCAATACTGCAGGCCTTGAAATAGCGCCAAAACTCATCCCTGAGATATTAAAAATTGATTTTGCTTTATAAGGTTTTTTACAAAAACCTTTGCCGATAATAATGGCCTTAGTCTCCACACTCTCTTCATCCAGCGTAGGAAAGGGGCAATTAGCAAACAAAACCGTGCCTGTTGGATTAAGGTTTTTAGTAGAACCAAATGCCACAGTAGTATCAACATTATTTGCCGCCCTATGCACCCAGTCTCTCTCGGCACGGTTAAAGGGCATCTCTTCTCTATCCATGGCAAAGAAATATTGCCTAAAAAACTCGCCTAAATTGGAAAAAATACTACGAAAATGTCCGACAACGGGATAGTTTCGTAAAATAGCGTTTTTTCTTTGGGTAACATCAAAAATAAAAGTAACCATTACCACTAGCACAGTCAAGCCAATCATAAAAACGAATAAAGTAGAAAGCACCTCTAAAACAGGTGTTACTATTTTTACTACTTCTGTCATTTCTGTTTTCATTTACCACTCCTTTTTTCTAAATTTATGAGTATCATAAAAGCACCAAACTATATAGAATGATACCTCAAAGCACTTAAACAGGGTGTTATATAATAATATTCGCAATAGTTAAATTTAATCGCCTGATGGCAAGTCCGCACTAGGAAAATTATTGGTAACAAACTTTATCAAAGATAGCGCAAAAATATGACTGGTTTTATCAATAATTTAAAGCCCTAGACTAAAGCCTTACTTGCCTCATATGCACCAGTAACGAT
>JAQRMT010000040.1 GCA_028599035.1 Gammaproteobacteria bacterium
CGGTTTCGGTGCGAATAAGTCTACCACAGGCTTGAATGAGTTTGAGCGATGCATCAGGTAGAGATATTTCCATAAATGGATTGCGTTTTTGGGATTCTAAATAACCTGCTAGGGTTTTATCGATCGGCGAAGTGGGTACGCTAAAACGCAATTTGACGATAACCACATGGGTCAGATTGCCTCCTTTTAAATCCACCCCTTCGGCAAAACTGTCCAGACCAAAAATCACACTGCCTTGATTTTGCTTACGCAACTCGATGTGTTTTTCTAAAATCAGTTTTTTTGAGAATTCACCCTGTACTAATAAATGGGTATCAAGTTTGTTTTCAATTAAGTCTGCTACCATTTGCATTTGCTTATTTGAGGCGAATAAAACCAATGAACCTTCGTTGACATTAATGCGCTGTAATAGTTGTGCGGCGACCTCTTGCGTATGTTCGTAGGCTTGTTGAGGGCTGGCTTTAAAATTAGCAACGACGAAATCTACCTGTTCAAAAGAAAAAGGCGATGGCAATCGCAAATATTGATTATCGGACTTCACTAAACCTAATTGTCTATTAAGCCTGTCAAAACTACCCAGTGAAGATAGGGTGGCAGAGGTCAGTACACAACCTGCCGCTTTAGACCAAATTAAGGCATCTAAGTTGGTAGAAATGTCAGTTTGTGCGCTATGAAGACTGTAGTTAATTTTCTTATTGGCAATATTTTTCTTAATCCAGCGAGAATTAGGCGATGTGTTGGCGGCATCTATTTGTAAGAATGATGAAAATAGTTTTTCAATGTCTAATAAGTGTTGCTCACATTCGCCGATAGCGTTGTTTAATGGGTCAATAATATTTTTTTCAATTGACTGGATTTTTAAATAATCTGCCCATGATTTTTCTAAGGCGATGAATGCAGATAGAATTTTGGTGTTGAGTGTTTTAAGCTGTGCGCAAATCTTGGCAATGCCGTCATCGACTTTTCCTTGATTAAATAGGTGTATATCTTCATCAAAAGGCAGTGCTTTTAATAAGACGCTCAAATCTTGCAGATAGTCATCTATTTGCTTGATGTTGATTTCAATTGGTGTTTGATCGGTGAGTTCGGCTATTTTTTCACTGGTTCCTTTAACTTGACGAACACTGTTTTTAATAAATTCTGTATTGGTGCCTAATGAAAAATGTGACAAAGCCTTAGCGTTAAGGTGGTGTGCTTCATCAAAAATAAAAATAGATTCTGCCACATCAGGCAGCACGGTATTGCCTGTTGATAAGTCTGCTAATATAAGATCATGGTTAGCAATAATTACATCGGCCTGAGTTATTTTTTTTCGAGATTTGAAAAAAGCACAGTCTTGATAAAATTCGCAGTTTCTTGCTGTGCAAGTGAAACGGTTACATGCAATTTTTTGCCATAAACTGCCATCAGGTGTGCGTATTAAATCATCAATTTCACCGTTCCATTTTTTTGCTTCATAATCTTTCAACAATTCACCCATTTGTTGTAGTTGGTATTTTCCAGGAGGATCGTCAAACAATAAATCGGTGCCAAGTGGTAGTGCATCGCTGGCGTTATCTTCGGCCAAATTAATCAAATTGCGAATGCACACATAACGAGAACGCCCTTTAACCAGTGCGTACTCAAAATCTACGGTGCAGTATTTTTGTGCTTCTGGCAAGTCTTTAAGCAGTAATTGCTCTTGCAGGGCAACATTGGCACTAGAGACAATTAGTGTTTTTTTGCTAGCCTTTGCAATGGGAATACCACTAAGTAGATAGGCAAAAGTTTTACCAGTGCCAGTAGGTGCTTCTACGCATAGAATTTTGTTACTGTCTTGATAATCTCCAGTTAAAGTTTTGGAGATTTCTGCCATCATTTTGTTTTGCGATCCTCGTGGTTGAAAGCCATCCATGTCTGACTTTAGTGTAATAAACGAGTCGCGAATTTGAGATTTTAGCTCATCTGAAAGCATATTAAGATTTTCTCTGAAATGACAAATCGCACAATAGGATTAAGCCATCTTTGTAATCAGAATCTTGCAGTGAGTCTAAGGATTTTTTCGCAAGGTCGGCTGATTTTTGTGCTTGTTTGCGGGTGTAATCAAAGGCATTTACTGATTGTAGAATATTAATAACTTGCTCAATTTTGGTGTTATCCGCATTATTAATCGCATCTTCTAATAGTTGTTTGTCTTTAGCTGAGGCGTTTTTGAGTGCATAAATCATGGGTAGCGTGGTTTTTCCTTCACTTAAATCATCACCGACTTCCTTGCCCATAATTTTGGAATCTGATTGATAATCCAGTACATCGTCAATAATTTGAAAAGCGTTGCCGAGGTGTAGACCGTAATCTTTAAGCGCCTGTTCTTGTGTTTTGTCTACCTTTGACAAAAGTCCGCCAATTTGTGCTGCTGCTTGAAATAGTACGGCTGTTTTGCGTTCAATTACCTGATAATACTCGGCTTCACTAAGGGTAGCATTTTGACAATTTAGCAGTTGTAGGACTTCGCCTTGTGCAATCTCATTAGTGGCTTTAGACAAAATAGTCATAATTTGCATAGAATCGATTTTAACCATCATTTCAAAGGCGCGAGAATAGAGAAAATCCCCTACCAAAACACTAGCAGCATTGCCCCACACTTCGTTTGCTGTCTCTTTGCCACGACGACTGTGCGATTCATCAACAATATCATCGTGTAGTAGCGTGGCAGTATGAATAAGCTCAATTACTACTGCCATTAAATGATGATGCTCGCCTTGATAATTACTGGCGCGTGCACACAATAATAACAATAATGGGCGTAAGCGCTTACCACCAGCACCAATAATGTAGTTGCTCATTTGATTAATAAGTGCCACATCAGAGCTTAAATACTCAACCAACACTTGGTCGGTTTTAGCAATGTCGTCTTGGATTAGGGCTTGAATGTCTTCAAAGGTTTTCATAGTATGCTATTTTAAACCATATGCCAACAAATAAACTTCTTTAGAGCGTGCGCGCGACGCTTTAGGTTTGCGGATTACCACTTTGGAAAAAGCCGCTCGACAAGTCTTGACATAATCATCAAATCCTACCCCTTGAAATACTTTAATAAAGAAAACACCTTGTGGAGTTAGGGCTTTAATCGCCATATCGAGCGCTAATTCACATAAATATAGAGATTTTGGAATATCAACTGACAATTGTCCACTCATATTTGGCGCCATATCGCTTAGAACTACATCCATTTTTTTGCCTTGAGTAAGTGTTAGCAATTTTTCATAAACCGCATCTTCAGTAAAGTCACCACATAAAAAATCCACCCCGTCAATCGGCTCAATCTCCAAGATGTCACTGGCAACTACTTGCCCTGTTTTCCCTACTATTTTAATTGCAATTTGACTCCATCCACCAGGTGCAGCCCCTAAATCAAGCACTCGGTGACCTGATTTGATAAACCCATCTTTTTCAATGGCCTCAGTTAATTTGTAAACTGCACGCGAACGATAGCCTGCTTTTTGTGCTTTTTTTACATACTCATCTCTTAGATGTTCACTCATCCAGCGTCCAGAACTGCTCTTTTTTCCCATGTTAAGTTACATTAATAAATGCTAATATTATAAGAGGTTTAGGGGATAATAATGCCTTTTTCATTATTATCGCTTTGTATGAATACCAAACTTAGAAATATTGCCATTATTGCTCATGTTGACCATGGGAAGACTACGCTGGTTGATAAGCTCTTGGAGCAATCACAAACTTTTGATGATCGTTTTGAGTCAACAGATAGAATGATGGATTCTAATGATTTGGAAAAAGAGCGCGGCATTACCATTTCCAGTAAGAACACGGCGATTAAATGGAATGATTATCATATTAATATTGTTGACACCCCAGGACACGCCGATTTTGGTGGTGAAGTCGAGCGAGTATTGTCCATGGTGGATTCAGTGTTATTATTGGTGGATGCACAAGAAGGTCCGATGCCACAGACTCGTTTCGTGACTAAGAAAGCTTTTGATCAGGGACTTAATCCAATCGTGGTCATTAACAAAATTGATAAAGACGCAGCACGCCCTGACTGGGTAGTTGACCAAGTGTTTGATTTGTTTGACCAGCTTGGCGCGACTGACGAACAACTGGATTTTCCCATTATTTACGCCTCAAGTATTAATGGCTATGCGTCATTAGAAAACGATGTGCGTTCGGGTGATATGACACCAATGTTTGAAACCATTATTGAAAAAGTAGCAGCGCCAGAGGTGAATGTAGATGCGCCATTGCAAATGCAAATTACGGCATTGGATTATTCTTCATTCATCGGTGCGATTGGTATTGGGCGTATTCAACGAGGCACTATTAAGAAAAACCAGCAAGTGGTGGTGGTGGGCGCTGATGGCACTGAACGCAAGGCTAAAATTGCGGGTTTAATGGGCTTTATGGGCTTAGAAAAAATAGAAACTAATAGCGCTGAAGCGGGTAATATTGCCTGTATTACAGGGATTGAAGGTATTTCTATTTCTGATACTATTTGTGATGTAGATACGGTTGAAGCCTTACCACCACTCAGCGTGGATGAGCCAACAGTATCAATGGCATTTCGTGTGAATGATTCGCCGTTTGCAGGGCAAGATGGTAAATATATCACTTCTAGAAACATTCGTGACCGCTTAGACAAAGAGCTAATTTACAATGTGGCATTGCGGGTCGCTAATACTGACGATCCTTCCGAGTTTATTGTTTCTGGGCGAGGCGAATTGCACTTATCTATATTAATTGAAACCATGCGCCGTGAAGGGTTTGAGTTGGCAGTAGGCCGTCCTCAGGTGATTTTAAAAGAAATTGATGGGGTAATTTGTGAGCCGTTTGAAGATTTGAGCGTGGATGTTGAGGCTCAACATCAAGGCACAGTGATGGAAAAGCTTGGTGAGCGCAAAGGCGACCTTACTAATATGGTGCCTGATGGCAATGGTAGGGTAAAACTAGATTTTAATATCCCTGCACGAGGTTTGATTGGTTTTAGGACAGAATTCTTAACCGCAACCACAGGCACAGGTTTAATGAACTCTTCATTTGATGCTTATAAGCCGAGAAAAGACGGCGAGATTGGTCAACGCAATAACGGGTCATTGATTTCGATGACGCAAGGACAGGCAGTGGCATATGCTATTTTTAATTTACAAAAATCAGGCAAATTTTTTGTCGAGCACAATACTGATATTTATGAAGGCATGGTAGTCGGTATCCATACGCGTGATAAAGATTTGGTGATTAATGTAATGAAAGGCAAACAACTTACTAATGTGCGTGCTTCAGGCACTGATGAGGCTGTTTCGTTAACACCAGCGATTAGATTAGACCTTGAGCAAGCACTAGAATTCATTGATGATGATGAGTTGGTCGAAGTAACACCAAATAACATCCGCATTCGTAAACGACTACTTAGTGAAACCGCACGCAAAAGGGTGCGTAACAAATAAATCAAGTTATTATCTATTTGGGTATACTAAGCCATCATGGATAGTCTTTTTAATTTCTTCGTTAAGCAAAAGAAACTGGCATTGGTTTTTACTGTGAGCATTATTGCGATTGGTTTGTTGGCGTTTAGTAACATTCAGCGAGATCAGTTTCCAGCAGTAGATTTTGAAGTGGTAACTATTGTTACTAGCTATCCAGGCGCTTCTCCTGAGGATGTTGAACAGAATATCACCAATCCAATTGAGGATGAATTAAGCAGTGTGGTAGGGATTGAGAAATTTAGCTCAGTTTCTCGTCAAGGCACCTCTGTTATTCTGGTAACACTGTCGCACGATGTGGACGATATTAGTGCGTTAAAACAAGATATTCAAAATGCAGTTGACCGAATTAAATCGCTACCGGAAGAGGTGGTGGATTTACCTAAAGTGGTAGATCGAAAAAGTTCACTGAGAAGTATTTTAAAAGTCAATATTAGCACTGACAGTCTGTCTTTTGCTCAACTACGCAATAAAACTGATGCGATTGCAGACGAGTTAGCACTGGTTGATGGGGTTTCTGAGGTGGTCAAAGAAGGGTACTTGGATCGTGAGATTCAAATTCGGATTGATACGGATAAATTGTATCAATACAAACTGTCTTTGCCACAAGTTATTGGTGCGATTCAAAAGCGTAATCAGCGTTATACCGTTGGCAGTAATAACGATATCAAGAATGAGAAAACCATCGTAGTATTGGCAAAATTTGACCAAGCGCAAGCGGTAGGCGATGTGATTGTAAAATCAAGTTTTGACGGCCCAGTAGTGCGATTAAAAGATATTGCTTTGATTAGTGATGGCAATGTTGAGGAAAAATCAATTGTACGCATTAACTCTACCAAAGGCTTTATTTTAAAAATTCGCAAGCAGCCACATGCTGATATTATCACCACGGTTGATTTAATTAAAGAAAAAATGCGTGAATTGCAAGCAAAAAAATACCCAGAAGTGCGTGTTTTTTACGCCTCTGATTTGTCTAAATATGTGCGTAATCGACTTAATATTGTAACCAATAACGGCATGATTGGTTTGTTATTGGTATTATTGGTATTAGGCATATTTTTGTCGTTAAAAACTGCGTTTTGGGTGGCAGTGAGTTTACCTGTGTCGCTCCTTGGTTCGGTGGCACTATTGGGAGCAGTGGGGGAAACCATTAATTTAGTGTCGCTGGCAGCAATGATTTTAGTGCTCGGTATTGTAGTGGATGATTCTATTATTGTGGCAGAAAGTGCCCATCATTATAAGCAAATGGGCAAGGATAAATATCGTGCCACTGTGCAGGGCTTTAAACGGGTAATTATGCCAGTTATCACCACAATATTAACCACAGTTTTGGCGTTTTCATCGATGTTCTTGATGGACGGAACGATGGGTAAATTTATTTATGTCATTCCGTTGGTGGTGATTTTTGCCTTAACTTTGTCTTTTTTAGAGGTGACTATTGCTTTGCCTGCACATCTTGCGGGTTCGAATGAAAAAACGCATACAAAAAATTGGTTTAATGCGATTGAAAACTGGTTTGAAGTGGTACTTAAGAAGATTTTAAAAATGCGCTATTTAGTGGTAGTAGGGTTTCTTGCATTGTTAGTTATTTCGATTGTTTTTGCTACCATGCAAATGCGCTTTACTTTGTTTCCCACAGTGGGCGCTGATGTTATTACTGCAAAACTAAAAATGCCAGCAGGTAGTTCGTTGCAATACACCGCAAGCGTGAGTCATAAAGTTGAGGCACTGATTAAGGATGTGGTTGGCGTGGATTTAGATTCTTTAAGTAGCAATATTGGGCAATCATTTTCTCATGTGGCAAAATTTAGCATCGCTTTGGTGCCTTCTAGTGAGCGAAAAATTCAAGCCAAGGCACAATTACAACGATTAAAGGCGCGCGTTGCAGAGATTACTGAGGCGGAAAAATTAACTTTTTCAGTGCGTCGTCCTGGGCCGCCACAGGGCGAAGATATTGAAATTCAGTTGATTAGTAGTAATGACAAACAGCGCCAAATTGCCACCAATACTTTGGTTGAAATTCTTAACAGTATAGATGGATTAGATGACATAGACAGAGATGATGAGTCGAGTAAATCACGCATTGAGGTAGTATTAGATTTTGAAAAAATGGCAAGATTGGATGTGGATTTTTCTACTGTGAATCGTTACTTAAAAGCCGCTTTTAGCGGGATTAATGTAACGGACATTCGCTACGGGGATACCGATGTGGATTTTAGGATTTATTTGGGTGAAGCGCAGCAATCAGAGGCAATGATTAGTGAGCTTAAAATCAGCAATCGTCAGTCCAGACCTGTACCGCTCAAGCAATTTTCCAATATTCGCCATATTGTTGGTGAGCCTGATTTTAACCATTTTGATGGGCAGCGATCTGTAAAAGTGAGTGGCAGTATTGATGATGAAATTACCAGCACACCTGTGGTTATTAAACAGGCGCTTAAGCTGCTTGATGCCGATAATTTATACCCCGATGTCCGAGTTCTCAGTGAAGGCGGCGCAAAGGACACACAAAAGTCAATGAAAAGCTTCTTAAAGGCGTTTATTGTGGCCATATTTGTCATTTTCTTTTTATTAATTTTGTTGTTTGATTCTTACATCCAGCCGTTGTTGGTGCTTAGTGCCATCCCTTTTTCGGTTATTGGCGTGATTTGGGCGTTCTTTCTACACGGCGAGCCACTAAGTTTCTTTGCGTTGTTGGG
Source organism: Gammaproteobacteria bacterium (assembly GCA_028599035.1). Lineage (GTDB taxonomy): Bacteria > Pseudomonadota > Gammaproteobacteria > PS1 > Pseudothioglobaceae > Thiodubiliella. The sequence continues at coordinate 8,177 of JAQRMT010000040.1, forward strand.
TACTTTGGCATTGATTGGTGTGATTGTGAACGATTCCTTGGTGCTGGTTACTCATCTAAATTATTTGAAGCAGAAACTGTCTGCTACTATGCCAGCATTTGAATGGGTTATTCAAGGTGCAAAAGACCGTCTGCGGGCTGTGGTACTTACCACGCTAACCACTTTGGCAGGCGTTATCCCACTTGCATACGGTATTGGTGGCACTGATTTTATTCTAAAACCAATGGCGCTATCATTGGGTTATGGCTTGCTGTTTGGCACAGTGATGACGCTTGTTTTATTGCCATGCTTATATTTAATGAATTATGAGTTTGTTAGTTGGATTGCTAAATTTAGTAAAAAAGTGTCTGCAAAAGAATAAACGATTATTTGTTTTGCAGCGCTTGGCGAATAAGTTCCTCTGTGGTGAGTGAATTATCAGTAATTGCGCTTAGCATTTTTTCCGCCTCTTTAACCTTGAAACCAAGTGCTTGTAGTGCAGATGATGCCTTATCAGTATTCGGATTGCCGTTATTAAAGGTTATAGCCTGATTGTTGGCGTTAGTAAGGCTAAGTTTTGCCAGGCGGTCTTTGAGTTCAACAATGAGTTTTTGTGCGGTTTTCTTGCCAATACCTGGGGTTTTGGCAAGCAGCACATCATCTTCGTTCGCCACAGCGCTCATCAGCGTAATAATATCAAGATGCGATAAAATCGCTAATGCCACTTTAGGTCCGATGCCGTTGACACGAATCAGCTCTCTGAACAGGGTTTTTTCATCTTTAGAGATAAAACCGTACAGCGTGTGCGCATCTTCCTTGACATGAAAATGCGTGTGTAATGTCAAGGCATCATCATTGATGGCGTAAAAAGCGGACATTGGGCACAATATCTCGTAGCCAATACCGCTAACTTCAAGCAAAAGCTCAGGTGGATTTTTTTCTAGAATTTTTCCTGTGAGTTGCCCAATCATAGCCAGCTGTATTGTTTAAAATAAGTTGTTTCAAAAGCTTTAATGTCATTGGCATATTGTAGAGTTATGCCAATATCATCAAGCCCATTTAGCAGACGCCTTTTGCGTTCACCATCCACCTCAAAAGAGTAAGTTTTGTCATTGATAGAAATGCTTTGCACCTCAAGGTTAATGGTAATTTCATCCGTTATTGCAAACAACTCATCCATTACTTGATTGTTTTGCACAATCGGTAAGATGCCATTTTTAAAGCAATTATTATAAAAAATATCGGCAAAACTAGGTGCAATAATTACCTTAAATCCGTAATCTTCCAATGCCCAAGGCGCGTGCTCACGGCTTGAACCACAGCCAAAGTTCTCCCGTGCCAGTAGTATTTTTGCCCCTTGATATTGAGGTTTGTTTAATACAAAATCGTTATTTAACGGACGCTTGGTATTATCCACACCCACTTCACCATGGTCTAGGTAGCGCCATTCATCAAACAAATTCACCCCAAAACCAGAGCGTTTAATCGATTTTAAAAACTGTTTGGGAATAATTGCATCGGTGTCGACATTGGCACGATCAAGTGGTGCGGCAATAGAGGTAAGCGTGTTAAATTTATTCATAATTTATTCTCCAAGTGTTTGTTGCTTGTTGTGCCAGCCAATCTTGATGATGCTCGAGTGTTTCGCTATCCCATTCTGCGTATTCAGATATTTTTTTAGAGATTTCAGAATTAGAGCTTTGGTAAATCACCTGTTTTTTATCAAATAATTGGGTGCCACAATCGCCGTTTTCTTTTTTTGTTAATAGTGTCATATTACCCAATCTATCAATTTCTTGGATGTATTGTCCTTGATAATAATTTACCCATTCTTCGGTGATATTGTAAGGAATGATATGTTCAAGTGTCCAATTAGCATAATCTAAACTGGTGTTTGCTAATTTATTTTCAATTTCTGTTAATAAAAAACGAATTTTTTTATTACTTTGTCGACTAGGCATAGTGTGATATTTGAATATTGTTTGAAAACTTTCATCACTAGGGTATAGAGCCTTAAACTCAGGTTGATTTTTAATGTGACTTGCTCGGTTAAATTTCGAAGTTGAAATTTCTATCGCTAATGCATTGTAAACTTTGTCTAGTTTGTTGGGAGAATAATGAGCAATGACGCTATAACGAATGGACAGAATGTATAGATATTGAGCCAGCTTGATAAACTCATCAGAGGTAAATTTATCATAAGCGGTTAATAGCAATAAAAACGGCTGTTTAATATTAAATAATTTAAAAGCTTTTAAATAAGGCTTAACTGAAAGGTAATCTTTATTCCACAATTCATCTTCTGGATTATTAAGTGCCGCATATATAGGCGTGTATTTTGATAAGTTTTTTAAATAATTCTGCGCTTCCTGCGCTTCTTGAATTTTATTTCTAACACTTGTAAACAATTTCTTTTTGGTTACCAGTGGGTAATTAGTATTATGATAATAACGCACAAAATCTGTGAAATTTTCCTCGCCTAATTCTGAGATGATTGCACTCCATTTTTCATCCATATAATCAAGCTTGTCATTGTCAATGGTTTTTTTACCCTTGACAACTTGTGAAAATAAATAATTTTTAAGTAAATCAGGGGTTGAAAGTTGGACACCTCTGGCATTGAGTGTTTCAAAAACTTTGTAAGCGTTTAAATTATTATCTACGATAATTTTAGTAAACAGCATACTGTCTGTTATTTTCTCAATAAAATTAACAATTTCTATGCCAGAATTTTGAGTTATTTTTTTGTTGAAAAATGTAAAACATTCTGACATTAGTTTATCTGTTTTCGTTAAATTTCTACTAATAAGGGGCTTCAACTCTTCGGTCAGTGTTTTAAATTTAGTATTGTTGTTCCTATTTAAAATTAACTTATTGTAAGGAATTAATATGCCAGGAGTTAATTTTCCAATAAAATCTCTTCTCATATCATCCAATCGGATCGTATTATCATCAGCATCTGTATTGCTATCAATCAAACCTTGAATTTTATTCATAGCCGATAAAACCAAAAGAGATAATGTAATAAGACGCTGTTGTCCGTCAATCACCGAAAAGTTATTTTTATTTTCTTTATTGCGCTGAAGGACAATATAACCCATATAGTGTTCCTCTTCATTTAAGTTTTCAATATCTTCCCATAAATCTTCCCATTGTTCTTGATCCCAAGAGTAGTCTCTTTGAAAGCGAGGCACATGGTATTGAACACCGTTCCCCATCAAGTTTTTAAATGTTTGATTGCTGGGTTCCATAGTAAGAAATGACATATTTTTACCCGCTAAATATTTGAAAAATGACCAGCAATAGCACTAGCAGTAGCGATTGCAGGGCTGACTAAATGCGTGAATGAGCCTTGACCTTGGCGACCTTCAAAGTTACGATTTGAGGTGCTGGCGCACCTTTCACCTACTTCTAATTTATCTGCATTCATTGCCAAACACATTGAGCAGCCTGCTTCACGCCATTCAAAGCCTGCGTCGGTAAAAATTTTGTCTAAGCCTTCTTCTTCAGCTTGTCGTTTAATCAA
>JAQRMT010000041.1 GCA_028599035.1 Gammaproteobacteria bacterium
TGTATGTAGCCGAGTGGAAACTCAACTTCAGACAACACATCTTTGGTTTTTTTGTCTATTACTTTGTAAGTAAGTTCGACAAATTTTCCATCTTCAATAACCATAGCCATCGTTAAAAAATAGTGGCGCCGAAGATTTTAACCTCACCTTCTTCATTGTAACCTAGTACTAAACGACCTAGATATTCACCATCCATATTTTTATTGGTTTGCTTGAACAACACACTAACATGTTCGCCACGACGAATCATACCTAAATACTCAGGGTCTTTCTCCAAGCCTTTGGTTAATTTACTACGAGCAAACTGCTTGCCCATTTCAATTTCATTAGCGCCACGCAACATTTCTTCAGAGAAGTTTCTGGTAAATGCACCATAGTTTTTATTATTAGAATATTTAACAAGATCGTTCCAAAATGGATTGGCAATTGCTAAAAGTTCTTCATCGGTTTTTTCAATAATATTCATATTTTTCATTAAAATTTTATACCATTTTTAATGGCATTGTTTAAAAACACATAAAAAAACCAACATAAAATGTTGGTTTTTTTACTATTCAAATAAAGTCTTGTAAACAAGACTTTATCAAATGAGCTTACTTCTCGTCGTCGCCAACTAAGTGATACAACGGTTGTTTTTCCATTGTGTACTCACCTGTGTTACGATTGCGCTGAGAAGTTGTCAAAACATGCCAATTTTTATCGTCAAGCTTCATCTTATCACCACGATAGTAATAACCAGGCCAGCGAGTTTCCTCACGGAACAAAGTATGCTGAACCACACACTCAGAAGTGCGATGACGGTGCTTAAGCTCCCATGCACGCAACAACTGATGAATATCTTCGGCACCCACTTTCTCTAAATCTTCTTCTAAGATTTTAAGTTTATGAATACCCATGTTTAGTAGTTTATCGTTAGTCATATACTGGACTGTTACACCACCAGCATACTCGTCCATCAACTTTTGTAAACGCTGTAAACCAGGCATTGGTAGGATGTAGCTTGGAGATACTGTGCCACCAACGATTTCGTTGCGACCCACTGTATAAGTCTCTAAAGGCTTGTAGATTTCAGCCTTACGATCATCAATTTGCTTTTGAGAGACATTAATGCCTTCTGCCTTGCCATCGTCAATATATTTACAAGCGGCCTTCGCAGACAAACGACCTTCAGTGAATGAGCCTGATGAGAATGCATGCGGTGTACCACCAACAGCATCACCTGCACCAAACAAACCATCAACAGTCATCATGCGGTTATAACCCCAGAAATATTCAGGAATATCACCTGAAATATCCTCAGGACCTGAACACCATGCACCACAACCTGTAGCGTGTGAACCCATAACATATGGTTCAGAAGTAGTTAACTCAGGATTGATATACTTAGGATCAATGTCTGTTGCAGCCCATAGAACCGCTTGACCAACTGTCATTCCTAGGAAGTTTTCCCATCCTACTTCTTCTAAATGAGGGTCTTGGAAGGCTTCCACAGTAACCATGTGAATTGGTCCACGACCAGCAGCCACTTCAGAAATGAATGCGTGGTTACGCAAGCAAGTTGGAATAGGCTTGTGAGAAAAATGTTGGTTTTCTGTATCAAGATACGCTTTACCAACCATTTTTTCTAATGCTGGGAACCACTTAGACTCATACTCATCGCCATAAGCGTTTTGTGTGTAAGTTTTAAGATGTAAGAAGTAAGCGCCAACAGGGCCATAGCCATCTTTAAATCGAGCCAAAACAATACGGTTTTCCATTTGCGTCATCTTAGCACCCGCTTCAATCAGCAATGCATAAGCAGAACCCGAAGACCATGGAGCATACCAAACACGACCTGCACCTTCACCCACTGAACGCGGCTTAAAGATGTTAGACGCACCACCAGCACCAACGACTACTGTCTTAGATTTGAATACATGGTAATTGCCTGTACGCACATTAAAACCAACGGCACCTGCAACACGATTTTCTTGCGCATCGTCCATTAATAAATGAGTTACCATAATACGGTTAAAAGTCTTATCAGCATTCACTTTAGCAGCTTCTGCAACGATAGGCTTATACGATTCACCGTGAATCATAATCTGCCAACGACCTTCACGCATATAAGCGCCTTTACCAATCTCTCCTTCAGGTAAATCTGCTCTTTTAGGGTCTTTCATTAATGGCAATCCCCACTCTTCAAATTTATGTACTGCAGAGTCAACATGGCGAGCCATATCAAAAGCCAAATCTTCACGAACCATACCCATTAAATCCATTCGCGCATAACGCACATGGTCTTCAGGATTGTTCTCACCCCAACGGGTTCCCATGTAACAGTTAATCGCATATAGACCTTGAGCAACCGCACCAGAACGGTCAATGTTTGCTTTTTCAGCAATCACGACCTTCTTATTACGACCCCAGTATCTCGCTTCATAAGCGGTACCTGTACCACCTAAACCTGCACCAACAACTAAAATGTCAATGTTGTCTTCAATAATTGTCTTGTAGCTCATTAGTAATACACTCCTTCTTTAAGTTTCAAACCGTTAGATTTTAAAGTATGCAAGCCACCGTCATCTAAACGAATTGATTCTGGCTCAAATGCTAATAACTCTGAGTTACGCATTTCATCGCTAGGCTCTGCTTCGTTTCTGAAATCAGGGATTGCTGAACCCCATGGCTTAGTAGTGATTGGTGATAAGAAATTCTTCTCACGACCATCCCTAAATTTAATTTTCCATGCAATCGTGCCTTTTTCTTCATCACGAATTACACGAACACTGTGACCTAGTGGTGCAAAGTCTGCGTAACCACGAACATCAATTGCTTGGTGTGGACATGCTTTTACACATGAGTAACACTCCCAGCACATGTTAGGTTCAATGTTTAGCGCACGACGATATTTCTTATCGATGTGCATAATGTCAGATGGGCAGATATCAACACAATGTCCACAACCATCACAACGAGTCATATATACAAAAGTTGGCATATTATTCTCCTTTCTTTTAAGTTAATTTATAAATTAGTAATGGTTTGGCTTTTCACGCTTGATGCCAAGACCCATATCCATTGGTGCATCGACTAACAGCTCCATAGAATGTCTTTTTTGTTGCTCAGGCTCATCTCTGGTAATCGTTGGTAGATTTTCAGCAGAACCGTCCGCCTTAGTGATGCGCTTATCGTAAGCAGCAAATGGCTTGAAGAACATATGTGAGAACTTAGACCAATAAACACCGCCGAACAAAGAAACAGTCGCAAGAATAACAAATGCAAACTCCCAACCCATTGCGTTGCCATTAAAAGACCAAATTAGCGCACTAACAGAAGTTGCCATGAGCGATAAACTAAAGGCATCTCTTCTAAGGTCAATGTTAAAAGGTGAATTACCTTCAGCAACAACATCAACTTTGAAGCAAAACCAAAACCAAAAACTACCTACAAACAACATAATCGCACCAATGTGCCATATTTGCGTCCACATTGCATCTGCGCCATTTGCACCAAATATCATTACCGCTGTTGCCGCATTGAATAGAATAAAACCATACATTGTTAGCAAATGAACAAGCCTACGCACTGGGTTATTAAACTCACCTGCTGACATAACATCCGTTGCAATCGTTGCAGCCGCAATGCCGACCTTATCGCCAGCACTTAACTCTGTTGTTGCATTTGCTTTTGCTTTGTTTGCATTGTCAAAGAAATACTTTGCACTTTTTTTGTGCAGCATATCCATTACTGTCATAACGATAACAAGTGCAACCATTATAACTACATAGGTTTGCATTGTCTCGTATGAGATGCCCGCTTGTTCTAGCAGGGCGATTGGTGTGTTAGTGATCATAGTTTTATTCCTCCTTTAGGTTTTAAATCACATCAAAAAAATCATCGAACTTTTTACACTCGATAACTATACCGTTAGTCTTTTTTTTCTTTATTTGGCTGAGTGACCGCTCAGTTTAATCTCTACTTTGTCTTCTTCTTTAATGCCAGCATAATAAGCCTGTAACACTTTTGCCACTTCAGGGCGGGAAAACTCCTCAGGCAAATCTTCACCATCTGAAAGCATCTTACGCACTTTAGAGCCTGATAATAGAACTCGGTCTTTGGCCTCATGTGGACAAGTCTTCATTGAAGACATTCCGCCACATTCATGACACCAAAAAGTCCAATCAATTTTCAAAGGCTGTGTAACCAAAGAGCCTTCTGGGATTTCGTCAAAGATGTTGTGTGCGTCAAATGGACCGTAATAATCATCAACACCTGCATGATCACGACCCACAATCAGGTGCGAGCAACCGTAGTTTTGTCTAAATAGTGCGTGCAATAGCGCCTCACGAGGGCCTGCATAACGCATATCTAATGGGTAGCCAGATTGTAAGATTGTGTTATCCACAAAATAGTTCTCAATCAACACTGAAATAGCCTCTGAACGCACATCAGCAGGAATATCGCCCGCCTTAAGTCCGCCTAATACTGAGTGAATCATCACTCCATCACAAATTTCTACTGCAATTTTCGCTAAGTATTCGTGTGAGCGGTGCATTGGATTACGGGTTTGGAAAGCAGCAATCGTCTTCCAGCCTTTGTTATCAAAATAAGTGCGTGTCTGTGCAGGTGTCATATATAAATCTCCGTACTTCTCAGGGAAACCGCCATCAGACAATACTTTAATCGGCCCTGCAAGATTATATTGACCTTGTGCTTGCACCATCACCACACCAGGATGTGCCTCTTCAGTGGTTTTATACACCGTTTCGCACTCGTGGTCTTTATCAATGCTGTATTTTTCAGTTACTGTCATGGTTGCCAAAATATCGCCCGACTTACCACTCACGATAGCCACTTCGTCGCCCGCCTTCACAGCCTCGTCATCAGTAGATAAAGTAACAGGAATAGGCCAAAACAAGCCACTTTCCATTGTCATATTATCACAAACACTCTGCCAATCCGCCTTACCCATAAAGCCATCCAATGGATTAAAACCACCGATACCCAACATAATAATGTCGCCTTCTTCTCTAGAAGAACAGGTGATTTTTGGCAATGATTGCGCTCTTGTAAGCTCTGCTGTTAGACTATCGCCTGATAATACCAGCGCATTTAGCGTATCACTACCATGTGGAGGGACTAATTTTGACATAAGGCGTCCTTTATTGTTATTTCAAAGAGCGAAATTATACCCATTGCCGTTTTTAAACACATCTTTTTATGGGGGTATTACCATATATCCCCTAAGGGATAATTATAGTTAATGGCTAATGATATGGTTACCCTGCCACAATTCCGTCTTGCCTTTACTTAAAGCTTAATTTTAAACTTAACACGCTGAGTGTCGTTTTTGGATTTGCTGGCAATAATCTTGTCGTTCTTAATGTCATAATTCAAAACGCCACCACTAAAAGAATCAAATCCTTGCGTTAAATGCGCATCACCTTGAAGACGCACAAATTGTTTATCGGCAAAATAGGTGATTTTTAGTGCAGTGGCTTCGACAAAATGCGATTGTTTTGGTTGGTTGTGCTTATAATACGCAGGCTTGTTTTTACTGCCACTAGCAATTGCTTTGGTAATCCTGTGTTTGACATTAAATATTTGTATTTTGTCGGCACTCAAGGTTAACGAGCCTTGCACTACTCTAGCATCTCCCGTCCAAATACTCAGCCCTTTTGGCTCATCAATAACCACAGTATAAGCTTTCACATTAACAGGGTCTTGGTTCAGTGCCTGCGATGCAAAGGACAATAAAGACAAACCTATAAGAATAATTTTATTCATAACGCCCTGCCACACCGCCCGTGAGTTTGATGGTTTGTGCCTTGGTATCGTAACGCATCCCCGTTGCGTGAATATTCGCTACCTTAGATTGATAATGTACTTTTTCTTTGGTTTGATAAACCTCATTGTTGTTTGATTGCTTAATAATTAGGGCTTTAGTGTCAATTGTGGTACCTGATTTTTGTAGGATTTTCACTTTGCCAAGCAGGGTGACAAGCCCTTTACGCATATCCATATCAATGCCTTGAGAATAAATCTTATTATCAGAGGCTAAATAAGTGGTGTTACTTTTGGCATAATAATGTTTTTGCGAATTTGACTGGTCAATAGACAAATCACGGGTCAATATTGTTTGCCCACTGTCCTGACTAATGCTGATTTTCCCTATCAATTGCATTTTGTCTTCTGCCACTTGCATGGTCATGCCTTGTGCGGCTACTGTGGCGTGTTCATCTAAATAAATGATGTCTTCTTGACTTGTTAAGTTGTTGGTTTTAGTATTTACCAGTAATTCTTTGGTATTTATTTTATAAGCGGCACCTGTGCTGACATTAATATCAACCTTGTCTTTGAATTTAATCTCGCCATTGTCTAAATAATTGGCGCGTTTTGAAGTCATGATATAAGCTCTTTCGCCTTTTTCGTTATAAACAATGATTTTTGGCTCTATTAATAAGGCGGGCTCTTGTTCAAAATTAAAATAGTTTTTAGCCTCAACAAAATGCGTTAATTGGTGCTTATCATTAAATTCTTGCAAAGCGAAATTACCAATTTTCTCGATATAGTTGGTGATTTCATCCGTGTCTGCAGTCTTTTCATCCGCTGTAAATACAGCCGAAACCAGCGTTATAAAAAGCCACACAACGCTAATAGGCGCTATAATAAAAGCCATAATTAATAACTTGCGTTTTAAGTGGAAACTAATCTTTTGCATCATCATAAAATAAGTGGCATTTACGCTATAACGCCAGACCGTGCCTTGGACATTGACGCTGTTGAAAAAATACTCATTCAACACAATATCAGTATTTTACAATACCGACATAAGACAACCAACACAATCATTCAACTTAACGAAGCCCAACAACTGCAGTTTTTGTGTTTAAAGCATCATACTTTATTTATCATCAATGATGATATCAACCTAGCGAAAAAAGTAGGGGCTGGTGGTGTACATCTTGGTAAAACTGATGCATCCATTACTCAGGCAAGAGCGATATTGGGGGCTGATGCTGTGATTGGCGCGTCTTGTTATAATGATATGAATCTAGCGCAGCAAGCGCAAAGACAAGGCGCTGATTATGTGGCATTTGGCGCTTTATTTCCCTCACCCACTAAGCCTGATACGCCTAAATGTGGGCTAGATATTGTCGCCCAAGCTGCACAAAGTCTGAATATTCCCATTGTGGGGATTGGCGGGATTAATTTTGACAACCAATCACAAGCCTTTGATGCAGGCTGTGATTCGGTGGCAATGATTAACGCTCTATTTCAATCAACTGACTCACGCTAGGGCAATACAACGCACAGCGAATTGGCATTTTATAAATCTCAGACAGTGCTGTTTGGTAAGATAAGAGTTGTTTTGCGTGCTGTTTTTGTTGTCGTTGGATGAATTTTTCTAGCGATTCATTTTGGGCGGGTTCAGCAGTTTTAAAATCAATTATCCACAGCGTGCCTTTATCAATAAACAACCTATCAATAGCGATAGCGTGCCCATCCACCACAAACTCAGCCTCGTTTAGAGTGCTGTCTCGCTGTTTAAATAGCCAATCAAATTGTGCATCATTTTTGGTGTTGTTCAGTAGTTTTAGGATGAGCGCTTGCCAGCGTTCAATATCTTTTGGTGCCGCGCCAATTTCAATCAGTCGATTGCGAATATTCTCATCATTTGGCGTGAATAATTGTTGTTCATAATAGTGATGCACCAACGAGCCTAGTGCGCTTTTGAATAGACGCTCGAAGTTTTGCTGATATTCAACAGATTCGCCCTGTTGTTGTGTTTTATTAGCAGGCGTTTGATAGTGAGTAAAACGATGCAATAATGGCGCATTCACCTCTTCATGTGTATCAGGCGTGTCATCAATACCCTTAAAGCGATGGGCAAAAAATGGCATTAAAAATGCCAACAAAGAACTGGCATTGGCTTTGCCAGATTGGCTCACTGCACCCAATAAATACAGGTTTGTTTTAGCACGCGTCATTGCCACATATAGCAGGCGCATGGTTTCAAATTTATTTTGTTGCGATTCAATAAATTTTAGATATTGATAAGTGCCACTTTCGTTCGTATCAACAGCCGATTTAATCGGCGCTAGCAGTAGAGATTGGCTGGCAAATTCACGCAACCGAACGATAGATGAGCCGTCACCTCTAGGCTTTTTACCCAAACTAGGGATGATAACAGTATCGAATTCCAGCCCTTTTGAGGCATGAATGGTCATCAGTTTGACTCGTGCTTTATCACTCGGCGCATATAAATTCTCCATAGCGCTTTCAATCGTCTGAATATTGAGATTATGTTGCTGTTCACAATGGTGGATAATGCGTAAAAACTCATCTTTAATCGCCAATTCAGTGTTTGACAGCGTAGTGTCGCCTAGTCCTAATTGATTGATGGCATAAGTCAGCAATTCGACAAAATTAAACCGACCCTGACTATCAACAACCTCTTGCAAGCAATGTTGCAGGTGTTTGGCGCGTTTTTGCCCATCTTCGCTCAATTTTGTCAAGATATTTTCATCAGCAAGTTGCGTGTAAATAGCACGAGAATCATCTGCGGATAATACCAACAAATCATCCAAAACAAGCCCACACCAAGGTGCACGCAGAATACTCAACCATGCTAATTTATCACCTAAATGTAATAATGCCTTGGCAAGTGAAAACAAATCTCGTGTTAATAAATGGTTTTTCAATTTGGTAATTTCGACCGATTCAAAGGCAATATTGTCGTCCTTCAGTTGTTGAGAAATATAGACTAAATGCGCTCGAGTACGCACCAAAACTGCTACCGTACCGAATTCGTTTTTTTCTAAGGAAATTTTGATTATCTTGCTGACTGTCTGTGCCTCAAGCCCGAATTGGTCGTGAGAAAAGGGATGGAATACAATAGCCTCTTCGTCTTCTTCATTGGAATTTGATTGCGATTGCGAATAAGAAATTGCCCCTTGATAAATGTCATTGTGTTCGGGAAAAATACGCTGGAAAAAATCATTATTACCCTGAACAATGCTCCTCGAAGAACGAAAATTGGTGCTTAATACCAGAGATTTTGGCGTAATATTGGCAATGCCTTGGTCTTTTACCTGCAAAAACAAACCCACCTGTGATTCTCTAAATCGGTAAATCGACTGCATCGGATCGCCCACTAAAAACAAGGTCTTGCCATCATTTTCTTGCCATTCATTAATGAGTTTTTCAATGGTGTTAAATTGTGATGCCGAGGTGTCTTGAAATTCATCAATCAACAAATGCTGGATTTTGTAATCCAAAAATAAGATAGCATCACTCACACCCATTTTCTCATCCAACGCCTGATTAGCATTGAGCGCTACCTCAATAAAATCGTGCGCTTGTTCGTGTTCAAAGTGTAGACCTAACTGCGCCACGCAAAGTTTTAACACCTTGGCAATTGTGGCTAAAATATCAGATTGGGCTTGTGAAAAAACCACATCGGGCAAGGCGTTTAACTGCTGTAAAGCTAATCTTAATGCCTCATTAAACAACTCTGATGGTAGTTTTTTCTCCAAAGCCTTACGCCAAGTGCCACTTTTGGTTAAACAAAAATCACCAATCAACTGCCATTTTCCCAAATCCGCACAATCCACACCAGGCAATGAGTCAATCTTATTGTAATCTAAGTTGTTACTGGACAACATCAGCGCAAAAAAATCTGCATTTAGATGTACTTTTGCTAAGTCATGCAACTCTTTAAGGTTTTGCAAAACAATTATTTGAGCAGTATCTTGCAACACTTTCGGGTCTAGCACGCCATCTCTATACAAACGCATGAGCCACTGATCTCGCTTGGACAGCATTTGCGTTACTAAACTTTCAAACCTTGCCGTATTATTATCCAAATGCAACAACAAACTGGCAATTGGTCCACCATATTCCTCATCATCAATCATTAATAGCGTCTGCCCAGCAGCATATTTATAAGCGCTATCACGCACCCATTGTTCGGCCATAATTTGGCGCGGAACTAACTGCTCTGGCAAAGGATAACGACTGGTAATTAAGCCATAAAGTCCGTCAATAGTGGATATTTTCAAGCGTTTTGGATTTTGCAATAACTGCCAATCCAACTCATCTGAACGCTGCATAACACCAAGCGCCAAATCATAAGTTATCTGCTTATGCGCCTCTTTTGGTCGAGGCTCAGAACTAGAGTGCAAAGCCAACAAGACCCGCTGCGTCATCTCAGCTACTGCCTTATTAGTAAAAGTCATTGCCACCACATTCTCAGGGGCAGCACAATTTGCCAATAATTTTAAATAGCGTTGCGTCAACAACTCAGTTTTGCCTGAACCCGCAGGGGCTTGCACGATAAAAGACTGACTAATATCTAAGGCTTGTTGGCGTTGGGTTAAATCATTCACCGTTTTTTGATATTTTGCAAATATTCTACCAGCTTATTAATGTTAGTATGCGGATTGCCTTTTGCATTATTACAGGCAACTGCTAATTTATCTTGCAGTATTGGAAAAATATCTTCACTTTTCCCATATTCTGGGAAATATTTTTTAAATTCTTTATCTTTTCTCAACTTATCAAAACAAGTGAATGGCTTGGTCGTCTTATAATAATGTAATAACAACCAAAATTCAAAACAAGGCTCCGAGAAAGCGTAACAATACACACCTTTTGGTTGCTTTATTTGATCAATTTGATTTTTAGTTTCTTGATATTTTGTATGTCTATCCTTATCAAAAACACAATAAACTTTATCGTATGGATTGCCCGATTTTTTGGCTTCCTGATAAAGTTTTTTTGCCTCTTTGAGTAGGCTGTCAGGTGTAGTTTGTTTAATATCCTGCACTTTTATATTTACAGTGCTAAGTTTTAAATGTCTTATCAAACCATTAAAATAATTAATTTCAGTTTCTTTGCCTTCACAAACAATTAAAACCCTGTCATAAGGCTCTTTTATTGCAGCTTTCCTAGGGCTATAACTAGATTTTATTTTGCGTTTTGCCATATTTTTTATCTTAAATACGGCACCGCACCATAACGACCTGAAAGATAAAACTTTTCAATATTTTCAGCACCTTTTCTGACCTTAAAATCAGCAAGCGAAAACAACTCTGTCACATTATCTTCTTTTTCACAAAACCAAATTTGATCTCGCCGAAAAATTTCTTGGTCAAGCAACGAAGTTTCATGCGTTACAAAAATTAACTGCGCACCGTTTTTATTAATCTTTGGATTATGAAACATATTAACTAAATACGCCACCAAGTTTGGGTGCAAACTATTGTGCAACTCATCCATCACCAAGCAATAACCATTTTCTAATACATCTAACCATGGCCCTGAAAGCCTAAATAGTTTTTGCGTTCCATCTGATTCTTGGTTGTCAAAATCAAAAGATACCGCTTTACCATTATCAGATATATGTTGGGTTTCCACTTTAAATTCTTTAAGTTTTGATAAATCCTCACCTTCTTTTTCTAAAATTTTCTTGACTTCATCAGGAATTTTTTCTACATCTACTTTTTCCTCAAGCACAGAAAAA
>JAQRMT010000042.1 GCA_028599035.1 Gammaproteobacteria bacterium
TTTTGCGGTGTCCCACATCGTTAGGTTGGGATGACGCAAAAGACAATCGGGTTAATAAGTAAACAAAAAAACCACAAATTAAGTGGCTAAGGGCGTTGATAAGATGAGTAAGGGGCGTTCGTTAGTTCAGTTGGGCTAACTAATCCAGTGTTAGGTATTGTATATAAATGGGTCAGTGCAAATTAAAGAAAAAGCCTTGTATATGGTTTCTCTTGTGCAAGATACTTCATCACTTGAAAAGCAAGGTTTGGATAGTAAGGATCTGGATTTGTTAATCAAACAGACCGAATATGATTTATTGCACAAATATCGTAAAAATCTTTGGGTAGCATAACACCTATATTTGTTATTGACTTATCTGTGGATTTGATATAATGATTATAATTAATTTGTAAGGTGAAAATTATGACAATAACACTACATGGCTCTGTAGCTGAAATGGTGCAAGAACAGGTTTCTACTGGTAGTTATCAATCAGCAGAAGACCTTGTTTATGAGGCTTTAGAAGCCTTAGTTAGACATAAAATTGACGAGGGTATCAATGAAGGAATAGCTGATATTGAGGCTGGTCGCTCTATGGAATTAAGGCATGATAATATTGCTGAGGTACTTGCTAAACCTATTTCACAATGGTAGAAGTTCATATTTCTCGCAAAGCGAGAAAAGACCTAGACATAATCAAAGAATATATTGCACAAGATAACCCACAAAGAGCTGAAAACTTTAGTGTGGAGCTTTTAACAGGCAGTATAAATATAATTTCAGAATTTCCTCTATCTTGCCCTTTATACAACGAGCCTCAGAAAATTAGACGTTATGTCTTTGAAAGATACAATGTTTATTACAGATTATCGAGTGATGGTAAAAGAGCTGAGATATTGCACATTCTCAATTCCTCACTACTAAAAAACATGACCTTGAAAGGCTTATGATTTTAATTGAAATATTCAAATAGCAAAAAAAACTCCCGAAAGGGAGTTTTTAAGTTTCAAAACCAACAACACTAAAAATCAAAACCAAGCTGAATATCTGCACTTTTACCAATATCTTTGATGCTGGCATTAGGCAGTTTCAACTCGTCAATTTTTGGCTCATCAGTTTTATCCTGTGCTTGATTGT
Source organism: Gammaproteobacteria bacterium (assembly GCA_028599035.1). Classification (GTDB taxonomy): domain Bacteria; phylum Pseudomonadota; class Gammaproteobacteria; order PS1; family Pseudothioglobaceae; genus Thiodubiliella. The sequence continues at coordinate 1,120 of JAQRMT010000042.1, forward strand.
TTTCAACGATTAATTCTTTAGATGTCCTAAGATTTAATCGCATATCCCACGAGCCCATATAATGGGCTGGAGTATAAAACACTTCACGAGTCTCTAAAGTTAGTGAATTACCCACCACAACCTGTGCTGGCACATGCCATAAGCTCAACTGTACATAACACATTAGAGCAGCAAGTCTATCAATATCAGTACACTGCACCCAAAGTTTATCAGCAGGGTTGTGACCATGAGCGATCATAGTTTTAAACAAAAGACCCTGTAAACACAGATTGTGTAAACCCTTATTTCCCGCCCCAAACCCCAAAAAAAGCATAAATACAAAAAAATATTAGAAGATAAAAATAGTGCGTAAAATATCAGTTTGGTGTCCAGTCAAGTGGGGGAGCCGTATAGCGTCCCCTTATTTTACTTATTTAATAAAAGCAACTCTATAAAACCGTTATTAACCTTATCAAGGTTGTCATATTTTTCGCATAAAAGAGTTGTTTATAACATATTTATAACATTGTAATATATTTATGATACAATACACCCATGAACAAAATCAGTTGGACAAACAAAGCAAAAAAGGATTTAAGAAAAATACCGCAAAAACAAAAGGTGCAGATTTATAGCGCTATTGGCGCTTTAAGCCAGCCGTTGGATGAATGGCACAATGTTAAGTTGTTGGTTAATAATAAATACGATTACCGTCTAAGAGTAGGCAATTATCGAGTGGTATTTGATTTTGAAAAGAAAGCAAAAATTATCAGCGTGGAAAAAATAGGAGTAAGAAATGAGAGGACATATTAACGAACAAATCATTAGTCATAATGGCGTTCCTGCCTTTGTAGTTGTGCCTTATGAAGAATACCAAGAACTCAAGAAACAAAAAGCCACCGATTGGTGGGGTGAGGATACCCCGCATGAAGTGGTAGGTAGTATTGAGATAGACGGATTAAGCCCGATTAAAGCATGGCGTTTGTTTTTAAAGCTAACTCAGCAACAAGTGGCTGATAGAATTGATATGCAACAAAGCGCTTACTCTAGAATTGAAAATGCTAAAACCTTGCCCAAAAAAACCACACTAGAAAAAATAGCCAAAGGGCTGGGTGTGAGTTTAGTGCAGTTGAGTTAATTGTATCTTACAGTAGCGAAGTTACCAACAGCAAGGTTAATACTTGATATGCCTGTGGTTTTGACCTCTTCAACCGTGGCAGGTGCTTGAGAGTCAATTTTGACATTAACATCGACTTTAGAAATGGGTTGTTGTTTTGGCGTGTCGGCAATAATGCGCTGGGTGGCGGTTGTGTCGATTTTTGCACTACAAAAAATACTCAACCATAGCACACTAAATATGATGATGCGTTATGCACATTTATCACCTAACCATCTGCAAGATATGACCCAACTAAGCCAATTGATTTTTAGCTGTCGTCATTTTGTCGTCATTCTGTGTTTTTTGACAATAAAAAAACCCTTTGCTTAAAAACTTATAAAAGTCAATTAAACAAAGGGTTTGAATATGGTGCCCGGGGCCGGAATCGAACCGGCACGCCGGTGAAGGCGCAGGATTTTAAGTCCTGTGTGTCTACCAATTTCACCACCCGGGCAGTTTGTGAATTATTGACACAATAAAAAGGGGAAATTATATACTAAGCATTGGTAAAATTGCATTTTTTTATGGTGTGGATATTGAATGGGTATTATTAAAATTCTTCCTTATATTTTATTGGCAATTGCGGTGTTTTTGGTGTTTAAGAAATTCAGAAAAGCACCTAGCGATATGGCACGAAAGCCGTCTAGTAATAAAATGGTGGCGTGTTGTGTGTGTGAGACGCACATTCCTGAGAATGAGGCGATTAGCCATAATGGCAAAATTTATTGCTCAAAAGAGCATCTGGAGTAAACAATGAAATTTTTACTTGATTTTTTACCCATTGGGTTGTTTTTTGCGGTGTATAAAATAAAAGACTTGCATTTTTATCAAAACGAAGGACTGCATTCGGCGATTATTGTAATGGCATTGGCAACTGTCGTGCAGATTGGGGTTACTTATCTTAGGCAAAAGAAGTTTGAAAAGGCGCAAGTGATTGGATTGTTACTGCTTGTGGTATTTGGCGGGGTAACGATTTATATTGACAATCCTGTTTTTATTATGTGGAAGGTGAGCGCTTTGTATGTGGTGTTTGCCGTTGTGCTGGTGGGCAGTATTTGGATTGGTAAGAAAACTTTATTAGCCAGAATGCTGGGCAAAGAATTGGAATTACCTAATACGCTTTGGCGTACATTGACATGGCTGTGGGGGCTGGGCTTTATGGGGATTGCGTTTATTAATGCTTATTATTATGTGCTGCCTGCTATTGCGGCGAATGATGCGTTTTTTGGCGATGGTGAGCGCTTTGGATTGAGTGGATTTGATTGTACAACGCTGAGTAATCAGGCTTTGTGTGTTGTTGCCCAACAAACAGAAGAGTCTTGGGTGAATTTTAAATTATTTGGCACTATGGGATTGACTTTTGTGCTGATTGTTGTAACGGTTTTTTTTATTAGTAAATACAATAAGGAGAAGGCATGATGAAAAGAACACCTTTGTATCAAGCACATTTGGACAGTAATGGAAAGATGGTTGATTTTGGTGGCTGGGAAATGCCACTGAATTATGGCTCGCAGTTGGAGGAGCACCATCAGGTGCGGAGTGATGCGGGGATGTTTGATGTATCGCATATGAGTGTGGTGGATTTTAGAGGTGCTGAGGCGAAGGCGTTTTTGCGGATTTTGATTGCCAACGATGTGGATAAACTGCAAACGCAAGGCAAGGCATTGTATAGTTGTATGCTGAATGAAGCGGGCGGCGTGGTAGATGATTTGATTGTGTATTATCAGGATGATGAATATTATCGAATGGTGATTAATGCAGGCACGACGCATAAAGATATGGCGTGGATTGATGCACAAGCACACGGTTTTGATGTGGTGATTGAGTTGATGTCGGATTTGGCAATGATTGCGGTGCAAGGGCCGAATGCGAGGGAGAAAGTATTCACAGCTATGGCGGGTGTGGAGGAAGTGGCTGGTGCATTAAAACCCTTTAACGCTGCTAGTTTAGGTGCTTTATTTGTCGCCCGTACGGGGTATACGGGTGAGGATGGGTTTGAGATTATGTTGCCTGCGAGTTCGGCGGAGTTTACTTGGAAAATGCTACTTGAGGCGGGGGTTAAGCCGTGTGGATTAGGTGCACGAGATACGCTACGATTAGAGGCGGGGATGAGTTTGTATGGTTCGGAGATGGATGAGGGTGTCTCGCCTTTGGAGGCGGCGCTTGCTTGGACAGTGGACTTGTCTGATGAAAGCCGTGAATTTGTGGGGCGTGAGGCGTTGGAGAAATTAACACCTGAAAAAACCATTGTTGGCTTGGTGCTGGAAGGTAAAGGCGTGATTCGAGACCACAACCAAGTGTTTACCGATTTTGGTGAAGGCGAGGTAACCTCGGGCACATTTTCCCCGACAATGGGTAAGGCAATTGCGCTGGCGAGCGTGCCAAAAGGCAGTAAAGGATTATGTGAAATTGAGATGCGTGGCAAGAGGGTATCGGCTAAAATAGTCAAACCGCCCTTTGTGCGTAATGGCAAGATATTGGTTAATTAGAATAGTCTTACGAGTATTTTTCAAATCTGACGCAGTAGAAAGGAAAAAGACGAAGTAAGAAAGGAGAAAATATGAGTGAAGTAAGGGACGATAGACAATACACAGAAACCCACGAGTGGATTTTAGACAATGGCGATGGCACTTATACCATGGGCGTGACCGACCATGCTCAGGCGTTGTTAGGTGATATGGTTTTTGTAGAACTGCCTAGTGTGGGCGACGAGGCCTCTCAAGAAGATGAGTTTTGCGTGGTGGAATCGGTGAAGGCGGCGAGCGGCGTGTATGCGCCAGCCGATCTTGAAATCGTTGCGGCAAATGAGGCGTTGGACGATGCACCAGAATTGGTTAATTCAAGTTGTTATGATGATGGTTGGTTGGTGAAATTTAAGGCCGATGCGGTTGAAGATTTGATGTCTGCACAAGATTACACAGGCACACTTGACTAAATAAAGTTGTATTTTGATTAATTCTCTAGTTGCTTATAAAGGCAAGTCCGCACGCATTGCTGATATTATTGCGAGCAAATTCGAGTTAGAATTTGCTGATGGCTCGTCGCTCAAGGTTCGAGAAAAGGACTTTCGATTTATTCATCCTGAATTTATCCAGATTAATGATGATTGTGCTTTGGCAGATTTTGCTGTATTGGCAGATTTTCAAGAAGAAACGCTGAGTTTACAGGATATTACCGAGTGGTTATTTGATGAATATACGGCTCAAAATGCTTGGTGTACTTGCTTATTAGTTGAGGACGGGCTGTATTTTTATTGGCAGAAAGATTTGGTGTTTGTGCGTCCTACAGCGCAAGTTGAAAGCGTGCAGGCGAAGCGAGATAGTGAGAAATTAGCGGCCGAAAGTTTAGCGCATTGTGTTGATAATCTGACTAAAAACACCTTTGATAAACAAGACGAGCCTTATCTAAAAGAGATTGCCAGAGTGGCACTTAATCAGTCAAAAACTGCTAAGATTTTAAGTCATATTGGGGTGGAAAACTCCCCTGAAAGTGCTTATCAACTTTTACTAAAAATTAAATATTTTGCGCCGAGCTTTAACCCCTATCCTGCGCGTTTTGATATTCCAAAAGATGAAGATATTGCCGTGGAAGTGCCGAGTATTGAGCGAGTTGATTTAACACATCTGTCTAGTTATGCAATTGATAATGAAGGCTCGGATGATGCAGATGATGCGATTAGCATTGAGGGCGAGAGGCTGTGGGTGCATGTGGCAGATGTGGCAAATATTGTACCATCTGGCTCAGATTTGGATGAGTATGCACAGCAGCGAGGTGCTAATTTTTACCTGCCAGATGAGATTATTCATATGTTACCGACTTCGCTAACGGCTGCTAGTGCTTTGGGGGCGAGTGATAAATCTGATGCGTTGTCATTTAGTTTTGAATTTGATGGTGAAAACATCAACAATATTGAGGTGATGCAAAGTGTGATTAATGTGACTAATACCACTTATGAGGAAGTTGATGAGATGTTGCAGGCGAATTCTAATGCTGATTTGACTAAGATTAAGGCGATTGGCGAGGCGCACAAAAAGTTCCGAGACAGTAGTGGCTCTATTAACTTGCATCTGCCTAATGTGGATGTGAAATTTATCGATGGAAAAGCGTCAGTTATGCCACAAGCAAGTAGTCCAAGTAGAGATTTGGTGGCTGAAATGATGATTATGGCAGGGCGCACGATGGCACAATTTACCAGTGATAATCTAATTCCTGTGCCTTACGCATTGCAAGATGAGGGCGATTTTTCTGAGGAATTTTTAGCAAATAAGGATTCTTTGACGCTGAGTGAGTCGTTCCTAGCGATTAAGAATTTTAAGCGTTCTGCTACTTCGGTAAAGCCACTATTGCATTATGGTTTGGGGCTGCCAGCCTATTTGCGAGTAACCAGCCCGATGCGGCGTTATTATGATTTGCTAGCACACCAGCAGATTGTTAATTTTATTACCGACAAACCGATGTTGCCGGTCAGCCGAGTGAAGGAAATCATTGGCGCAGTGAATATGGCACTGGCAAGTGTTGGTAGGGTTAGCCGCTTTAGCGATGATCATTTTAAGTGCGTGTTTTTAATGCAAAATCCACAATGGATGGGCACAGGCGTGGTGGTTGACATTCGTGGCGACAAGGCGTTGTTTATGATGCCTGAAATTGGCATGATGACGCAGATTAAATTCAAAACCCTGCCTAAGCTTGACGAAGAAATACAGCTTCAGGTAAGTCGGGTTAATCTAGTGGACAAATCAGCGAATTTCAAGGTAGTTTAACGCATCATTAATCGCAATAGCATTGCCCTGATTAACCTCCCAATCACCTAAAACGAAACGCGTGTATTGCTCGCTGTGGTGGGTGTTTTGTCGGTGTGTGTGTCCGTGAATAAGGTCTGCATTTGGATATTTTTGCATCAGTTTATCTGTTGTGTGTTGATTGATGTCCATAATTTCATGCGATTTATATTGTTGCGCTTCAATACTTTTTTTGCGCAATTGTCCGCTGAGTTTTAGACGGGTTTTTTGTGGCAAGTGTAAGAAGATGAATTTAGTAATTGGGTGTTGCAGCACACTTTTTAACTGCTGATATGTTTCATCATCAGTGCAGAGTTCGTCGCCATGTATCAGTACATAATCTTTGTTGTTAGTTTCGAGCAAATAAGGAGTATTGAGTAATACGCAGCCTGTTTGTCGGGCAAACTCTTCACCTAAAAGAAAGTCACGATTACCGCCAGTGATATAAACCTTGGTGGTACTGCTGAGTGTTTTTAGCGCCGAGATAACGCTTGGATAGACATTAATAGACAAATCATCGCCCAACCAAGTGTTGAATAAATCGCCTAAGATAAAAAGTTGGTTCGCTTTTGATGCCTGCTCTTGACAAAATTTGATGAACAGATTGGTTTTATCCACCTCACCGGAGATAAGGTGTAAATCTGCAATGAGTAATGTGTGAGCCACAGAACAGATTATTTTTTAGCAGGTTTTTTGGTGCCTACTTTCTTCTTGGTGGGTTTTTTGGTAATGGTCTTTTTAGTGACTGCTTTCTTAGTGGCAGTTTTCTTAGTGGCAGTTTTCTTGGCAGTGGTTTTTTTTACAGTTGCTTTTTTGGTGGCTACTTTTTTAGCAACCGTTTTTTTAACGGTAGCCTTGTTAATAACAACAACCTCATCTGGCACATCTGCGTGCATTCCTTGATGTCCAGTTTTTACAGTGTTGATTTTATCAACTATAGCATGTCCCTTTACCACCTCGCCAAACACGCAATAGCCCCAACCATCTTGAGCAGGATAATCTAAAAAACTGTTGTCTGTGGTGTTGATAAAAAACTGTGAACTGGCCGAATGTGGCATCATTGTTCTGGCCATTGCCAATGTATATTTGGCGTTTTTTAAGCCATTTTTTGCCTCATTCTCAATTTCTGATTTGGTTGATTTTTCTTTCATATTTTCAGTAAGTCCACCCCCTTGAATCATAAAGTCTTTAATTACACGGTGGAAAATAGTGCCGTCGTAAAAGCCATTTTTAACATAATCAATAAAATTTTTGGCAGTTTTCGGTGCTTTCTTGGTATCAACTTCAATGCAAATTTTCCCCATGTTGGTTTCAAAAATAATCATTTTTAAGCCTGTTTAAATAAAAAATAGTAATTATACGCAAAACTTAGTTTCATTAAACCCAGTGTTTAGGTATAATTGCCCCCTTTTTAAGACATACAGAGATTTTATTATGTACGCAGTTATTAAAACAGGTGGCCAGCAGTTTAAAGTAGCCGAAGGCGCAACTTTAAAGGTTGAAAAATTAGAGGTTGAACCAGGCAAGACAATTACTTTTGACGAAGTATTAATGGTTGCTGATGGTGACAATGTTCAAATTGGTGCACCTTTAGTTGCTAAGGCAACAGTTGAAGCAAAAGTGATTTCACAAGGTAAGGGTAAAAAAGTTCACATCCTTAAGTTCCGTCGTCGTAAGCACTCAATGAAACAACAAGGTCACAGACAGTTATTCACAGAAATAGAAATTACAAAAATTAAAGCTTAGGAGAAAACACCATGGCACATAAAAAAGCAGGCGGTAGTACTAATAACGGCAGAGATTCAGAGTCAAAACGCCTTGGCGTAAAAAGATTTGGTGGTCAAGTTGTATTGGCTGGTAATATTTTAGTTCGTCAAAGAGGCACCAAATTCCATCCGGGTACAAATGTTCGTAAGGGCAAGGATGACACATTGTTTGCCATAGCAGATGGTAGAGTTATGTTTGCTAAAAAAGGTAAATTTATGCGTCAAACTGTTTCAATCGAAGCGGTATAGCGCTGAAAACAAGTTATTCAAGAAGCGCCTAATGGGCGCTTTTTTATTGATTAAAATAACGCCAATAATGGCAAAGGATTTATTATGAAATATTCACTTATTTTCCCTGGTCAAGGCTCTCAATCTTTGGGTATGTTGTCAGAACTTGCTGAACATTTTCCGATAGTTAAAGAGACTTTTACCGAGGCAAGCGATGTGCTGGGTTTTGACCTTTGGCAATTAACGCAAGAAGACCAAGATGGACTTAATCAGACACAAAATACACAACCAGCAATGCTGGCAGCGGGTTATGCGACCTATCAGGTGCTGAATAGCGAAATGGATTTGTCGCCTATTTGTATGGCAGGACATAGCTTAGGTGAATATACAGCGTTGGTTGCCGCAGGTGCGTTGAGGTTTAACGACGGGATTGAGTTAGTGCGTCAGCGTGCAGAGCTCATGCAATCCGCTGTGCCTGCTGGTGTGGGTGCAATGGCGGCTATTTTGGGCTTAGAAGATGAGACGGTGATCAAGGTTTGTGCTGATTATTCGGGTGAGGGAGTTGTTGAGGCAGTGAATTTTAATTCCCTTGGACAGGTCGTTATTGCAGGCAACAAAGAGGCTGTGGATATAACTTGTGAGGCAATGAAAGCGGCAGGCGCAAAGCGGGCAGTGACACTGCCTGTGAGTGTGCCATCACATTGTTCTTTAATGAATGATGCGGCGACTGTATTTGCAAATGCAGTGGAAAATGTGTCATTTAAGATAGGTGAGGTTGATGTGCTACATAATGTTGATGCAACAAAAGCGAGTAATGCGGGTGAAATGCGTGCTAAATTGGTGGCACAACTACACAAACCTGTATTATGGACAGGCACGGTACAAACGATGGCCGACAGAGGCGTGGAAAAACTCATCGAATCAGGGCCAGGAAAAGTATTGACTGGCTTAACTCGTAGAATTGACAAATCACTCAGTGCAAATGCTGTATTGGATTCAGCCAGTGTTGCAATAACTTTAAAGGAGATAAAATAATGAATAATTTAGCAGGAAAAATCGTATTAATTACAGGCGCAAGCCGAGGTATTGGACAAGCCATTGCATTAACTTTAGGTGCTGCTGGTGCGACCGTCATTGGCACAGCGACTAGTGATAAAGGTGCGAGTGCGATTAGTGCCACTTTAAAAGATAATAGTGTGGCAGGCACAGGTATGACACTTAATGTAACCAACAACGACCAAATTGCCGAGGTCATTAAGTCTATTGTTGATACCTATGGCACAGTTGATATTTTGGTTAATAACGCCGGTATTACCCGTGATAACCTGCTAATGCGTATGAAAGAAGATGAATGGGACGATATTATGAATACCAATCTTGCCTCAGTTTACAAAATGTCCAAAGCGGTACTGCGTGCAATGATGAAAAAAAAGGCGGGGCGTATTATTTCTATTGCCTCTGTAGTTGGTGCGATGGGTAATGCAGGGCAGACCAACTATGCTGCCGCTAAGGCAGGCATTATGGGCTTTACTAAATCACTCGCCTGTGAAGTAGGTACTCGTGGCATTACCGTAAATGCCGTTGCCCCTGGTTTTATTGAAACAGATATGACCAGTGCACTGCCTAAAGAACAAAAAGAAACTTTGGCCAAACAAATCCCCATGGGTCGCCTTGGTACAGTTGATGAAATCGCCAACGCCGTGTTGTTTTTAGCGGGTGACGGTAGTAACTATATTACCGCACAAACGCTACATATTAATGGCGGCATGTATACCGTTTAGCCTCAGATTTTGTGAGAGTGGTGAAGGCAAGGCCTTCCCCAAAATAGCGTGGGGAAGGTCTTGCCTTTGGAAGATTTTAGTCAGTTTAAGAGTATTTTGATTTGTTGTGGGGGTAGGCAAATTTTGTCACTACAGGCTTGTAGATTTAGGGTGGCAGAGGTGAATTTTTGGTTTTTTAGGGAAAAATTAAGGCTGATTTCTCCGTCATATACGGCTAATTTTTCTTGACTAAAGCCTAAGTTGGTGAATTTTGCTTGGGGGTAATTGACTTCTTTTAAATTGTCGCTGTTAAGTTGGGTGGCAATTAGGTTTTTTTGTAGGACTTTGTCGGCGTTGATGTGCCAGCCTTTGGCAATATTAAGGGTGATTTTATTGTGGCGGGATTGAATTTTAATTCTGCCATCATAGACATAGACGGTGTTTGCTAGAA
>JAQRMT010000043.1 GCA_028599035.1 Gammaproteobacteria bacterium
TAGAATGCTCGATTGTGCTTGTTCAAGTATTGTTAGCCCACCCATACTATTCACACTCATCATTGTGTCAGCATCAGTATTAATCTGAAAAAATCCACCCCAAGTACAAGTACTGCTCAAACAACTACATAAAATTAAGGCACGAGTAATCATTGTTTGTTGGGTTAAGATGTTAAAGTATTTTAAGACAGATTATACCTTTATTTCTAAATGAGAAACTAGGTTTTAACTGGTTCAGGATTTTGTTAATAATCCAAACACCTTTATGAATAATGCTAAAAATTTGAAGCGATTTATGCTTTATAAAATAAGAATGCCTGTTGAGTTGTTGTTGGGGTTAATTTAGGTGATATATTGGCGATTTGACACGGTTTCTTAACTTATTTTCACTGTAAAATTACGCTTTATGGATTTAAAGACTGAATTAACTGCAAGTTGGGCACAATTTAAGCGCTTTAATACACTTTATCAAGATAAAGTTAGAGAGGGCGTGTCGGTGTGTTTGGTGGTTTATTTGGCTTATGTTTGTGCGCAGTTGGCGTTGGGTGTATTTACTAACAATTCACAAAGCCAAACCGTGGCAATGGCTAATGCCAATACACTCAAATCAAATACTGAGAATGTGAGGGCATACCATAATTTGTTTGGTCAATTTCAGCGTGCCCAGCCTCGTAAAAAAAATTACCAAAAGGTGAAACTTACGCCACTTAATTTAACTTTAGTGGGGACTGTTTTTAAGGCGAAAAATGCATTAGCAATTATTAAAAACGGCAAAGCTAAAGCCAAGGTTTATCGACAAGGCGACAAAATTATCTCTGGTGTATTGCTAAAGGATGTTGCTAAGAATTATGTGGTGATTGAAAGAGGAGGGAAATTAGAAAAGATATTAATCAAATTTAACTATATTCGCCCCAATGGACAGCCTAAAAGAAAAACAATTGATTTGGGTAAATCTAAGCGCAAAGCACCTTCTACCGGCAATCTATCAGGCACTCAAAAGCGCAAGTTAAGTAATTACTTAAAAGAGGTTTCTAGTAAGCCAGAGGGGCTGTTAACACTAATTAGCATTGCGCCAAATTTTAGCAATGGTAAACTTACAGGTTTTAAATTAAATTCTAGCAAAGAAAAACAATTATTTAACGACTTAGGGTTTAAGGAAAATGACACTGTGACTCGCATTAATAACACGATACTTGATGATTTTTCTGCCTCTTTTAAGGTAGTTAAATTGTTAAAGAAAACAAATTTTTTTGATATTTATCTTGATCGTCATGGCGAACAACATATTATCACTCTTGACTTGAATTAACGCCAATATGAAACAACAAATTAAAATTATTTTACTTTGGCTGTTATTCAGTTCGTATTCTCAGGCTTTAGTGCTTAATCTAAAAAATACCGATATTCGCACACTTATTAATACCGTGTCTCAAGCAACAGGCAAGAACTTTATTATTGACCCTAGAGTGAAGGCTAAAGTCAATGTGGTTAGCAATCAAGATGTTAGTGATGAAAGGCTTTATCATTTTTTTGCCTCTATTTTGCAAGTACATGGCTATGTGATTATTTCGGGTGATGATTTTGATAAGATATTGCCCAAAAACGCCACTAAGAACACCTCACCTACCAAGCTTTCTGATGATTTGATTGTTAGCGCAGTGCTTGTGGTGAAAAATGTTGCAGCAAAAGAGTTGATTGCTATTTTGCGTCCATTGGTTTCGCAATATGGATATTTAGCTGCTTATAACCCCTCTAATAGCATTGTGATGACGGACACAACTGCCAGTATTAAGCGCATTAAAGATATGATTGCCATCTTGGATAAGCAAGTGGATGAAGACTATGAGATTATCACCCTGGAGCATACAAGCGCACAAGAAATAGCAAATATTATTAAATCGTTATTGACAAAAAAAACCGGCAATGCGTTGGTTATTAGCGTTAACACGCAAACCAATCAAATTATTATTGGTGGCAATCAAAGTAAACGCCTTAAGGCACGATTTTTAATCAGTGAGCTAGATAAACAACAAGGGGAGTCTGGTGCTACTTCCATTATTTATTTAAAACACGCAGATGCAAAAAATGTTCTGCCTATATTGCAAGGTATTGCAAAGCAAACAACTGACAAGGCGCAGAAAAACAAGGTGCCAGTTAATATTCAAGCAGATGAATCTACTAATGCAATTGTGATAACTGCCCCAGTAGCAATCACTTTGAATATTAAAAAGATTATCAATAAATTAGATATTGAGCGTGTACAAGTATTGATTGAGGCAGTTATTGCTGAGATTAGTTCGTCAAACACCAATGAGCTGGGTATTCAATGGCTGGGCAAAAGTGGGAATGGCATTGGAATGATTGATTTTAATGGACAAATACCTGCTTTATTAAGGTCTACAAGTTCTGCCACCATAAAATCAGGCGCTACTTTTTTTGCTGGATCAGTAACAGAAGACAGTAGTGGCAAAGTGACTAACGCACTAGGTTTGGTTATCAATGCACTCAACAGTCTTGGTAATGCTAATATTTTATCCACCCCATCCATTGTTACTTTGGACAACGAAGAGGCAGAAATTGTTGTGGGTAATGAGGTGCCGTTTATCACCAATACGCAACTGAGCGACAACAATTCCAATCCTTTTCAGAATTACGAACGCAAAAATGTTGGTTTAACCTTGAAAGTCAAGCCTCAAGTTAATGGCGGTAATGGCGTTAAGTTGAAAATAGAACAAGAGGTCTCTAATGTCTTGCCTTCTTCTACTGCAGTTGATTTGATTACTTCAAAAAGAAACATTAAAACCACAGTCTTGGTGGAAAATAATAAATTATTAGTGCTGGGCGGGATGATTGACACTGTAACGCGTGAAGCACAGAAAAAAGTCCCCTTGTTAGGCGATGTTCCATTTTTAGGAAGGCTGTTTCGTTACGATACTAAAACCAAGGAAAAGCGTCATTTACTGGTTTTTATTAGACCAACAATATTAACTAAACATAATATAAACGATATTAGTCAACAAAAATACAGTTACTTTCAGGCAGAAAAGATATTAGAAAGTATTCAGGTTGATGAATTTGAGGATCTCTTGCCAAATCATGACCCTGCTAGTCGGAAACAAATACAGTCAAAAAAACAACCAAAGATACAACTTAAAGCGCAAGTACCCAAGTCGGATGAATACGATTTCTACGAAACTTTTGATGAATAACCACAGCCTATCCCAGCGAGTCGATACATTGGTCTAATGGAAAACAATGCGTCATTGCCTTATTTATTTGCCAAAAAATTTGGCTTGTTGTTAGAAGGCAATATACTCAGTTATGAGGCGCTACCTGAAATTTCTACCTTATTAGAAATTAGACGCAAATATGGAGAGTGTCAATTAGAAAAAACCTCCAAAGCTTCTTTAATGCAAAGAATACAGGCGCACTACGAGCATGGTGCGCTGAGTAATTTGCAAGATTTTAGCGACAATGCCGATCAAGATAAAACCCTTGACGACATTGCCATGGAGTTATTTGAACCAATAGAGTTGTTAGATTCCGATGATCAAGCGCCCATTATTAGCCTGATTAACGCCTTGTGCGCACAAGCAATTTTACAAGGTGCTTCTGATATTCATATTGAGCCTTACGAGTCTCGTATTCGTGTTCGTTTTCGCCTAGATGGTATTTTAAAAGAGGTGTTAGAGCCACAACAAAAGATTGCCCCTTTGCTGGTTTCCCGTATTAAAGTGATGGCAAATCTTGACATTTCTGAGCGGCGTTTGCCTCAAGACGGTAGAATCGCCCTACAACTAGGTGGGCGAGCCGTAGACATACGCGTATCCGTTATTCCCTCTGGCAAAGGTGAAAAAGTAGTGATGCGTTTATTAGATAAGCAAGTGGGTAGGCTGCAATTAAAGCAGCTAGGTATGGATGATAGCACTTATGGAAAAATTAACCAACTCATCAATAAGCCGAACGGTATTATCCTGGTGACAGGCCCTACAGGCTCTGGAAAAACCACCACGCTTTATGCAGCACTTAGTATGCTTAATAATCAGTCAAGGAATATTACCACCATTGAAGATCCAATTGAATATCATATTGATGGCATTAACCAAACGCAAATTAATGATAGTATTGATATGTCGTTTGCTAGAGGTCTGAGGGCAATTTTGCGCCAAGACCCCGATATTGTGATGATTGGTGAAATTCGTGACCAAGAAACCGCTGAAATCGCCGTGCAAGCCAGTTTAACGGGGCATTTGGTGTTTTCTACTTTGCACACTAATAGTGCAAAAGATGCCATTATTCGCCTGAAAGATATGGGGGTAGAGCCGTTTTTATTGGCATCTAGTCTCTCAGGTGTTTTGGCGCAAAGATTAATCCGCACCTTGTGCCCCAAGTGTAGAAAAGAACACACAACAGACAAAAAAGAACAAGAAAGGCTGGAGCTAAACAGTCCTAGTATTATTTACACTCCCGACGCTTGTGAGTATTGTCATTACAGTGGTTTTTCAGGCAGAATCGGTTTATATGAGCTACTGGTAGTTGACGAAAGACTTAGAACGATGATCCACAACGGTGCCAACGAAAATCAGATTAGCAAACATCTTGAAGGCAAAATGCTCACCTTAAAAGATCAAGCCAAGACCCTTGTTTTACAAGGGCGTTGTAGTCTCGATGAGGTTATTAGAGTAGTTTCAATATGAGTGTTTTTGAATATCAGGCCATTGACCAAAAACAGCAAAAAGTTAGCGGTTTAATTGAAAGTGACCATATTAAGAATGCACGCATTCAGCTGAAAGAACAGCAGCTCATTGTTTTAACTATTACCCCCACTAAGCAGCACTCGGCCAAAGCCAAACACCTGTTTCAAAAACACCTTAGTATGACCGATATTGCCATGCTGACCCGTCAATTAGGCTCTTTAATTCAGGCGGCCATTCCGATTGACCAAGCGCTGAATACGATTTTACAAAATCAGCATAAAAAACACCTTGTTAAAATCATTAAACAAACACATTCTCAAATTTTGCAAGGGCAATCTTTGGCAAAATCACTGGATTCAAATCATGAGCAATTCCCCGATTATTACATTGCCACTATTGAGCTTGGAGAGGCGAGTGCAAAGTTAGGCACCATCTTAGAGGCGTTAGCAATTGATATCGAAAAACAGCAGCAATTTAGAAGAAAAGTATCTGCCGCTATGATTTATCCAATGGTCGTGTCTGTGATTGCCCTAGTTGTGGTTTATTCATTGTTGGTTTTTATCGTGCCACAGATTGCAGCAGTGTTCCAAGATTCTGGCCAAGAATTACCTGGAATTACCACCTTTGTGATTAACTTAAATGAATTTTTAACCCAACATTCTATCACTATTTTTAGTATTTTACTGCTCTTAATAGTCAGTGTGAAATTGTTACTTAAAAACCCCAATATTAAAGAAAAAATGCAAAGGTTGCTAGTTAAAGTACCCTCCATTGGAAAAGTATTGATAACCACCAACGCCATCCGCTTTGCTCGTACCTTTGCCTTATTATATGAAAGTGGCGCACCAGTGATTAATGCGCTGAACAATTCAGCCATGGCACTTAATTATTTGCCCATGCGCCAAGCCATACTCAAGGCCAGAGAAAAAGTGCGTGAAGGCTCGTCATTATTCTCAGCTTTTAAACAATATCAAGCCTTACCTCCTGTGACTCTTTATATGTTGGCAAGCGGAGAAACCAGCGGGCAACTCGCAAAAATGCTCAACAAAGCCGCACAGAATCAAGAAAATGAAATCGATCATTACACCACAAAACTGGTTAATATTTTTGAACCCGTGATGATACTGATTATGGGCGGTGTTGTGTTGTTTATTGTTTTAGCAATGCTACTGCCAATTTTTGAACTCAATCAGATTCCTTTATAATAAATGATTGCACGATTTATTTTTACTTTTGGTTTAGGTGCTTTGGTCGGCTGGTTCGCTAATGGATATTGGCACAGAGTGGTTACCACGGTTACAAAAATTCAAAAACCAGTGGCAGTTGAAAAAGCATGGGTTGAAATACCCTGTATCCCAGAACCCGTTCAAAGCCCCCAAAATCCTCAAGCCTCTCAGGCCTCTAAAAACTCTCAATCTGCCAATGTGATTGATATTTATGCACCTGAAGTTTTGATGGTGCGTAGCAAAATAGCTATTGGCAAAGGCGATTATGCAACTGCATTAATTCACCTTGAGGATTTACTCACTCAGGTGCAAGATATTTACCCTCAAAAGTCTATAGAGCTAATGTTTGTCAATATCAGCAAGCGATATATCGAGCAATTGGGAAGCAATCAGCCACAACAGACAATAGATTTTCTAAACAGAGTAATTAACATTCTGCCTAATTATTTAGAATTCCATTATCTGTTAGCACAGTTGTTTTTAACACTTGAGAATTATTCACAAGTGCAACATCAACTCAGCTTCTTGGCGAATAATATTCAATGGAAAGTGCAATTTGACCAGTTACAGGCGCAACTCAATTATGCTCAAATTTTCCAACAAGGTGAGATTACAATCCCACTGATTAGACTCACTAACGCATGGCATATTGATGTCATGGTTGATAACGCCCCCGCTCGACTAATCCTAGATACTGGTGCAAGTATCACCACATTAAGTGAGCATTTAATGACAGATAATTATCAATCTTTGGGTGCTGTTACTCTTAGCACTGCGAACGGAACACTGCCCGCATTTAGAGTTAATATTGACACTTTTTCGGTAGGTGCTGTTATTAAACGAAACTTTCCCGTAGTCATACTGCCTAAAGAAAAATTACCACACAATATTGACGGCTTGTTGGGGTTAGATTGGCTATCGCAGTTCAATTTTGTGATTGACAAAAAAAACGCATTGCTACATCTTACACCTGCTGTTAATTTTTAGTTCTTGGGTATAATAATTAACCACAACAATCAAGTCACAACAAATTTATGAAAACAAAACACAAAAACAAACAACAAGGCTTTACCTTAATTGAAATACTGGTGGTCGTAGCTATTATTGGCATTTTGGCGAGTATTATCGTGCCCAAGCTAACCAGCAAAGTGGATTACGCTCGTACACAAAAAGCACGCCACGATATTAAAACCCTATCCTCAGTGCTGAGTTTATACAAACTAGACAAATTCAGCTATCCAAGTCAAGGTCTGGAAGCATTGGTTGGTGATTATTTAGACAAGCTACCTAAAGACCCTTGGAATAGGGATTATATTTACTTAAGCCCAGGTGCACACAACGCCAAATCTTTTGATTTATACACCTATGGCGCTGATGGTGTCTCTGGCGGCACCGATGAAAACAAAGACATTAATAACTGGGAATAAGCCAGTATCGCTAAAGTGCTGGTAGATGAAATGACCTTATTCTAATTAAATGGAGTGTTTTTGAATTGTTTCGTTATTTTAAACAAAACCAATCAATCAAAATTAGGGTGTGATTAAACCAGAGTGCGAATACATCGATAATATGGTTGGTAAAAAACAGGGGCAGACCGAAAGGGTGGTAGAAAAAGAAAATATAATTGACACTGACCCCTTTATGAAGGGGTTTACGCTGATTGAGTTATTGGTGGTGGTTTTGATTGTGAGTATTTTAGCAAGTTTGGTTACTTTGAGTATTAATGTTGCCAGCCCTTCTGAGGTGAGTAAGTTGAAAGCCAAGATACAACAGCATATTGCGCTTGTGCAGAATCATGTGCAATTATACAATCAGCCTATACATCTAAAAGTAAGCAAGGATAAGATGCAAGCGCTCAGTTTTCAACCAGAGATAAATAAAGGTAAAGAAAAAGTGTTATCAGAAAAACCATTGTGGCAGCCTAGTCAACGCTTAAATGTGTTAAATTTTAAGCTTCGTAGTGTTGTCTGTAATGTTGAAATAATTAAGATATTGCCTAATGGTTTTATAACGGATGCGACTATTATTTTGTCTCAAGATGGCGAATCTGTCACTTTTAAAGCGGGTGTGACGCTCAAAGCTAAGGCAGATGAAAGCTAAGGGTTTTACATTGGTTGAGGTTTTAATCGCATTGGTTATCGTGGCTGTGTCGCTTAGTGCTTTAGTTACAGCCAATCAGCAAAATACCAATAGTATCACTTATTTTCAACAAAAAACACTGGCAAATTTAGTTATTAGTAATTTAAGTGTGGACAAGCGTATAGGATTAAAACCCAATATGGGCTATCAATCTGGTGAATATGAGATGGGTAAGCAAATTTGGTATTGGCAAACGAACACACAAACAACACCCAACAAAGGTATTATTAAAACTGATTTATCCCTTTACCCAAGTATTGAAAAGCGTGATAACAAGCAATCGGCTGCCACTTTGGTGTTGTACTTAGAAAAATGAAACAACACGGTTTCACTTTAGTAGAACTGCTCATCGCAATAGCCATATTGTCTGTCATTAGTCTCATCTCTTATAATGCCTTGGACAGCACGCTTAAACATCAATCGATACAAAAACAACACACCCAAAACTTGATGCGATTGCAAAAAACTTTGCTGTATTTTGAACGAGATTTTTCCCAAACCCTGCATCGGAAAATTACTCTGGGCACAAAATCTATCCGCCTTAGCAGTGTGCAGAATGACACTTTACTTGATATTCAATATCAGTTTAGTGGAAATACCGTTAAGCGAGAAGAGATCTCTAACCTAGATAAAAAAGCAGAATTAATTCTGTTAGAAAAGGTTAAGGAATTCAAGATACGGCTGCTAGATAACACTAACAAGTGGCATACCACTTGGAAGCACAAAAATAATAAAAACTACTTAAAAGCCATAGAAATTAAATTTACCCATCCTTATTGGGGTGATATTAAAAAAATCGTGGCAATTCAATGATGCAAAAATCTCATGAAAAAGGCGTGGTGTTGGTTAGTGTGTTAGTTATAGTCGCTATGATTTCCCTGACGGTGAGCCTAATGTGGCAACAACAAGCGCTGAGTTTAAAAAACACTAAAAATAGTATTTACACCAATCAAGCCATTAATTACCTTTATAGCATGGAGACTTGGGTGCGAAGTATTTTGAAAGAGGATGGGGATAAAAAAGTCGATGATTTGAGCGAAGATTGGGCAAAGAAAATTCTTCCAATTTCAGTACCTAATGGCACAATTAATGGCACAATAGTTGATTTTCAAGCGCGTTTTAATATCAATAATGCATTTGAATTCAAAGACAATCAGGCTAATCTTGTGCCAAAATACAATCGTATTTTAAACACACTTAATACTACTTTAGACCAAGATTTTATGGTTGATTTAATCCTTGAACATATTAACAATCACTCGTTGTCACAAGGGTTTGAGCATATTTCGCAACTCAAATTGGTTGAAGGCATCACGCTTAAAGATTATTTAACAATAGAGCCTTATATTTATGCCTCTACAAGCATCAAAACTAAGATCAACATCAACACAGCTGAAAAAGAGATGATTGTCGCCTTGCATCCAAATTTATCTCTGTCGTCTGCAGAGATGATTGTAGAAAAAAGACCTTTTAATTCACTTGAGGAAGCATACAAAGCAATACAACAAACACTTAGTGAATTTACTTTGAGTCAAATTGGAGACACCTTTAGCTCGTTAATTGACATTAAAAGTAGCTATTTTTTACTTAAAGCTGATGTCAATATCAACGACACTCATATCAAAGCACAAACCTTGTTTTATCGATACGAGAAAACACTCAGCGTTGTTAGTCGCACCTATCGCCAAGTGTTGGATACACAACCAAGTCCAGCTGATAATAAAGACTCAGAAGTAATTAAAACAGAGAAAAATTAGTATTGTAAAAAAATTTCTGACCATCCAGACGAAAGGTAAGAGTTGTTAAATTAATCCAGTAGCTTTCATGAGAGAAGTTTAAAGTAATACTTTTTCGATTTGTACAGAGTTGATAAAGTCTTTTTGCCAATTTTTACCGAGTTGTTGTTCGGCAATTAATTCGATTGGGTAGATTGCCTCGATGTTGGTCGTATCGCTGTAGCGGGATAAACCTTGACGACAGGCAGGGCAGGTGGTGAGCATCTTGGTTGGTTTTTTGCTGGTCTTTATGAATGTTAAATCTTTTTTGATTTCAGCTTCTTTGCGGAATTTCACTTGCTTGGCAATATCAGGGCGTGCGACGGCAAAAGTGCCTGCCTCACCACAACAGCGGTCGTTGCTGATAACTTCGGTGTTCATAATTTCAGAGATGACAGTGGCTGAATCTTTTGATTTGATTGGGTCGTGACATGGGGCGTGATAGAGGTATTGTTCGCCTGTATTGTCAAGAGTTATTTTGTTTTCCAGTAGATATTCGTGAATATCTGAAAGGTTTGCGTCTTTAAAAATATCGCCTAATTCATAAGTTAGTAATTGGTCAATGCAAGTGCCGCAAGAAGTTAATATATGTTTGATGTCTAAATAATTAAGCGTATTTGCCATACGATGAAAAAGCACACGATTATCAGTGGCAATTTCCCTGCCTTTGTCGGCATATCCACCTGCAGTTTGTGGGTAACCACAGCATAGGTGACTGGGCGGTAAAACCACCCGAACGCCCTGATGATAGAGTAGGGCGATAGTGGCTAAGCCGATATTGGAATAAAGGCGCTCAGAACCACAGCCGGGAAAATAGAACACACTAGGCGAGTTGGCGTTTGATTTTTCAGGATGCGCCAAAATTGGCACACTACCTGCATCGTTAATATTCAGCAGGTTTCGTAGCGGTGCAGCGCCTGTATCGGTAGGTAGAGGCTTATCCAAAATCGTGATTAATTCTGTGAAAACACTAGGCTTGCCAATGGTTTTATTGGGTTGTTTTTTGCGTAGTGGTTTGCTGAGTTTGGAGGCAACATTCTGCGCTTTGTAACTAAAATCGATTAGTAATTTTTTGGTGAGGTTGATTTGCCACGGCTTGGTCATATTGAGATAAGCGATTGATGCCTTGGCAGTAATATTAATGCGCCTTTGCTTCTGCTTAATCAAAATACTTTTCATTTTGATAGAAACATCGCCAAAGTCAATATTGACAGGGCA
>JAQRMT010000044.1 GCA_028599035.1 Gammaproteobacteria bacterium
TCTAATTAACCACTGATGCGCTAGATAAATTCAGGTGTTAATTGACTTTCAGAAAATGTTCATAACGCTTATCGGTTAAGGTTTTTAGAAAATCCACCAAGGCAGTTACTTTTTTATCTGATAGTTTTTTGCCTTTTTTAAGGTCATCAAAATTTATCGTTTCAGGCACTTCTGCTGTTGCCCAGGGCTGATTGGTTTCGGGGTTAATGGTGCGGTTTTTGTCGATGTATTTGTCATAAAACGCAATCACAGTTGTCAGGTCTTTAAATACGCCGTTGTGCATATAGGGGGCAGTGATGGCAATATTCCTAAGGCTTGGGGTTCTGAATTTTCCTTTTTGTTTTGCATCATTTACTTTGGGATTATTCAGCAAGCCTTTATCTATCGTCTTTACGCCATTTTTAGTGCGCAATGCGGTGTTAATCGGCACACCAATATTGTGATATTCATAATTGCTGAATGTTTCACCTTGGGCATCATCGGATTTTTTTAGTTGATGGCAAGTAGCACAATTAGTGTTATTATTTGAGAAAAACAAAGAGCGACCCAAGTCTTCTGAGTCTGTAAGCTCATATTTACCTGCTAAATAACGGTCGTATTTTGAATCAAATGGGGCAAAGAATTTAGTTTTCTCAAATTCGGCAATGCTTTGTGCCATTGCCGCATACGCTTTATCGGCATCATTAAAAATAGCATCACCATAAATATCCTTAAATTGCGTGTTATAAATAGGATGATTTTTAAAACGATTAACCAGGGTTTGTTTGTTTGACATATTCATTTCAACAGGGTTAAGCGGTGGGCCGCCTGCTTGCCCTTTTAGGTCTTGTTCACGCCCGTCGAGGAACTGCCCGCCTATCCATTGCTGGTTTTTTTTATCAAAATGAAAGTTAGGACTAAGCATGGCATACGCCGCACTTGGGGTGTTTCTATCGCCTAAACTTTTACCATCGTCGCCAAGTGAAGCTGCGCTACCAACGCCATTATCACGATTATCGATAAAGCCAAAATCAGGATTGTGGCAAGTACTACAAGACTGGGTGCGGTTATTGGATAGAATTGGATCGAAAAACAGTTGCTTACCAAGCGCTTGTTTTTGTGCGCTGAGATTGGATTCTGTGCCACAGGCGCTTAATATTAGGACAAAAAATAATAATAAAAATCTCGCACTCATGTTACTTCCTATTCAATAATGACAATCATTATCATTATTATTATATATAGTATTGTTTAATTGTCAACTGTTTGATTTAAATAATAGATAAAAAGGGGAAAGAATAAGTTGATGAAAACGACTAAATTTTTTCATCTCATCCTGTTTAATGCCGAATTTTAATCTATTGACGCTTTTAGACAGCATTAAAGAGTTAAAAGCCCAATCCCAAATCGCTAAAAAACCACCAAAATTAACATTGGTATGTTGCTTTGAATGATGAATTTGATGCTGTTTTGGAGAAATTAAAAATCGCTCAATGATAACGCCAAAACTAATACCGATATGAGAATGCCGAAGGTTAGAACCCACCAGTGAAAAAACAAAAGCCAAGGCATTTACCCCCAAAATATCAACGACATCAATCATCGCACCAAAGCCATAAATAAACACACCACTCACCAGCCCGATAATAAGCGAATAACGCAAACCAAACAACAAAGACTCAACAGGGTGCACTCGATAAAAGGTTAGTGGCGTTAGGACTTTAGCACTATGATGCACTTTGTGGAATGCCCACAACCAAGGCACGGTATGTAGAAAGCGGTGCAACCAGTAACGGCTAAAATCGCTTAAAATAAACAAACTCAGAGTGAAAAATACCATCACTTGGGTGTAAGAAAACCCTTCTATTCGAGTAAAGCCGTATTGTGTTAATAAAAAATCATTCACCCATAATGCCACTTCTTCTGCGCCAATCAACACAGGGAAAATAACCAAAACTTTAAAAACAGAAATGAATATAAAATACCCATAATCCAATAAAGCGCTGGGATGCAGCCATAGTTTTTTTGAGAAATTAAGCCTGCGTTTTTTAGGATTGAGCCACAAAAAAATCGCCGCAATAACCACCGAACTAAATAAAAATACCCAATAGATGCGTCTATGCGGGTCGATTAAATACTCAAGTGGATTAATCGCCATCGGCATCAAGTACTTTCGAAACAAAGCCCAATTTGCTCATAAGTGACAGGTAATAAGATTGCATTAACTGGTTGGTTGATTGATACAGAAGCTTTCCTTTAGGATTAGGCAAGTCTTGCTCTTGCATTTTTTCAACTTGTGCAATGGCTTGATTGAGAAGGTCAATGGTTTTATTAATTTCCTTGATTGCACCAAATTTTCTAGCAACATCGCCAAAATCTTTATGACTAGAGGCATCAATCACCTGCTTATGTGCTTGCAAGATAGACAAAATTGCCACTGTGCTATTTTGACTTATGGCATATTCAGCACGCCGGGCATCTGCATGGCCTTTGTATTTTTTGCTCAAACCAGCCACATCGCCAATACGCCATTCTTTTAAAGCGTAAGCACTATTCACCAAGGTATTTAACAAAATAGCACTGGCAAACTGCTCATCTTGCACGAATTTAGCCTGATGTGTTTGATAGGCGGACTTAATTTCTTGTAAATAATGTTCAATAGACTTTGCCATTATCAACGCCATTGCGTTCACTCTGGCATTAGACAAATCTTGCGTGAATAATAAATACTCAAGTGCATTAATGGTCTTATGCGAGTGCTTATAAAGCGCATAAGACAAATCATCATTAGTGCCAATAATCAAATCTAATTGGGCTTTAATGTCTTCATTATTACCATGAAAAATATCAATATATCGTGGTGTATCTAAGAAATCCTCATTTAAATCACCCAGCATATAAGTAGTCTCTACTTTTTTCCAATTTCTGACTAATTGAGTGAATAATGCTTGGCTTTTTTTGCTTTTTCCTTGCTTAATACTGGTGCTTATTTGCTTAGCGCTAACAATCGAACGCTCAACATTGTGGACAATGACTTGCTCAAAAAAGGCCTTATCTACTGCATCAACGCAGAAAGTGAATAGTAAGGTGGCTAATACGATTATTCTTTTCATAATTACATTCTTTCAATAAACCTTATAAATTTTACTCTGTCTTTTTTGCTTAAATTGACAAAACTTTTCTTAGCCGACTGCGCCTCGCCACCATGCCACAAAATCGCCTCTTCAATGGTATCAGCACGCCCGTCATGCCAAAAGTTAGGCGCTCTCTTGCCGCTCCAAAGTGGCGCAGTACGGAAACCACCTTCGCCTAGATTGTGTACCAATAAATCACTATAAGGATAAATAGTGCGCTTTTCTAGGTCATAACTCGGTGTATGGCAATGACTACAGCCAACTTTAGCAAATAGTTTAATCGGCTTAATTGCGCTCACTTGGTCTAAATTTTTAACAAAATAAGCAATCGCCTCTAGGCGATGTTGTGGTAAATCTAACGAGTTGCTTTTAGGGGCGTTATTACATTTTATTTGTTTATTGGTACAATTTTCCTGCGGATAAAGCGGGTTGCTCAAACCCATATCATTATGAGCGGCATTTGCCGCTTGCGTTAAGACAGACGGTTCACTGGCACTTAAATTAAAACGCTTTATGGGTTTATTGGGGACACTTGCGAGCAAACCCAAACCGTGCAAAGAAGGAGCAATGCGCACTGAAAGAGTACTATCAACCTTGCCATAGCCTAGATTACTAAGCCTAACCACTGGCTTTTTTAACATCACTGTATCGCCATTTTCATAATGCGATATGTGCGTTTGATAATCAATTGCCACCCTTGCCTCCACAGGCACATCGCCAGTAGATTTGGTGCTAATCTGCGCCCCGTAAATAGTATTAGGATTGTCTAATTTGACAACAAATTTATTACTTCGACCTCCTTGCGGATGACAATTTACACAAGCATTTTGATTAAACAAAGGTCCTAACCCATCACGCGCCGTAGTGGATGCAGGAAAAGCCACCCAAGGTTTTTCAAAAAAACTTTTACCCAAAATAAACTTATCTTCATTAAGCGCTTTGATTGAAACGGCAAAAACCCTTGGCATCAAAATAATGCCAAGGGTTAATGCCAGTGATAAGACTCTACTAGAGTTGAGTTTCTTCGCCATCCGTCACATCGCCAACACTCAAATTAACGCCATTTGCTTTAGCGACATTAATCATTTGGTCGCCAATCGCCCTTAACTCATTCTTAAGCTTTTTGATTTGCTTGACTTGAGAATCGTTAGGGCGAATTTGGTAATCAAAATGACGAGAGGTTTGTGCCAAAGCATTCATTTGATTCACTTTAGCGTCCGCAGACTTAATTAATGCCATCAACTTAGACTTATCCTTTAGTGCATCAATCGGTGCTACGCCATAATCAACACCATTATAAGTGCCAAATAAAATGTTTTTAAAGCCCTGATAATTTTGCGTAATATCACGATGAGTATTGTCAGAAAAACAACTGTGCTCATCTTCTTCACTTGGCGTTAATACAGCAACAGCAATGCGTTCATTTGCTAATTCTGATTTAATAAATACGCCCAAACCTGCAAAGATTTGAGACAATGCTGTTTTCTCATCAATATTTTTATCACTGGTGTTGTCACCCAAAAGCGCCGCACGGTAATTACTATTATCGCCCTTACTCCAAGCCATCACCATTGACTCAAGATCTGAAACAATAAGTGCAGATGCTGCATTTAGATATTGTTTACGACGATCAGCATTCTTAGCTGTCGTGTAATCAGCCACAGTTCTTTGTCCAGCGCTCAATGCACCATTGGTTACGCTATCTTTCATAAAGTTAGCGTAATCTTGGTCTTGACCCCAAAGTAAAAACTCAATCGCATGATAACCTGTTGCCACATTGGCATCGCCGCCATTTTCATTCAACGCCGCCAGCACGCCAGGGGTAATATTACTCACATTCACCGTTTCAGACTTCTCACCACTTGGAATGAATGCGCCTTTTGCATCAATGATATTGCCAGAAGTTCTCTTACCCTTGGCATCAGTTGTGTAGTCAATCATATTTTCATCCAACGGCCATGCATTGAGCTGCCCTTCTGGTGCACCATAAACCGTATGCCAGCCTTCCTCTGCGTCAATCGGGCCATTTGATAATCTAAATGCCTCGGTTTGCCCATAAGATTCCCTAGCATTTAACCATGATGCTTTGGCATTTTCCATCATCATTGCCGTAGGGTTTTTAGCAAAGCTCTTAATTGCTACTTGCATATTTTTTGCATCGTTTAGCGCATCCGTATAATTAGCGATGGCAATATCCGCATAAGCAGTTAAGACTTCGTTCTTGCCACCCCAAAATGCTTGCGCAGTTGATACTACCATTGCCATTGTAAGCACTGATGAAGTGATAATTCTTTTTTGTGTCCTCATGTTGTTTCTCCTAATATTAATCAATTAAAATTCGTAAGTTAAATTAGCGGTCGTCACAGTATCTTCACCTGCCGCTTTTGGATTGAGGTTTTCTATTGTTAAACCCAAACCTTCAGTAAACTCATAACCAACAGCAAACAAAGTTGCATCAGCATTGGTAGCGTCGTCAGTACTGTCTTTTCTCAAGGCAACTGTAAAATCACTTATTGTATACTGCGCTTCTACTGAAGTTGTATGCGCCCTACCTGCACCTGGAGTCTTAACTGTAACCTTTTCGGCAATCAAAGTAACATTATTTATTGAAAACTGTCCATGAATAGCCGTACCTTTGTCATTCACCATATCTGACTGTTGTTGAGCGTCTCCGCCAGCATCACGAATGGTATCAACACCAACAGCAAAATTCTCGCCTTCATAGCCAACAGAGAAGCCACGATTCTTACTACTACCACTCCATGCCGAAAGTGTCACTCCACCAATTTCCGTTGAAAGTATTAAACTTTTCGTGCCGGTATCACCCATGTCCTCTGTGGCATTAGAAATCATCATGGTCTCATATGCGCCAAATGGTGCACTTTGCTTACCTATAGAAAATTCGACACCGTTAATGCTGCCACCAATGGTAACTTCATCAATAGCGGGGTTTTGCAACTCATTATTTGCATCGTCAACTTCCGCTAAAAATACAATATTTGCATTAAACCCATCAGCAATACTGGTCGCAACCCCTATCTCCACCTCATCAACATAAATCTCTTTATCAGTTTGATTGCCTTTGGCGTAATTCACGCTAATCGCGCCACTAATTTCCACTTTGGTCGCATTATTTTCAAGCTCAGTAATACGGTCTTTTAGGGTGTCCATTTCAGTGCCTGCAAACACAGTTGTTGTGCTTACAATCAGCGCACCTAATGTTACAATTTTATTCTTTTTCATATTATTTCCTTATATATTATTTAAAAATGCCACAAAATGCGACCACTTTACCTCTGATGTTTTCTACAACTTCCTAAAACTCATTATGTCATCTGATGAAAGATAAACAGATAATTTTTAGTTACGCAAATGATACCAGTTATCATTTGCATTATTAATAAATATTATCATAATATTCTGATGTTGTGATATATCACACAACCCAACCTTACAAATTCCACCTAAAAGCTTTACTGCACTTGTTAAATTAATAATTAAAATACAAATACAATAATTGCATTTCATCTAAATTCAACTCATTTTCTACCAATAAAGAATCGTCAAATCCCCGAAGGTATTTTGCAACGCTGTTAATTGCATCAATTTCATACGAACGCATACCACTTTTTAGATTGATTTTATTTATTACCATTTCTTAACATCCCAATTTCGTTGACAACTTCACTAAGCAAAACCTCTTTAATAATTCGACTAGGAACACTAAACTCTCTCATTGAGTCAAAATCAAGTGTATTGTTTCTGCGTAGATAGCGCACTTTATAGTTATGCCAAAAATCCAACATAGTCAGTTTTGTTTATTATCGGGACAGTCGGGACAACAACATCCAGTACAAGTGCCTGATTTTTTGGTTTTAGTTGATGGTTTGGTGCGCACCTGATTAACATTGGGTGTGGCTTGTATGCCTATATTTTTATTTTTCATTATTCCGCCTTTTTATTATGTTAATTGTAAAAGATATATAGATTGCCAGCCTAAATTAGTTTTTTTTATGCGAGAGTTTTCCTTTAAACCGGCAATTTATATCCCTTTTTTCATGGAATCCAGCGTAGTGAGTGACAAGCCCTTTACTGGACAAAAAAATAACAACTGCATCGTCGATGAGTTTAAAAAAATAAGGAGGTTTTTTAAAATCTGCAATCGTTATTTATAATACTTAATTAGCCAACTTTGAGAAAAAATCCAAATAATCCTCTAACTCTTTTCGACTAATCAATAAATACCCTTTCTTTGCTTTCATTTTTGTTTCTCCTGTTAGATGTTGTTAATTCAATAAGGCTTTTTTGTTCTCAAGTTCTTATATGCAAATGATACTTATTATCATTTGCATTGTCAACAACAACGACCATTATTTTACATTTGTTGTGAAATATCACAAAATTTAGATAAAAAAATAGCACGCAAAAGCGTGCTATATCGAGGAATACAACAACTAGAACATAACGCTACATTTGAGATTGAATATAATTTTGAACACCCATTTTATCGATCAAACCCAGCTGTTTTTCTAGCCAATAAGTGTGATCTTCTTCAGTATCTTTTAATTGGACACGCAACATAGTACGCGTTACAAAATCAGATTCTTCTTCGCATAGTTGAATAGCATCTTTTAAATCGCCCGCTACTTTATATTCAAGTTTAAGATCATTTTCAATGCAAGATTTAACATCAGTGCCGATATTCAATTCATCTTGAATAGACAAATCTGGTGTTGTTTCCAAAAACAACAAACGCTTGATGATTTGGTCAGCATGGTCTGTTTCTTCTTCCATTTCATGATTGAGACGCTCGTATAATTTTAACAAACCCCAATCATCATACAATCGTGAATGGGTAAAGTATTGGTCTCTGGCTGCCAATTCGCCTTTTAATAAAAATTGTAATTTTTCGATAACTTTTATATTGCCTTTCATGGTTTTTCTCCTACATTATTGATTGATGATAATTCTCTGTGCCTACTTTTGAAAACAGAACGATTTGTGTTTCAAAATAATCTAACCTGTCTTCGCACTTCTCTAAGCACTCTTTTAAATGATCGCGTGTTACGAAATCTCTTTCATGCTCAGATTCAACGATGGCTGATTGCAACACCTCCCTAAATTCAACTTCTATTTCAAGATTAGCGTTTAGAATTTCCGGCACATTTTCACCAATTCTAAGTGTGCCTAGGTTTTGTAAATTTGGTAAACCTTCTAAAAATAAAATACGCTTAATTATTTCGTCAGACTCTTTCATTGCCTTGATAGAGTGTTTAAAGTTTTTCTCACCCAATTCATTTAGTCCCCAATCTTGCAACATTCTTGCGTGTAAAAAATATTGATTGATCATTGTCAGTGACAGCCTGAGCGTTTGATTAAGTTTCTGATTAATATTGTTGTCAATTTTCATTATTCTCTCCTTTTGGTATTGACACAAAGTTCTTCAATATATATAATGATAACTATTATCATTTACATTTACGACTATGTATATTTGCATTTGCAACGCTGTTACTGACAAAGACATTCAATGCGCCATCAAAAAAGGTGCTTGTTCATTAAACGATTTATCTAAACAACTCAAGGTTGGCACTTGTTGTGGTCGTTGCAAAACTTGCGCCAAAAAAATATTAAACCAATCTCAAACACTTGGCATACAAACCTTGGCCACACCCGACCCTACTCTTGCCTTTGCATAATAGACGATATGCACTTTACACTGAAACAGAACAGCATAAAAACAAACCCTTACTCTTTATCAAAAAAGTGTGGTATTTCACAATTTTTTCAAGATATAAACTATTAAATGAGACGCATTAGCAAGCAAGAAATAGTCCAATCATTGAATGACAATCATTACAGTGCAACAACAATCAGTGCTTATCAATCTTGGATTGTTCGTTTTTTAAAATATCACAATAAAACATCATTACTATTTACCACACAAGATATTCAAAAATTTTTAACCTCTTTAACTGTTAAACAAGTTAAAGCATCAACCTACAATCAGGCATTAAATGCGATTATTTTTTTATACGATAAAATACTTAATATTCCTATAAATAACGCCCTAAGCTCAGCACTAAGGCTGAAGCGCAATAATCATTTACCCAAAACACTGTCCAAAAAGCAGATTAGCGCCATTGCCTATCACTTAAAAGGCTCTTATCAGCTCATTGTCTATCTTTTATACGGCTGTGGTTTGCGCTCTAACGAAGTGTTGAACTTAAAATTAGGTGATATTGATTTAACAAACAATCAATTAACCGTATCCAGTCACAAGCACGCTAGGGTGTTGTCAATACCTTTGAGAATTATCAATGAAATTCACAATCAAATATCGTTCGTTACCGAGCAGTATAACAAAGACACCAAGAGTAAATTTTTCCAAAAAAATAACACCGATGCGCTTTATTTATTCCCGATGAAGCAGTTGTGCAATAGTATGGAAGGTCAATTAACCAGATTTCCTATTATCAGTAACACTCTAAATTACAATATCATCGCCGCTGCCAAAAAAGTCAATATTGATTTTAAAGTCACAGCGCAAACCTTTAGATATTCCTATGCGCTACATTTATTGCAAAATCAAGTTGATATAAAAACATTGCAAAAACTACTCGGTCACAAACACGCCAGTTCCACGATTATTTACAGCCGCATGGCGCAACAAGTTAGCCAAAACAAATCTTTATCACCACTTGATTGATAACAATTCTAATAATGCGCTTATTTGTGGATAAATAACATAAAACAAGGAGATTGTCATTAATGATTTTTAGTACTTTGAATTCACACAATCGAACAAAAGCCGGTCAAAAAGTTACCATCATTGGTGCAATTGTTGACTTATTGCTTTCTATCTTTAAAGTGATTGCTGGTGTATTGGGCAACTCTGGCGCATTGATTGTTGATGGTATTCACTCATTCTCCTTGTTTTTATTGTGCATAACGCCTTGCTAAGGGGCGCGAAAATGCGCAGCATTTTGGCGTCCCAGTGGCTGAAAGCCACGACTTGAACAACTTGTTAGTGCTCTTTATATTCATTTGTTCTAATTCTTCTATCTATTTCACGCTCTATTGCGCCAGTTGCATAGTTTTTATTTCCACCCGTTATAGAAGCAATAGTACGTTGACAATTTTCACATAGAAAGTCAGTTTTATTGATGTCTGCACAGAGGTTACCACAAGAACTGTCATCGTAGACTAGTGTTGCATCGCAGCCAGGACAAAAGCACCATACGTTTGAAAATTTGATTACCAGCCCAAGTCCAGCGCCATTTTGCGCCATGAATAAAGTCTTCAGTATATGATTTGAAATCAGCCTCTTCAGACTCACCTTTCATAGCAAGGTATATATTTACTAAACCGACAATTGCCAAAAATGAAATTATTAGCCATGCCCAACCAGGAAGGGAGTATGAAGCCACTAGGGCGTTCCAGCACCAAACTGCACCAGACCAAATCCAAGATAAAAATCTAGCAAAATACCCTCGTAACACCGGAACCGATAAAAGAATTACTCCAACTATTACTGAAGCGATTATTCCGTTTCTAATCGATTTATAAGAATTTTCGCTCATAGTTCTCCTTGAGCACTAACGCCTCACTTCAACGGCTGCGTTAGCAGTCCGCTGAAAGTGTTTGTTAGGTGTTTTTATAATCATAAGTTATTGTTTTTAATAAAAAAATTAAAATAAAAGGGTAGCGTCCCCTTATTTATAACTAAAATAATTAGCATTTAATTCACACTGACCCCTTTATATATTAAATAATTAATGTTTGTGTCCCCTTATCTTTTCTTATTTCACCACATCAACATGTTCACAACCGCCGTAGTAACGCTTTTTAGGATAACCTTCTGCATACTTATTGGTAAGCTGTGAACCTTGCGCCTCCATAACTGCGGGTGAAGTATAGTTTTCACTG
>JAQRMT010000045.1 GCA_028599035.1 Gammaproteobacteria bacterium
TATAAACCAGATTGTGTAAACTCCTCTCTAAAAATCAGACACAATCCCAACTGAACTAAAACCAACGCCTTACTCATCTTATCAACGCCCTTAGCCACTTAATTTGTGGTTTTTTTGTTTATTTATTAACCCAATTATTTTTTGCGTCATCCCGCAGAGAAGTTGTGGGACACCGCAAAAGTTTTGCGGGATACCACATTTTTTTGCAACACTTAAATAAAGCTCTGCGCAACACCACATTTTTTTTGCGCAACACCACAAAATCCCTGGGAACACCACATTTTTTTTGCGCAACACCACAAAAGTTTTGCGAAGCACCACATTTTTTTTGCGCAACACCGCACAGTTCGTGCGCAACACCGCAAATTGCGTTTCAAATCTTTAACAAACTCATCAAACCCTTGTGCAATAAGGCATTAACTTAATTTTAATAACGGAGTAATCTAGCGTTGTATGCGTTCCCAAACAGGAGCTTAGGAACGAGGTAACACAATCTGGTTTACAGGGTCTTCATTTGCCTTGTTTAGCAATCATAATGACTGTATAATTGCCCACTTTGACAAATTTGAGAGAAAGGAATATCTGATGAATTTAATTGACCAAATTGAAAACGAACAACTAAGAACCGACATCCCTGAATTTTCATCAGGTGATACTGTTGTTGTCCAAGTTAAAGTGCGTGAAGGTGAACGCGAGAGATTGCAAGCATTTGAAGGCGTAGTAATTGCCAAGAAAAACCGTGGCATCGGCTCAGCCTTCACGGTTAGAAAAATTTCTCACGGCGAAGGTGTTGAGCGTATTTTTCAAACACATTCTAAGATGATTGATTCTGTCGCTGTTAAGCGCCGTGGTAAAGTCCGCCAAGCGAAACTATACTATCTTCGTGGCTTAACAGGAAAAGCAGCCAGAATTAAAGAAAAGTTGGCCATTAAAAAATAACAACCCTCTATTCTTAAAAATACCGGCAATTGCCGGTATTTTTTTGTCTAAAATTCAACCAATGAATAATTTAACACTAATTGATAACTTTCTTGATCACTACTGGCTCTCATCAGGTGCTAGTCAAAACACACTCAGTGCCTATCGTTCAGACTTGAAACTGTTCTCTAAATGGCTAAACATTTCACTAATAAAGGTTGATGATAAAAAGATTGGTGATTATTTTTCACATAGACAACTCACCCCTGCCACGCAAGCACGCATACTCACCTGTATCAGGACATTTTATCAATATTTACTTACCATGCAAGTGGTTGACAATAATCCAGCTGATAAATTACACCATCCAAAGCAAACACAAAAACTCCCCACTTTTTTAAACATTGCGGAAGTTGAGCAATTGTTAAACTCCCCCGATAAAAAAACCATCTTTGGCATGCGTGACCGTGCCATGTTAGAGTTACTATATTCTTGCGGACTGCGTGTTTCTGAGTTAATTAATCTGAATTATCATAACATCAGTCTAAATGAAGAATACATCCGCATTCACGGTAAAGGCAACAAGGAACGAATGCTACCGATGGGGGAAATAGCAATGGATTATTTAACTATTTATGAACAAAAATCCAGACCTTTTCTGCTCAAATCAGGGCAAACCGATGCTTATTTTCTCAGCAATCGTGGTGCAGGCATGAGTCGACAAAATTTTTTCTACATCATCAGAGCCTACGCCACCAAAGCCGGTATCGATAAACCTCTATCTCCTCACACTTTGCGTCACGCTTTTGCCACTCACCTAGTTCAACAAGGGGCAGATTTGCGTAGTGTGCAATTAATGCTAGGGCATAGTGATATTTCCACCACACAGATTTACACCCATATTCAAAACACCCAACTCAAATCACAACACCAAAAGCACCACCCTCGTGGCTAATTATTCACAATGACAAGCATTGCTCTTGTTGTTTTAGATATATTGAATTTCTAAGATTTCATATTTTATATCGCCTTGAGGGGCTTTAACAGTAACTTCATCGCCAACTTCGTTACTCATCAACGCACTGGAAATTGGCGAATAACAAGAAATTTTGTTTTTATCAATATCAGCTTCATCTTCACCTACAATTTTGTAGGTGATTTCACACTCATCTGCAAGGTTCATCAAGGTAATGGTGGTGCCGAACACGCATCTGCCATCTTGGCTGAGTTTGGTTACATCAATAATCTGCATGCGTGAAAGTTTAGATTCTATTTCTTTAATGCGCCCCTCAATAAAACCTTGTTCTTCTTTAGCGGCATGATATTCAGCATTTTCTTTTAGGTCGCCGTGAGCACGAGCAGTAGCAATTTCTTCCACAATGCGTGGTCGTTCAGCATCTTTAAGATTGAGTAGTTCTACTTCTAAGGCTTTAGCGCCAGCAACAGTCATTGGGATATTTTCCATATTTTCCTCTCCTAATTATTTAGTGATTGTACCGTTCTTACGGTCAGTTTTTTGTTAACTTTCAAACCATCCAACATAGCAAAAGCCGCTGCCACAGTCGTAGTAAATGGCACTTTGTGCACCAAGGCTTGGCAACGAATTTCAGCAGCATCTTCAACACCTTGAGTGTCTTCGGTTGAGTTAATAATCAAATCAATGGCATCATTTTTAATCATATCAACAATATGTGGCGAACCTTCAGACACCTTGTTCACCGTTTCACATTCTAAGCCTACATCGGTTAAAGCTTCTTTATTGCTACGAGTTGCAACCAGACCAAACCCTTGTGATGCTAGGCGTTTACCTAAGTCAACCAGGTCATCTCTGTCTAATTTGCGCAGACTGATAAATACTTTTCCTTTTTCAGGGGCACGACTTCCAGCAGCCAGTTGTGCCTTATCAAAAGCCGAAGCAAAATCATTGCCAATACCCATTACTTCGCCTGTTGAACGCATCTCTGGGCCAAGAATTGGATCAACACCTAAGAATTTATTGAACGGGAACACCGCCTCTTTAACACTGAAGTGTTTTGGAATAATTTCTTTGGTAAAACCTAATTGTTTGAGTGTTTTGCCTGCCATAACTCGTGCTGCAATATTTGCAAGTGGCGCACTAATTGCTTTAGAAACGAAAGGCACGGTGCGTGACGCTCGAGGATTAACTTCGATTACATAAATTTCTCCATCTTGGTATGCCAACTGAGTATTCATCAAACCTATAACTTTTAATGCTTTAGCCATGGCAATAACTTGCGTGCGCATTTCATCTAAAACTTCACTTTCTAAAGAGTAAGGCGGCAACGAACAAGCAGAATCACCTGAGTGAATGCCTGCCTGCTCGATATGTTGCATAATACCGCCAATCACCACATCTTCGCCATCACTAATAACATCAATATCAACCTCAATAGCGTGGTCAAGGAATGAATCCAATAACACTGGCGAGTCATTCGAGACTTGTACGGCTGTGTGCATATAATGATCAAGGCTGTCTTTGTCATACACAATTTCCATTGCCCGACCGCCTAGCACATAAGAAGGGCGAACCACTAACGGAAAACCAATCCCATCAGCAATATCTTGCGCTTGCTCTAATGAGCGCGCTGTACCATTGAGGGGTTGTTTAAGCCCTAACTCTTGCAACATTTTAGAGAATCGTTCTCGGTCTTCTGCCAAATCAATCGCATCAGGGCTAGTGCCGATAATCTTAGCGCCACTTTTTTCTAAAGCATCTGCCAATTTAAGGGGCGTTTGCCCGCCATAGTGCACAATAATACCCTCTGGATTTTCCACATCTATCACTGCAAGGACATCTTCAAGCGTTAATGGTTCAAAATATAAGCGATCAGAAATATCATAATCGGTGGAAACCGTTTCAGGATTACAATTCACCATAATGGTTTCAAAATCATCTTCACGCAACGCTAAAGAGGCATGCACACAACAATAATCAAACTCAATACCTTGTCCAATACGATTAGGCCCACCACCCAAAATCATAATTTTTTTCTTGTCAGTTGGCTTGGCTTCGCACTGCTGTTGATAGGTGGAATACAAATACGCCGTTTGCGTATCAAATTCAGCTGCACAACTGTCCACTCGCTTAAAAACGGGTCTAACATTGAGCGCCTTACGACGCTCACGCACGGAGGATTCGTTACAATTTAATAACTGTCCAAGGCGTGCATCTGAGAACCCTTTGCGCTTTAAAGCAAACATATCATCCGCCTCAATATCGGTAATATTGCTGCCATCAATCTGCATCTCACTGGAAACAAGGTCTTGAATTTGCGCCAAGAACCAAGGGTCAACCTTAGATAAATCAAATACTTCATCTAAACTCATACCCAGTCTAAAGGCATCCGCTAGATAAAAAATACGCTCGCCACGCGCCGTAATACACTCTGAACGAATTTTATTGCGCGCATCATCGGCATTCAAATCAACCATCGGATCTAGCCCAACTTTATCGGTTTCTAAGCCTCTAAGTGCTTTTTGCAAAGACTCTTGGAAAGTTGAACCCATGGCCATTACCTCGCCCACAGATTTCATCTGTGTGGTCAAGCGGTCATCAGCTTTAGGAAATTTCTCAAAAGCAAATCTTGGAATTTTGGTCACCACATAATCAATACTTGGTTCAAAAGAGGCAGGTGTTTTGCCGCTAGTAATGTCATTATCAAGCTCATCAAGGGTGTAGCCTACGGCTAATTTTGCAGCCACTTTTGCAATCGGGAAACCCGTGGCTTTTGAGGCTAAGGCGGATGAACGAGAAACTCTTGGGTTCATTTCAATAATCGTCAAGCGACCGTCCTCTGGATTCAGAGCAAATTGTACATTTGAGCCGCCCGTATCTACACCGATCTCACGCAAAACAGCCAGTGAAGCATTGCGCATTACTTGATATTCTTTGTCAGTGAGCGTTTGTGCAGGAGCAACAGTGATTGAATCCCCCGTGTGAACGCCCATAGGATCAAGATTTTCAATCGAACAAATAATAATACAGTTGTCTTTGTTGTCACGCACCACTTCCATTTCGAACTCTTTCCAGCCCAAAATTGATTCTTCAACCAGCAATTCATTGGTCGGAGAAAGGTCTAGCCCTCGTTCACAAATTTCAACAAATTCTTCTTTGTTATAAGCAATACCGCCACCTGAGCCACCCATAGTGAAAGAGGGGCGAATGACAGTTGGAAAGCCCACCGTTTCTTGTACAGCAAATGCTTCTTTCAAATTATGTGCAACGGCTGCTTTAGGCATGTCTAGGCCAATTTTAAGCATCGCCTCACGGAATAGATCACGATCTTCTGCCTTATCAATTGCCTCTTTTTTAGCGCCAATCATCTCTACACCGTGCTTTTCTAACACGCCATGGCGTTCTAAATCAAGCGCACAATTCAACGCCGTTTGTCCGCCCATAGTTGGCAGTAAAGCATCTGGTTTTTCTACCTCAATAATTTTTTCTACCGTGCGCCATTCAATTGGCTCAATATAAGTCGCATCTGCCATTTGTGGGTCGGTCATAATCGTGGCTGGATTGGAATTCACCAGAACCACTCGGTAACCTTCCTCGCGCAAAGCACTACAAGCCTGTGCGCCTGAGTAATCAAATTCACACG
This sequence comes from Gammaproteobacteria bacterium, assembly GCA_028599035.1. Taxonomy (GTDB): domain Bacteria; phylum Pseudomonadota; class Gammaproteobacteria; order PS1; family Pseudothioglobaceae; genus Thiodubiliella. The sequence continues at coordinate 5,538 of JAQRMT010000045.1, forward strand.
CCTGCCCAATAACGATAGGACCAGCGCCAATAATTAAAATACTTTTTATGTCTTGTCTTTTTGGCATTTAAAACTCGTCGTCATCAGGTAAGTTACCGTTATGCACATCATACTTTCGTTTTTGCAAGTAAGAAGAGCGCATTACAATATAAGGGTCATCCGCTTTTTTGAGTAAGTCGGTTGCTGGTAATAATTTAACACGGATATCAACGGCCTGCATTGCTGTCATGACTGTTTTTTCTGTTGCGTCTAATGATCTGACTTGCTTGACATATGTTGAGTTATCTACTGCCTTGCCTGTCACGCCACGCAATGTCGAAGGCCCTAATACTGGCAACACCACAAAAGAGCCTTCTGGCGCACCCCAAACTGCCATAGTTTGACCAAAATCTTCGCTGGTTTTTTCCAAACCTATCTCGCTTGCCACATCAAACAAACCTAACAGTCCCACAGTAGAATTGATTAAAACCCTGCCCAGTGTATTGACACTATTAACCAATTCAAACTGAGTTAATTCATTGCCTAGCGTCCCAACATCTTCGATATTAGAAAAGAAATCACTCACTCGAGTTTGTGCCGTTTTAGGAATATTCTCTTTATAAGCCTTGGCAGTTGGCTCAAAAACAGCCTCATCCAATCCTTGATTAAATTCAAAAATCACTCTATTGGTGTCTTCAAACAAATCAATATCTTCTGCTGTGACAGCAAAACTAAGTGTCAAAAATAAAAAACTCGTTAGTAAATTTTTCATTGACTCATCTCCTGTATAAAAGCATCAAACAAATGACTCATATCATGTGGTCCTGGCGAGGCTTCAGGATGCCCTTGAAAACCAAATGCTTTCTTACCGGTCACTCTAATGCCTTGAATGGTATTGTCAAATAACGATTTGTGTGTTACTTCAAGATGGCTTGGCATATCACTGTACGATACAGCAAAACCGTGATTTTGTGAGGTAATCATCACCTGTTTAGAGTTCAAATCTTGTACAGGGTGGTTAGCACCATGATGACCAACCCCCATTTTTTCAGTTGTCGCACCACTTGCTAGCGACAACAATTGATGACCTAAACAAATGCCAAACATTGGCATATTTTTTTCCAACAAGATTTGAATATTTTTAATCGCATAATCGCACGGTTCAGGGTCACCTGGACCATTAGATAAAAACACACCATCAGGATTCATCGCCAAAACATCCTCAACTGGCGTTTGCGCATTCACCACAGTCAAATCACAGCCTCGGTCTACCAACATTCTTAGAATATTTTTCTTTACACCGTAGTCATAAACAACCACTTTAAATTTTGCATTCAATGAGCCAAATTCACCTTCTTCAAGCGAATAAGAGCCCTCATTAAATGCGTATTGTTCACTGGTTGACACCACCTTTGCTAAATCTGTGTTTTTGAGTCCAGCAAAAGATTGTGCTTTTTCAATAGCCGCCGCCTCATCAATATCATCACCTGTCACAATACAACCTTTGAGTGCACCTTTTTCACGCAAACGGCGTGTTAAAGCACGAGTATCAATGTCACTAATTGCAACGATGTTATTTAATTGTAAATATTCATCTAAAGGCATTGTATTACGCCAGTTGCTATGCAATAGTGGTAAATCACGAATAATCAAACCAGCCGCATAAATCTTAGCAGATTCTTCATCAACTTTATTGGTGCCTGTGTTGCCAATATGTGGATAAGTTAGTGCAACAATTTGTTGCGCATAAGAAGGGTCGGTGAGGATTTCTTGGTAGCCTGTCATTGAGGTATTAAACACCACCTCACCAACTGTATTGCCATTAGCACCAATTGATTTTCCTTTGAAAATCTGACCATCTTCTAATGCTAATAAGGCAACTTGCGACACCAAAATACTCCTGAATAAAAACTCTGAGGATTTTATCATAAATGACGCTTGGAATGACGCTCAAATCATCAAATTGGGGTGATATAATAACCTTACTAAATTGAATGAGGAAATTACTATGAATATCACGGTTGAAAACATCAAATGTGGTGGTTGTGCAGGCACAATTACCAAAAAACTTAATGCAGAATTTAACACCGAAAGCACTAAAGTAAATGTCAAACAAGGCACGGTTGATATTGAGGTTGAGGATGCCAAACACGATGAAGTGACTAAAGCTCTACTCAGTTTAGGTTACCCTGAAACCGACTCAGTACAAGGCTTTAACTCAGCAAAAGCCAAAGCAAAATCCTTTGTTTCTTGTGCCATTGGCAAAATGAATACATGATCTTACAAGTCAATGGCAAACAGCTTGAAATTGCCGATGATTCAACTGCTGCCGATCTAATCATAAAACTTGACTATCAAAACCAACGCATTGCCCTAGAAGTCAATAAAACCATTATCCCCAAATCAAACCACGCTGAATTTCCCCTAAACGAAGGCGATATTTGTGAAATTATTAAGGCTGTCGGTGGTGGCTAATTGTCAAGGTTGAACCTTGACAAGTTAAAACTCAAAGTCAGATTCTGCTAAAAAATGGTTAAAAGGCAATGTTATTGTAACACGCTGACTAACTTTTTAAACCATCCAGTCTTTTTGGATTTCATCGGCTGAAAATGGCTTAACACTTAACATTTGCATAATGCCAGTGTCTAATTTTATTTCTACATTGACACTATCCTCATCCCGCCCTTGGGAATAACGCGCTAGGATTTTGGCGGCAATTTGCAGGTCTTCTTGAGTGGGTTCGCCATCAATTAGTGCCAATGGGCCATTACAACTGGTTGGATATAGGTTTGCATATTGGTTGCGATAGCCTTCTAAAAATTTAACCTCGCCTTCTTCTCTGGCAACAATCATTTTAAAACGCTGATTTGGTCGAATGTGTCTGCCAACTTTGAGCATCATTAAATCATCCAATTGATAATCACGATTGCCACGAGATTGCCACATATCCACTAGCTTATCTGAATATTGTTTATCGGTTAAAAAACAACAACCACCTGCTGGTGTGGCATAATCATCAAATCCGTATTGTTTGGCTAAAGCCATTTGTGGTTTGCGTGTTCTGCCTGAAAAATCTAACAGTTTTTCTCGGTCTACCCAGCCTTCAATTTCTGCTTTGGTTTCTGGCAAATGTTTGGCACACAAGGGGCGCAATAACAAATCATCTGCCCCTGATTCTGCTTGTACAATCGGCATGGTTTCTTTGCGTTGCGACATCGGGCGTTGCCCCATCACCTCGCCAGTAATGATAAAGTCAAACTCGTTTTCCTCCATCCATTGCTTGGCTTTTTTTACCATAAACCCCTTACAATCAAGACAAGGGTTCATGTTTTTACCATAACCATGCTTGGGGTTTAGAAGCACATCTCGATATTCTTCAATCACATCGATAATGTGTAATTTAATGCCGAGTTGTTCTGCCACCCATAGAGCGTTATTGCGTTTTGGCTTGTCTTTTTTTTGCTTGCGAATGGCATGGGTATGCCCCTCTACACAAAACCCCGTAAAAAAATTAATCCCCTCTACATGAATACCTTGATCCAGTAATAATTTTGTGCTTAACAATGAATCCAATCCACCTGAGATTAACGACACTGCTCTAATTTGTTTTTTCATTTTATTCCTTAGATGAATCTTACTTGTTTCATTTATTTTCTTGTGCCATTCACTCGACACCAGTCATCTTTTTGCATTACACTTAACTCTGAAAAATACTCGCCATAGGCGCTCAATACCCTCTCCACTTGGTCGTGTAAAATGCCTGATAAAACGAGTTGTCCACCTGATTTCACCAATGTAGAAAAATGTACACACAAGTCCACCAAAGGCTTTGCCAAGATATTGGCAATCAATAAATCCACCTTTTCCAACTGCCTTTCATTGTCCGTATGCAAGGCAGAAATCTGAGGCTCTAATTGATTATTTTTGATATTACTTAGCGTGGCAATCACTGCTTGCGGGTCATTATCCACACAAACTGCCTGATTAGCGCCCAATTTAACGGTGGCAATTGCCAAGATGCCTGTGCCTGAACCGTAATCAATCACGCTTTGACCAATGGGCGGATTTTCATCCAAATACTGCAAACACAAATCTGTGGTTTGGTGTGTTCCTGTACCAAATGCCAGCCCAGGATCCATATCAATTACCACCGCGTCACTGGGTAATCGAGCGCTATCTTCCCACGATGGGCAAATCCACAATCGTTTGCCGAATTGCATGGCGTGAAAATCTTTTTTACATTCATCTTCCCAAACCCGGTCTTTTAATAAAGCAAAATTCACCTCATTAGTATCACAAATTTGTTCTAAAGTATCTTTAACATAATCTTGTTCAATGCCAACATCAAACAATGCGGTGATTGTTACATTCTGCCACAACGGCGTTTCGCCCACTTTTGGCTCAAAAATTGCATCATCATTGGTGTCACTAAAAGTAACGGAAACACTACCTAAGCCCATCAAAACTTCACTGACAAAATCTGCCTGTTGTTTTGAAGTTTTTAAGGTAAGTTGCATCCAGTCCATAGTTGCTGAATTATACCGTAAATATTATTCCCTTATAAAAACCAAGCAAATAAGTTGGGTAATTAACTATAATATGTTTTTAATCACTATATTAAGGAAAAATAAAATGGCACTAGAGAGAACAGGAAATGGATATTTGGTTGACCCAACTATTTGGAGCGAAGAAATTATGCATGAAATGGCAAAAGAAGACGACATAGAACTCACCGAAAGCATGGTAACTCAAATCATGGCCGCCAGAGAGTATTTCGCTGAAAATTCATCCGTCCCGCCGATTAGAACTTTTGCCAAAGTGGTTGGTATTGACAAAAAAATCTTATTCAAAGAATGGCTGACTGGCCCAATGAAGCCTATCACTAAATACGGTGGTATGCCTCAGCCAACAGGTTGTGTGTAGAAGTTGCCGTCATTTACCAAGACAGGCGAAAAGTGGAGATTTATCTCCACTTCTTCGTTACACACCCTGATACTATCGGTTAAGGTTTGAATCACTGATATTTTTTCCTTGTCGCTTAAACTGTTCCACTTGTCATAAAGATTTCTCCCCTCTTGTTGTAGTGTATCTTCATTCAGTGCATTGTCTTTTAAAATATCAATCTGTGCTTCAGCCTCAGGAATAGATTTTTCTAATTCGTCTAATCGCTCATCAATAGGTTTGGCTGTTCTCTCAAATCCTGATACGGAAATACCATCTTTCATGTATAGATCATAAAGTCTTTTATGCTCTAATTCTAATTTGGTTTTTTCATCTTATCAACGCCCTTAGCCACTTAAT
>JAQRMT010000046.1 GCA_028599035.1 Gammaproteobacteria bacterium
ATGGGCTTTAGCGAGGTGTTGAAAAAGCTACCTTCCCTATTACGATTACGCAAAACCATGATTGATTATTTTTCTGCCAACAAGCCTGATGTTTTTATTGGGGTCGATGGTCCTGATTTTAATTTTGTGATTGAGAAGAAACTTAAACAGCGGGGCGTTAAAACTGTGCATTTTATTTCACCATCAGTGTGGGCGTGGCGGCAATCGAGAATTAAGAAAATCAAAAAATCAACTGATTTGGTATTATGCCTGTTTCCCTTTGAGGTGGATTTTTATCAAAAACACAAGCAACGAGCTGTTTTTGTTGGGCATCCTTTGGCAGAAACACTGCGTCCTAGGGAGAATTATCAAAGCACCAAAACCATTCTACTCATGCCTGGCTCACGAGTGGGTGAAGTAACCAGATTATTGCCTGAATTACTGGCAGCGGCGCAAATAATGATGCAGCAAGACCCGCAGTTAAAGTTTCACATGGCATTGGCAAATGATGAGTTGCTTGCGTGGGCGAAACCACTGGCTGCTGATGCAAATGTGCGTATTTCTGTGGGTGATGCACACCAGCGAATGCCGCAGGTGGATTTGGTGTTGGTGGCTAGTGGTACGGCTGCTTTAGAGTTGACGTTGATTGGTGTGCCGATGGTGGTGGTGTATAAATTGTCAGCGTTTAGTTATTTTATTGCCTCCAGATTGGTCAAAATAAAATGGGTTAGTTTGCCTAATATTATTGCCAATAAATCCTTAGTGCCGGAACTTATTCAAGGGGATGCGAATGGAGAAAATATTGCCCAACACGCTATGAAGATTTTAAACAGCGATGGGCAAAATTTAGTTGCAGAATTTAAAAAAATCCACCAACAACTTAATCTAAATGCCAGCGAAGAATCGGCGCAACTTATTGGTGAATTTATTAATGAATAAGATAAGCGATATTGTTGCCTTGGCATTAAATGAGGATATTGGCACAGGCGATGTGTCTGCCAGTTTGCTGGATGATAAGACGGTATCAGCGCAGATTATTGCTAGAGAATCGGCAGTAATCTGTGGTATTGAATATGCACAAACTGCCTTTTTAGCATTGGATGATAATATTCAAATTGAATGGCAGTTGAGTGAGGGCGATAACATTCAGAAAAATCAGGTTTTATGCACTTTATCAGGCCCTTCTAGGGCGATTATTAGTGCAGAAAGAGTGGCACTTAATTTCTTACAAACACTCAGTGCTGTGGCAACGAAAACCCAGTATTTAGTGAGCAAAATAGCACATACCAATACTCAACTTTTAGACACTAGAAAAACCATTCCCGGATTAAGATTGGCACAAAAACAGGCAGTAAAATGTGGCGGCGGTGTGAACCATCGCATGGGATTATATGATTGCGTTATGCTCAAAGAAAATCATATTATTGCCGCAGGATCAATCAAAAATGCTGTCCATTTGGCAACTGCTCAATACCCAAATTTGCCGTTAATTGTTGAAGTAGAAGACTTGGCGCAACTCACCGAAACATTGGATTTAGTGGGCATCAGTAGGGTGCTTTGTGATAATTTTTCCATTGCTGATTTAACCCAAGCCGTGGTGTTGGCGAGCGATAAATTGCCCTTAGAGGCCTCTGGCAACATTGATGAAAATACGATTGCAGCAGTAGCTGAAACGGGTGTTGATTATATTTCTATTGGCGCTATTACTAAAAACATCCAAGCTGTTGATTTGTCGTTACGCTTTTCCTGAGGCAAAGAAAATAGGGGACAGCATGTCGTCTTTGGCATTGTATCTGAGTGGGTTGCCATTTTCATCAACCACTGAGCCACCTGCATTTTGCAAAATACAAACCCCTGCCGCCGTGTCCCATTCAGAACAAAGACCAAATCTAGGATAATAGTCATATTCACCTTCGGCAATTTTACAAAATTTCAGCGCACTGCCTAAGTAAGAAACTTGGTGTTCGCCAAGTTGTTCAAGATGTGTTTGTAATTGTGGGTTGTGCGCTGAATAATGCCCAGTTACTATGCGTAGTGGCTGCGCTGCTGTGAGTGCATTTAGGCGTGTTCTGGTGTTGTTGCGGTATTGATAAGTCTCGTTATCAAAGCCGTAATAATGTGTGTGAGTGAGCGGCGCATAAACCAATCCGAAAATCGCCTGATGGTTTTTAATATAGGCAATACAAATACAAAACTCCCCCGTTTTTTCTATGAAATCTCGGGTGCCGTCCAATGGATCAATCAGCCAATATTCGTCCCATTTTAAACGCTGATTAAAGGTAATCGCATCAGATTCTTCAGATAAGATTGGTGTGTTTGGTGTTAAGTGAGATAAGACATTAACAATAGATTGGTGCGCATTTTTATCAGCAATCGTGAGTGGCGTTTCGTCGGTCTTGAATGTGATTTTAAGGTCGTTTTCATAACACGACAAAATCTCTTCACCCACATTGGCAGTGAGTTCAATTAATTGAGGGAGAATTTTGTCAAAAATCATGCGACCATCATACCTTATCGGTAGGAAGTAATTTGGTGGGCCTACTTGGACTTGAACCAAGGACCAATCGATTATGAGTCGATTGCTCTAACCAACTGAGCTATAGGCCCGAAAAATAGTTATTCTAGGAAGCTTTGCAATTTGTGCGCCCTAGAAGGGTGTCTAAGTTTGCGCAATGCTTTTGCTTCAATTTGGCGAATGCGTTCACGCGTTACATCAAATTGACGACCCACCTCTTCTAGCGTGTGGTCGGTGTTCATATCAATACCAAAGCGCATTTTCAATACTTTTGCCTCCCTAGATGAGAGGTTGGCAAGTAAATCACCTGTTGTCTCTCTTAGGCTTTCTTTGGTGGTGATTTCTACAGGTGAAGAAAGATTAGTGTCTTCAATAAAATCACCAATATTAGAATCTTCATCATCGCCTACTGGGGTTTCCATGGATAGAGGCTCTTTGGCGATTTTCAAAATTTTAATAATTTTGTATTCTGGTAATTCCATCTCCACTGCCAACTCTTCAGGTGTTGCATCACGACCGTATTTTTGTAGTAATTGGCGTTTAACGCGGTTGAGCTTGTTAATGGTTTCAATCATATGCACTGGAATACGGATAGTGCGGGCCTGATCGGCAATTGAGCGAGTAATGGCTTGGCGAATCCACCAAGTTGCGTAGGTTGAAAATTTATAACCACGGCGATATTCAAACTTATCAACCGCCTTCATTAAACCGACATTACCCTCTTGAATAAGGTCTAAGAATTGCAAACCACGGTTGGCGTATTTTTTAGCGATTGAGATAACCAAACGCAAATTTGCTTCAATCATTTGTGCTTTTGCTTTCTTAGCGTGTCGGTCGCCACGGCGATAAAGCTTGTTTAGTGTTTTTAATTCAATAATGGTAAGCTGCATTTCTTCTTCGTGGCTACGAAGATTTTTTTGTGCGTAATAAATCTCATCTTTGCTGCTCGCTAAAGCATCTACGATTTTTTTATCTAATGTGGCTTTTTCTAGCCAATCAAAGTTAGTTTCGTTATTGGTAAATAATTCAAAGAATTGAGCTCTTTCCATGCCAGCGTATAAGCAAGCATTTTGTACAGTTTTTTCTTGTTTTTTGACTTGCTCAACACGCTCGCAAATAGTTGCCACCATAGCGGTGACTAATTTTGGCGCTAGACGCAAATCTGATAAGCTGGTTGATAATTTTTCGCGTGCAACAATGGTTTTTTTGTCACGGAAACCGTGTTTTTTATTGGCATTTTGATAAGTCTTAGATAATTTTGAAACTTTGTCAAAGCGTACATACACTTGGTCTTCGTCTGGACCTGTGTATTCCATTTCTTCCATTTCTTCGTATTCTTCATCGTCGTCAAATTCGCCTGCATCAAATGCTGCTTTTTTCTTGGCAAAATCTTCTGCATCGCCTTGATAACCAATAATAACATCAGTAATTTTACATTTTCCTTCTTCAAGTCGAGTGTGCGCCTTGAAGAAATGCTCAGTGATGACTGGGTATAGCGTGATTGCTTGCATAATTTCAAACACACCTGCTTCAATTTCTTTGGCAATACGAATTTCGTCTTCTTGTTCTAACAAATCTACCACGCCCATTTCACGCATATACATTCTAACTGGGTCAGTGGTTCTACCGAATTCTGAATCTAGTGCTGCTAATGCGGCAATGGCAGCCTCAGCAGAAGTTGATTGTGCTTTAGCGCCTGATTCTACAACCAAGGTATCTGCATCAGGAATAGTGTCAGAAACGACAATGTCCAATTCTTCTAAAATGGTAACAATCGGTTCGATTTGTTCTTGCGTTAGCAAATCCTTTGGTAGTAAGTCATTTAGCTCAGAATAGGTTAAATAACCCTTTTCTTTGCCAATCATGATGAGTTTTTCTAAGGTTTGTTTATGCGCTTTTGTTGTATTTTTCATAAGTTAATTGTGTTACGAAATTCCAAAGAGGCAATTATACATAAATCGTCGCCTTGAATGGGTTTTTGACTAGTCAGAAAAAATTGCACTAATAGATTGTTCTTCGCTAATGCGTTTAATCACTTCCGCTAATTTTGGTGCGATGGACAATTGTCTAATTTTGTTACATTTAATTGCTGCTTGAATTAAAGGAATGGTGTTGGTTATGACCAATTCATCAAGTGCAGAGTTGGTGATATTACTAATGGCATTGCCGGATAAAACGGCGTGTGTGGCATAAGCCACTACTTTTTTAGCGCCTTTTTCTTTTAAGATGTCGGCTGCCTGACAGAGTGTGCCAGCGGTATCCACCATATCATCAATTAGCACGCAAGTTCTATCTTCGATGTCGCCAATCACATTCATTATTCTTACCATATTTGGTGCTGGACGGCGCTTATCAATAATTGCAAGATCAGCGTCATTGAGTTTTTTAGCAGCAGCACGCGCACGCACAACGCCTCCAACATCAGGGGATACGACAACAATATCATCGTAATTTTGAGACAGAATATCATCAACCAACACGGGTTGTGCATAAATATTGTCAATGGGAATATCAAAAAACCCCTGAATTTGATCAGCATGCAAGTCAATGGTTAAAATCCTATCAACGCCAGATGCTTCAACCATTTTGGCAGCTAATTTTGCAGTAATAGGCACTCGTGTTAAACGGGAGCGGCGGTCTTGTCTGGAATAGCCAAAATACGGCACAACAGCGGTAATGCGGGCAGCAGAAGAGCGTTTCAAGGCATCAACTATAACCAATAATTCCATCAAGGTTTCTGCTGGTGATGGTCCGCAAGTAGGCTGTAAAACAAACACATCGCAACCACGCACATTTTCTAAGATTTCAACCTGCGATTCTCCATCGCTAAATTGACCTACTATCGCCTTTCCCTGCGCAATATTGAGGCTTGAAATAATCTCACCAGAAAGCAATGGATTGGCGTTGCCGCTAAAAATTTTAATTGTGTCAAGTGACATAGAGATTGGTTAACTATTAAAGTGTTTGAATTATACTAGTTTTATAAGTATTTTTTTTCACAAAGTATTTTTTATTCTGCAAGGCAAATTTTAAAAACACGAAGGCGTATAGGGCGACCTATACAACTGAGTATTTTGAAAATTTAACACTACGGGAAGAAAGAAAAATGCAGTGAAAAAGAAAGTAAATTGGCTGGGCTGGCAGGATTTGAACCTGCGCATGACGGGATCAAAACCCGTTGCCTTACCGCTTGGCGACAGCCCAATTAAGGTTGTTATCAACTGTTAAGTTAATAACGGCGAGGTATCAAGCGCTTGCGCTACAAAACCCGACCAGTGCTTTGGTAGATTATTAAGTGCTACCAAAGCATCTTTCTCATGTTTAAATTCCACAAAAACACAACTTCCTGTGCCTGTCATCCTCGGCTGATAGAGGTAATTTTCAGTGGATTTTAAATGCGTTAATGCTGTTAAAACCTCGCTTTCTAACTCTATACTTGCCTCAAGACAATCATTGTGTGGATTGATTAACTCTGAGAAAGGGCACATTTTCCCTAGTATGGGGGTCATTGTCAATGCTTTATGCAAGAAAATTTCTTTAGTAGAGATGGCTTTATTAATAGAAACCACTAAAAAATAGTGTCTTGGTAAATCCATTGGCACTAGAATTTCGCCCACACCTTCCGCCCAGGCGCTATGCCCAGCAATAAAAATTGGCACATCTGCGCCCAGTGTTAAGCCGATTTCCATCAGTTGTTTTTTTGAATATTGTGTGTTCCATAATTGGTTGAGTGCAATCAATGTGGCCGCCGCATTTGAACTGCCACCCCCCAAACCACCCCCCGCAGGGATGTTTTTTATCACAGAAATATCAGCTCCCAGACGAGTATTTGTTACTTTTTGTAGTGTTTTGGCAGCTTTGATGATTAAATCTTGCTCTGGCGGTATATCTTTATTGCCACTGATGCGTGTTATAACGCCATCTTTTTTAATAACAAAGTTGAGCTCATCGCAATAATCTAGTAATTGAAAAATCGTTTGTAGATTGTGATAGCCATCTATTCGTTTTGAATTGATGTGCAAAAATAAATTAATTTTTGCGGGGGATAGCCAAGTTTTAGGGGTTTTTTTGATTTTCTTCAGCGTTTTTATAGAGACACTTGTAAGTCAAATATAAGCCAATATCACCTGTTTTTTTGAATAGATTTTCATCTGTTATCATTTGACAGACTCTTTCGTTTAACGCTTGTCTTCTTGCATTGACAAGATGCAATAAATCGTCAAATATATAAACCATAGTATAAAGAATTATTTTTAGAATTTCATTATTTTTAGGGAGGAATCTTTCATATAGCGTATGAAAAATAAAAAAATAAGTTTTTTGTTCATCAATGCTATCTTTTGGGGCGACATTAAAGTCGCTAATATAGCGGTTTATTTTTCCATGAACGGCAGTAAATATATCGATTTTATTGTTGATAATTTCTTCTTCTAGAGACTCAACACACGCAAATATAAATTGATCGTCAACATCACGACTGCAAATGTTGGCACCTTGACCCAATCTGCAAACTATATTATCTAATGCTTCAATAAAATCATTTTTGAAGCCAATGTCTAATTCAGTCATGCTATTTTAAGTCTTCTTTGTTTTTTAGTCTTTTTGCAAAAGTTTTATTTTTAGAGTTTAACATTGCGTTTGGATTGTCGGGAATATCAAAACTCAAATTTGGCAAATCATTTGGATTAATGACATTCTTGATTTTATTTCGATTAATAATGTCTGGTTGTATGTTCATAATTTACTCCTTTTCAATTTATATATTCTTATTTCTCTGCTACAGAAAACCAAACATTATACATTAAAGTAATTTTCAAACATCAATAAAAGTTTTTCTGTAATGTTTGAGTTCGTTAATAGAATCACGAATATCAGCCAACGCCAAATGTACCGATTCTCCTTCGCGCACCATAACTGCATTCGGGTTCCAACGCACAGCCAGTTCTTTAAGGGTAGAAACATCAATATGGCGATAATGGAAAAACTTTTCTAATTCAGGCATATAGTTGTATAAAAAACGCCTATCTTGGCAGACGGTATTGCCGCACATCGGAGAGGCACCAACCTCTACATATTTTTTGAGGAATTCGATGGTTTGTTTTTCTGCTTGTTTGCTAGAAGTAGCACTCTCTCGAACACGCTGAACCAAACCAGAGGCAGTATGATGCTCGGTATTCCACTTATCCATACCCGCTAAAACCACCTCACTTTGGTGAATAACAAGTGCGGGACCTTCTGCTAAAATTTTGAGATTTTTGTCGGTAACGATGGTGGCAATTTCAATAATGACATCTGTTTCTGGCAGTAAGCCTGTCATTTCTAAATCAATCCAAATTAGGTTGGTTGCTTTATCACTCATATTAACATCCTGTGCTTTCTTTAACGAAGTCATCAAGTTTTTGATGTGCTGCGCCACTGTTTAAAATTTTGATAGCCTTATCAACACCTGCTTGTAGCGAATCAGCCACGCCCGATACATAAATTGCCGCACCAGCATTGAGTGCAATAATGTCTTTAGCAGTACCTTCTTTGCCGTCTAAGGCTTGTTGAATTAACACCAGTGAGCTGTCTGCATCTTCTGCTTTAATATCGTCTAAATTACCGAGTGGCAGGCCAAATTCTGTTGGGTTGATGGTATAAGTAGTAACCTTGCCGTCTTTTAGTTCGGCAACGAAAGTATCATCTGCAATTGAGATTTCGTCTAGTCCATCTTTAGAATGCACTACCATAACATGCTTAGAGCCTAAGCCTTTCAGCACATTGGCAATCGGCTCAACTAACGCTTTGTCATAAACGCCCATCACTTGATACGGCGCTTTTGCTGGGTTAGTTAGTGGACCTAGAACATTAAAAATAGTGCGCACTGCTAATGCTTTGCGTGCGCCAATAGCGTGCTTCATCGCTGAGTGGTGTGCGGGTGCAAACATAAAACCAACGCCAATTTTTTCCACACTTTTGCTGATTTTTTCTGGCGCCATGTCTAGATTAACGCCCGCCGCCTCTAAGACATCAGCGCTGCCAGATTTTGACGAAATAGAGCGATTGCCGTGTTTAGCGACTGATCCGCCAGCCGCTGCCACCACAAATGCACAGGCAGTTGAGATATTGAACAACCCCAAGCCGTCACCGCCAGTGCCACAAGTATCAACCAAGTGCTGTGAGTTGTGAATGGTAACGCCCGATGCTAAGGAACGCATCACTTTTGCCGCCGCAGTAATTTCAGCCACAGTCTCGCCTTTAATTGACAAACCCACCAAAAAACCCCCAATTTGAGCGTCTTGCGTCTTGCCCGTCATAATGTCGTGCATCACAGAGCCCATCTCACTTTCGGTTAAATCTTGTTTTGCAATGACTGCTTTTATTGCCTCTTGTATGTTCATTTCTCTCTCATTAAGTGTTCTATTTCATCAATCGTTTTTGCTAAATTCTTGGTTAAAATACGGTTGCCATTCTCTGTTACTAAAATATCGTCCTCAATTCTAACCCCAATACCCCAATACATCGAGTTAATTTTATCATCCTTACGGATATAAATGCCTGGTTCGACTGTGGTCATCATGCCCGCCTGATATTGGCGATGTTGTCCATTTTTCTTGTAACTACCTACATCGTGCACATCTAGCCCCAGCCAATGCCCTGTGCCGTGCATATAAAACTGTGATAATTTACCATCAGATTGCAAAATCCCCAACTTAATCAATCCTTGCTGGATAATTTTTGTCGCAATTTGATGAGGTTTAGTAACTATCTCGCCTGGTTTAATGCACTTAATCGCAGCCAGTTGTGCATCCAGCACAATTTGGTAGATTTGCCGTTGTGCCACACTAAATTTTCCACTTACTGGAAAGGTGCGAGTGATATCTGACGCATAACCATCCACCTCACAGCCCGCATCAATCAGCAATAAATCACCTTCATTTAACACTTGATTGTTGTTAATATAATGCAATATACAGGCGTTTTTACCACCTGCCACAATTGGCGTATAAGCGTGTTCAGTGTTATTCTTGCCAAAACTAGCATCAAAAATACTGGCAATCTCATATTCAAACAGACCTACTTTGGTTTTCTGCATTGCCAGTTGGTGTGCTTGTGTGGAAATATCAGCGGCTTTTTGCATCAGTGCAATCTCGTTTTTGTCTTTAATCAGACGCATTTCGTTTAGGCATTCGCCTAGTGATTGCATATTAGTTGCCATCAAACACGCCATGATTTTATCATCTAGCGTACACGGTTTAAAATCGTAATACAGCATTACCGCATTTTTGACTAATTGCGGTAATTGTGTTTTTAATTCACTAATAGGGTAAGCTTTATCTGCTTTTAAAATTTTCGGTGCATTGGCAACGCCCAATCGCTCGCCATCCCAAATCTCCCGTGCTGGATCTCGGTCACGCAAAAAAATCGTGTAATTCTCTTTTGAAAAAACTGCAACTGCCTCAGGCTCAGTGAAGCCTGTTAAATACCAAAAATCACTGTGTGGGCGAAAAGGGTAATGCACATCGCCATTGCGCAGCTGCTCAGGATTGGTGCTGATAATTACCAAAGCACCATCCTCAAGTTGGCTTAGTAATCTCTCCCTTCTATTTTTTGGTATCATTTTTAGAATTATAGAGTGAGAGTCTAACAACATTATGAAAAATGTGCGTTTATATCAAAATACCCCTTTAAGCATCGGCAATGAATTAACGCTAGATGCGTTTGGCGCACATCATTTGACCAAAGTATTGCGTTTCCCAATCGGGCAAAACATCATTTTATTTAATGGCAATGGGATGAATTACAGCGCCAAAGTACTACAATCTAAAAAAGAATGTGTGCTTCAAATCTTAGAAAAAACGCAAAACCTCTGTGAATCAAAACTCAATCTTACCTTGGCACAAGGCATTGCCAAAGGCGAAAAAATGGATTTTTTAATACAAAAATCCGTGGAGTTAGGTGTGAATAAAATTATCCCCATTTTGACTGAGCACTGTGTGGTTAAACTCAAAGGTGAAAAATCAATCAAACGCCAATCTCATTGGCAGAAAATTGTGATTGGTGCCTGCGAACAATCAGGTCGCTCCGTTGTGCCAGAAGTGGTCACTCCTATTAATTTAACAGACTTTTTACAACAACCAACTGCGAACGGCTTTGTCTTACACCACCGCGCCAAACAAACTTTATTAGCAATGGATTCAACCAGTCAGGCAACCATTTTAATCGGTCCTGAAGGCGGACTGAGCGAAGCAGAAATTACCCAA
>JAQRMT010000047.1 GCA_028599035.1 Gammaproteobacteria bacterium
ATAATGCGCAGGGCGAGTTTTATTTAACCGATATTATTGCAATGGCGGTGAAAGATGGGAAAACCGTCGCATCCGTTATTACAAAAAACGAATTTGAGGTGGCAGGGGTGAATGACAAAGTGCAATTGGCAGAATTAGAAAGAACCTTTCAACAAAACCAAGCTAATCAATTCATGCGACAAGGCTTAACACTAAAAGACCCCGCTCGTTTTGATTGCCGTGGTCGTTTAAGCTTCGGACAAGACTGTGAAATTGATATTAATGTGCTAATTGAGGGCAATGTTTCACTTGGAAACAATACAACAATTGCGCCGAATTGTATAATAAAAAACGCTAAAATCGGTAATAATGTGGTTATTTTTCCAAACTCTGTGATTGAAGGTGCTATTATTGGTGGGGGTACATCCATCGGTCCATTTGCGCGCATTCGTCCAGAGGCCAATATCGGCAAAAACGCCAAAATTGGTAACTTTGTTGAAATAAAAAAATCCATCATTGGCAAAGACTCAAAAATCTCACACCTAAGCTATGTGGGCGACACCACTATGGGCAACAATGTCAATATCGGTGCTGGCGTGATTACTTGTAACTATGACGGTGCCAACAAGCACCAAACTATTATTGAAGATGGCACATTTGTCGGCTCTAACTCCCAACTCGTCGCACCCGTTAAAATTGGCAAAAATGTCACCATTGGTGCGGGCTCAACCATCACTAAAGATGTGCCAGAAAGCCAACTCGGCTTAAGTCGTACCAAACAAGTCAATCTAAAAAATTGGCACCGACCAGCGAAAAAATAAATGCGCTCACTACCCCGTAATGTTTGGTTGCTGACAATCAGTTTGTCGTTATTTATGTCTCTAGGCGTTTTTGTTATTTTTCTAGGCGGCATCATCGGCCAATCTCTAGCGCCATACGCCAGTTTATCAACTTTGCCAGTGGCAATGATTGTGACAGGCACTGCTGCCAGCATTATTCCTGTTGTCTATATTATGTCTAAAATTGGCAGAAGACGCACCTTCTTAGGGGTCTGTATTTATACAATTGCCGTCATTGCACTTGCTATCACTGCCTTAGAGATAAAATCGTTTTATTTATTTTGCCTGGCCACTTTCTTATTTGGTGCTACCACAGCAACCATGAATCAATTTAGATTTGCCGCTATTGAAAGCGTTGATAAAAGCCTCAGTACAACAGCAACTTCGGCTGTATTGATTGGTGGTTTGGTTTCTGCTTTTTTAGGGCCAGAGCTTGCAACGCTAGGAAAAGACTGGTCTGATACCCCTTTTGTTGGCTCATTTTTGCTGCTCAGCGTTTGCTTTGTGCTTGCGTTTTTGCTACTGTGGTTTTATCAATCAAACCACGCCCCTGCAGCCAAACAAACACAATCGGGCAGAAGTTTAAAAATTATCATCAAACAACCCGTCTTTATCATTGCTATATCCAGCGCCGCAGTAGGTTATGTGATTATGAGCTACATCATGACTGCCACGCCAATGAGTATGCATATTATTGATGGCTTTTCACTAGCGCAAACCAAATTTGTAATTCAATCCCATGTGATTGCGATGTTCTTGCCTTCTTTATTTACCCCAATGATTGTCAAATTATTGGGGCTCAGTAAAATGATGATAACCGGCATTATATTATATTTAGTCTGTATTTTCATTGGCTACAGCCATAGTTTGCATGACTATTGGGTGTCATTAATTCTGTTAGGGCTTGGTTGGAATTTTCTATTTATCGGCGGTACCAGCTTATTGCCGCGCGCTTATCACGACCTTGAAAGATTTAAAGTGCAGTCCATCAATGACTTTCTAATTTTTGGCATGCAAGCCGTAGCTTCGCTGTCCGCAGGCTGGTTTGTGTTTAATTTTGGCTGGGAAGTTGTGCTGTTATCAACCGTCCCACTGTTGTTACTTCAATTATTGATATTATTCTGGTGGTTAAGAAAAAAATCAAATTAAAAAAACTAGTAAAAATAAACCCATTCAAGATAAATTGCCTTGTTCTGTAGTCTGCACACTTTCAAAATAATTTTTTCCCAGCATATAAGCGTATAAAGCACTAGGTATAAATTCAATCAACACATCGTTAATGGCACGCTCTTGATTAATTGTTTTAGTAGTAACTACATTTTTTAAAGTTTCATTTTGTTGGATGTATTTAATAAAACTTCCGA
Source organism: Gammaproteobacteria bacterium (assembly GCA_028599035.1). Lineage (GTDB taxonomy): Bacteria > Pseudomonadota > Gammaproteobacteria > PS1 > Pseudothioglobaceae > Thiodubiliella. Next base: position 2,183 of record JAQRMT010000047.1, read on the forward strand.
GCTTTCTAGCATCTTTAACAACCAAATCAGACCACTTAATTTCTACACACCAATTATGCTTTGTATTAACAATATCAACTTCGCCATCGCTCCAACGGGCATAATGTAAATCAACATAATTGTGGTGAACCCATTGACTAAATATTGCTGTTTCAACCAATCCGCCCATCGCCTTGTCGCCGTCTTTAATAGCACCAAACAACGCTGCTCGTATCGAAGGATTGGTTAAATACACTTTAAATCTAGTAACGCGTTGAAGTTTCTTGGTATTTATATCAACACGATGAACGATTTTGATTAAAAATGCTGCCTCTAAATACTCAAGATACTTTTTTAGAGTGTTTTTAGAGACACCAGATGATTGAGACAGGGACTCTAAGCTAATTTCATTGCTGGTATTGTAGGCAATAACAGTGAATAGTTTATTCAATTCTTGCACATCTCTAATGCCGTAAAGACTTGGCAAGTCTCTTAGCAATACCTTGTCAATAATATCACTCTTAATATATCTGCCACTATCTTCTTGCACATCAGCCGATAATACTGCCTCTGGATAGCCGCCATAATTTAAATAATTTATAAATTCAACATTTAATGCTTCAATATCCGCAGTAACAGAGGTGCCGTTTCTTTTCTCAACTAAGGCACCCTCTTTTCCAATGAAGGACAAGTATTCTGCAAAAGTTAAAGGTGGCAATAAGAAATCTGTAAATCGTCCCGCACCTGATTCCTCGCTTTTAAGTTTTAACGCTGCTGCTGCTGACCCTGTGGCAATAAATTGATAAGCGGGATAGGAATCCACCAAGGATTTTAAATGCACTTCCCATTTAGGCAAGTATTGAATTTCGTCAAAAATAATACACAACTCTGCCTCACGACTGTGTTGATGTATATCTTGAAACATATTGACTATTTTTTCTAACGATAGCCCAATATATAACGGTGTTTCTAAGGATGCATATAAAATATTGTATTGGCTAACGCCTTTTTTTAACAAGGCATCTATGACTTGAAACGCCATAACGGTTTTACCCACTCGTCTTGGCCCCATTAATACAATTGCCCTATTGACAGATTGTTGGGTTAATTTATAAAACGGTAAAAAATAATGGCGCTTAGGAAGCTCCTGATATCGTTTACTGACAGAGTTGCTTTCCCACCAAGGATTATCAAAAGATAAACGATTTTCTACTTCTTCTTTGGAAACCGTGTTTAGTTTACGCATAATAAAATAATAAGGCTAAGTATTTAACTCTAATTATACATAAGTATAAAATAAGGTCAAATATTTGACTCTATTTTAATAAAATATCATTTAAGAGAAAATATTTTTCTCTAATTGGATTAAAACTCAATACCTTCTGTAATCCCCAAAAAATTAACACTGTTTAATTCTTTAGACATATGTATCAAAAATATCTCCACTAGACATTTGTCCAATATACACCTCAATTGTCAATTGCTACAATTTGCATAAATTATTAATAAGTGTGGCGTGTTGTATGTGTTTAGACAAAAATAAAAATAATATTGATGTTGTTGTTAGGGTTTTTCATTGGCTCTTAGTTATACTTTTTGTTATGCTTTTCATCACTGGGAATGGTTATTATGACGATAGTTCACATATTTTATTAGGCTACTTACTAACTAGTTTAATAATAAGCAGGATTACATGGGGACTTATAGGCGTTCATAATGCGTTGTGGAAAAATTATCTGTACGCACCCAAATCTGTTTTTGATTACCTCTCAAAACTAATCCGAAATAAGCCAATAGCATTTAAAGTCCACAACCCTGCCGGCAGTATGATGGTCTTAATAATGCTGTTAATGCTTATCATGATTAGTGTTAGCGGTTTACTGGCGCAAGGTTTGTTTGAATTAGACGGGGCTTTTTATGTCTTAACGCAACATTTTTCAGACTCGCAAGCCTTTCTAACGAAAAGTATTCATGACGACCTATCACAATTGATGCTTTTTGCTGTTATTTTTCACATCAGTGGCGTTGTTTACTCAAGCAAAATTTATAACATCAATTTACTATTGATGATGTTAAGTGGGAAGCAGCGTTCTTTTCAATCAAGAAGGTAAACTATGAAAAAATATTTTTTAATTATATTGTTATGTGGTGTTAATGCTTATGCTAAGCCAGTGAATTTTGAAAAGTTATACCAATCTTGGGGAGCAGACATCACTAAGGCAGATACAAAAAAAGCCAGAACAATGTGGACCCAAGAGTTTGTTGCAGGTAGAAGCTGTGCTAGCTGCCATACCAACAACCTTAAAAGGTACGGTGCGCACATAAAAACCAAGAAAAAAATCAAGCCTTTATCTGTAAAAGTCAACCCAAAACGACTAGCCAGCATTAGGAAAATAAACAAATGGCTAAAGCGCAATTGTAAATTTACTTACAAGCGCGAGTGTAGCCCACAAGAAAAAATGAATTTCATTGAATTTATTAAACAAAACTAGGAGAAAATTATGTACAAAAAATACTTAATACTTATATTACTATTCATTAGTTCGTTTTATTCACTCTACATTCAGGCAGATGATGAGGGGTTTTCAAGTTTTTTTAATTCGTTCTTTGATAAAGAGCCTGATGTTGCTCCAATCAAAAATGCCTTATACTTAGAAGAGTGTGGAGCCTGTCATTTTGCCTATCAACCAGGGTTGTTGCCCTCTAGGTCGTGGGAAAAAATGCTCTCACAACAAGAAGCAAGGAACCACTTTGAAGAGGATATTACATTTGATGATAAGGTTGTTAAAGCACAAATTATGCATTATTTAACTGACAATGCCGCTGAATATTCTTCGTTTAAACGCTCAAGAAAAATTATGCGCTCTTTGCCAAGTAGCGCCTCTCCTTTAAGAATATCAGAAATACCCTATATCAAAAGAAAGCATGGAGAGATGCCTGAAAAACTAATCGTACAGCTAAATGCAGGGTCAATTGCAAATTGTGAGGCTTGTCATCAGAATGCATCAAAAGGTATTTATGACGATGATGAAATACAAATACCCAGCACTGGGTTATTTGACTACGATTAAAATAAATCCTCTAAAAAATAGGCAGCAAGATGGCTTCTTCCATCTAAATTAGATTTTTGATAGATGGTAGAGGCTTGTTGGCGTACAGTTTTTTCTTTGGTTCCTCTAATTTGATTGATTTGTTCAAAAGATAGTCCTTTGATCAACAATAACGCCACTTCTTGTTCGGATTTGCTCAAAGACCATCGTTCAAATTGACCATTTAAGACCTCTAATAAACCCACTCTTAATATTTGCACTTGCTGAGAGTATGTTTTTTTATCTTGTATTTCTTTTTTTAAGGTTTGCTTTAAAGTGTCAACTTTGTAATAACTATCAGCAATTTCTTGCCAAATAATATAAATAGAAATCATGCATAAAAAAGCAACAAAGCCCTCTTGTGCAATATGCATAGAAGTATGATGCCCTTCGGCTATATCTTCAATAAACGGGAAAATATTAGCAAGAAAAATATAAAAAAAACGCTAGCAAAAGAATGCTTTTTTTAGTTTGTGCTTTCATATATTTATTCTAATCTACTTATAGTAAAAACAGAAAATAAGATGATTAAAATTCAATTCCCTCAAGCTCTGCAATGGTGTGAATATCTTTATCGCCACGACCTGAAAGATTGATAATAATATTTTTACTATTATCCATTTCTTTTGCAAGTTTCATGCCATAAGCCACGGCGTGAGAAGATTCCAACGCTGGCAAAATGCCTTCGGTTTTGGTTAAAGTGTGGAACGCTGCAAGCGCTTCTTTATCAGTAATTGCCACATATTTTGCACGGCCTGAATCTTTTAAGTAGGCGTGTTCGGGGCCAACGCCTGGATAATCAAGCCCCGCTGAAATAGAATGCCCTTCAATAATTTGCCCATTTTTATCTTCCATTAAATAGGTGCGATTACCGTGTAAAACACCCACACTGCCTGCACAAAGTGGTGCGGCGTGTGCGGTCGGGCCTTTTTCTATGCCGTGCCCCGCTGCTTCAACGCCATAAATCTCAACCAAGGCATCGTCAATAAACGCATGAAACAAACCAATCGCATTTGAACCGCCACCCACGCAAGCCACCAAAGCATCGGGTAAGCCACCAACTTGTTCAGCAAATTGGTTTTTTGCCTCTTTGCCAATCACGCTTTGAAAATCTCGCACCATCATAGGGTAAGGATGTGGTCCTGCGACTGTGCCGATGATGTAAAAAGTGTCGTCAATGTTGGTTACCCAATCACGCATCGCCTCATTAAGTGAGTCTTTTAATGTTTTTGAGCCCGAAGTAACAGGAACAACCGTAGCACCTAATAATTTCATCCGATATACATTCAGCGCTTGACGAGCTACATCTACCTCACCCATATAAATCACGCATTCTAGCCCTAAACGAGCCGCAACCGTTGCCGTTGCCACGCCGTGTTGGCCAGCGCCTGTTTCTGCAATAATACGGGTTTTGCCCATGCGTTTTGCCAAAAGTGCCTGACCAATGGTGTTGTTCACTTTGTGTGCGCCTGTGTGGTTCAGGTCTTCTCGCTTAAGATAAATCTGCGTACCGCCTAATTTTTGACTTAAATTCTGTGCATGATAAAGCGGCGTTTCACGACCCACATAATGCTTTAAATCCTGTTCAAACTCATGAATAAAGTCTTTATCTTCTTTATACTTAGCATAAGCATTTTTGAGTTCGGTAACCGCTGTCATCAGTGTTTCTGCAATAAAAACGCCGCCATATTGCTCGAAATGCCCTCTATCATCTGGTAAATTGTAATTATTCATATTTTATAAAAGTGCTACAAATGACACTCAACAAACCCCTCAGCGCAAACCATTCAGAATAATAACTTGAGTATATTTATTTAGCAATGACAGCGTTTAAATAAGTTAATTAGTCTTAGATATTTTTGCCAATATTAATTAAGAAAGATGAAAACGGTCCCATATTGCCCATCGCTTCACCCATTGGGCCTTCAAAAGATAAGCCACCAAATGTCATGTGATACATAGGGCCAGATTCGCCAGTGCCCATTTCTGTCCAATCTTTCAAGGTGGCAATCATTTTATAATCAAACTCGGAATTTAATTCTGCTGTTTGGGCGCTATCAAATGCTGCGATTACTTTGCCGCTGTTGTTAATATGCAATTCTGCAACCTGTTGAGTGTCTTTAACGACGACTTGCAATATCTTATAGCCTTTACCGCCATCATTGCCAGCCCAGCCTGATTCGACTAGCTCGACGGGGGTCGATGAAGCATTGAATATATCGGCAATATCTTGTGCATTGCCAAAAGCATTGATTGAAAATAAAATAAAAAATGGGATAAGTAGTTTTTTCATGTGTAGTTCCTTTTAAATAAGATTAAACAGTATGACCTTTGAACCTCATGGTCAAATGATATTTTAAAGCAAAACCCTTGCAATTACTACACCCTAATCCAAAATAGCAATTGTAAAAAGAATGCCGCTAATAGCATATTCTGCACCTTATTTATACTCTCTATTTTTAGACTAAAGCGCTTATGTTGGCTAAAAATTGTTTAATTTTATCAATATCTTTAATGCCTTTTTCGCTCTCAACGCCACTAGATACATCCACCGCATAAGGATTAACCTGTTTAATAGCATCAGCCACCGTATCAGTGTTAAGCCCGCCTGCTAGAATAATTGGCAAATCAATATCGACCTTGGCTAAGCCCCAGTCAAACTGCTCACCTGTGCCGCCGTAAGTATTCTGATTAAACGCATCCAACAACAAACCGCTAGCCTGATGATACTCATCCGCCATCTTAATAATATTGGTATCAGTATTCACGCGCAAAGCCTTAATAAACGGCATAGCGTATTGGGCGCATTCGTGAGCTGGCTCATCGCCATGAAATTGCAAAGTATCCAGCGGCACTTCGCATAGCACTTCATCAATAAAATCAGCATCTGCATTTACAAACAAACCCACACGATTGATAAACGGTGGCAAGGCTTGGACAATCTCTAAAGCACGCTCAACCTCTACATATCGTGGAGATTTGTCATAAAAAACCAGGCCAATGGCATCAATGCCCAGCAATGAGGCTTTTCGTGCATTGTCAGCGTCGGTAAAACCACAAACTTTAATTTTCATTTAATGTGTTGTCTCGCTATCTAGTTTTTCCCTAATTTTATCACGCTCAATCCACCATTTGCCATCCACTAATTGGTCGATGGCTCCTGATAATTTCTTTAAAAACACCTCTGGCTTGTCTAATTCCAAGGTTCTACGCCACAAATCAAAGGTTGATTGATCCGTTACATGAGAGTGTTTATCTGCCACACTGGCCAACATTTGTGAGGTGAAAAAAGTCAAATCATCTTCCTCACCACAACGCATCGAAGTAATATAATGCGCCACCGTAGCTGCCACCGCCCGCGTATCTGCCTCTTCAGGGGACTCTTCTACTAAGTGTTGCAACATTGCCACCGTAATTTCAGGGTCAATTGGAAAGGTTATTCCTAGCCATAACGCATGCCCTAACGCCACTAACGCATCTGGACCTTCTGACAAGAACATCACATCACACGCCTCAACTGCCAACTCCCACAATTCATCCTCTTGTGCAAGCGTAAACGCAGTAAACGCCTTTTCCCATGCGTCTGCACCTTTGTAACGCTCAACTTGAATACGCCCAATCTCTAATAAATTTTTGATGCGCCCCTCAACAGGTGAATTTTCACTCAAACCCGCCAATTGTGACTCAAAATATTCTAAACGGGCTTGCAGCTGCTCTTCGTTGGCATAAACATCCTCGCCATCGTCCCCATCAAAAATATCTTGGTCTTTGTTTAAATATTTAAAACCCATCAGTTATCTCCTAATAAAAAGCCGCTTCTAAGCGGTCTTCCCAATTCTCAGGTGTATCGCCATAATCAGGCTTCACATCCATTTGAAAAAATCGCTCGTCCGACCCCTTGGCAATCGTCTTCAAAACCACAACCAAATCTTCAAAAGTATCCAAACTTGGATTTGCAATCATTACTTCGCTAATTAATAACATAATTTCTGTTTGTGTAAAAAATTGATATTTTACCGCACATCAGCGTTAACGCTTTCAATAGAAAACTTTTTGTTATTGCTATCTTCAAAGATTGCCGCACTTAATTTCCCTCCATACACACAGCCTGTGTCAACACCAAGAGCGTGTTTATTAACTTTTACTTTGTTAAAATTTTGGTGTCCATAAACTATAAAGCCTTGATTGCCATCATAAATGTCCGCCCAAAAAATCGACTTATCATCCTCCTGCCCATAACTGACAAAGTTGCGGTCTTCATCTAGATAGCGTAACCGTAAAATTTTTGCGTGTGATTTTTTAGATACATCGTCTAATTTTTGATGGTTTTGTAAGCCACCATGTAGAATAGTGATTTTACTAAAGCGCATAAATAATCGCATATTTTGTAAGTATTTAATATCCTCAGCGTTTAGACGATTGATAATATTTTGTTCGTCTTCATCCAGGTTTATTGGATTTTTTTTGAGATTTTTTTGATGTGCTAAGTAGCGAATAATTTTGTCTTCGTGATTACCCAAAGTAGATTTAATACTGTTGGATTGCAGGTATCTAAGTGTTTTAATAGAGTCTGAACCACGAGTAATAACATCGCCCACACAAACTTCTATATCATCTTTTTTTGGATTTATTTTTTGCCGTAATTGGACTAATTCATCGTAGCAACCGTGAATATCGCCATAAATTATTAGTCTACTCATCTAATTTATTTTGTAATTTATCCAAATTTTTCTTATGTTTTAAAATGTTTTTTCTTAATTTTTTACAATATTCTCTATCAAACTCAGTATCACTATCACCTTTTTTAAAATACTTCCTGTCGCTGTCTTCAATAAGTCTGGCATGAGCAAATTGATTTCTAGGGCTTATAATTTCATCTTTATATTCTGCGGAAAAATCCTCTAGTTCTAATGTTTTTAATATCCAAGATAAAGCCTCTATTTTTCTTGCAGAACTAAATAATACATTATCTTTTATTAACCCCTTAAGTCCATCTTCTCTGGTATTAAAATGCTGATATTTATTACATTTTTCATCTACAAATAATTTAACTTCTTCTAAAGTTTTATCTTTTAAGTCCTTCACTTCTGATGGATTTTTAGAATCTATATACTTTTTTAAGATCTCAACTTTTTTTATATCTAAAGTGCTTGTTTCGTGCATAATCATACCGCGCATAACAACTATATCTTGAAATTTTTTAATAGTTAAATCAATCAATTCTTTAGCTTTCTCAACAACCTCTTCTTCATGGTCTGTTGTTGTTTCTAAAAAAGAAATTCTATCAAGTTTTTGAGTACCTTTTAGATCGGCTTTTGCAGTATAAAATAAAATTTCTGTAAAAATGGATTTTTCTCTTATTTTCTCAACCACTTTATCGCCATTTAAGTCATCCATATGATAGTCAGTAAGAATTAAATCATAAGTATCGTCTAATGTATTAAAAAAGTCTTTTTGGTTATCTTGAGTATTAATTTTTGTCTTAA
>JAQRMT010000048.1 GCA_028599035.1 Gammaproteobacteria bacterium
CCGCTGCACCATAACCCGTAACCACGCCTGTGGCAAAACCCAATAAAACAAAGCCAATATGAGAGATGGTTGAATATGCCAACAATCGCTTGATGTTAGTTTGCAACAGTGCCACAATCGAACCTAGGGCAATAGACAAAATCGCTAACACGATAAACAAATCTGACCAATAGGACTGCATTGCGCCTAAACCATCAATCAACAAACGCACCAACATAGCCACCGCAGCAATCTTTGGCACAGTTGAGATAAACATAGTGACAGAAGTTGGCGAGCCTTGATACACATCTGGCACCCACATATGAAACGGCACTGCACCGAGTTTAAAGGCAATACCAATCACCAAAAATACCAAGCCAAAATTAATAATCAGCGCCTCTCTTGAGGCTAGCGTTGCACTGTTAGCAAACACAGCAATTTCACTAATATTAAGACTGCCACTAATGCCGTAAATCATGCTCATACCGTATAACAACAAGCCTGATGCGATGGCACCCAGTACAAAATATTTAAGTGCCGCTTCAACTGCTCCTGCCCTATTGCGAGCAATGGCAATTAAGGTGTAAAGTGATAAAGATAAGATTTCTAAGCCCAAGTATAGGGTTAGCAAACTATGACCTGACACCATTACCATCATGCCCAGTATTGACAACATCACTAAAACAAAATACTCACCCCTGAACAAAGAATGTTGCAATAAATAATGGCGTGAATAAACCATTGCTACCATAGCTGCTGCCATCATAAAGACTTTAAACACCGATGCCATATCGTCTAATACAAATGAATTTCCCAGAATAATTGTCTCTGGCTCTCCAATCAAGTTAAACGCTAATACGCCTGTTATTAGCAGACTCAACTGCGTTAAGTAATAGGTTGCCTGCTTAAAAGGCTTAGTTAAAAATAAGTCTAATAATAGAATAACGACAATGGCACCGAGTAAAAAAATTTCTGGTATTGCCGCCATTAACGACGCTGTATCGAATTGGTAATTCATCATAATTTTGAAGTTAGTGCTTGATTTAATAAGTGATCAACTGAACTGTGCATTATTTCAATTAATGGCTGTGGGTATAGACCTACAATTATCACAGCGAGCGCCAAGATTGTCAGGATCGAAAATTCACGGCCATTAATATCGTCCAGTGTCGCTACTGCTGAATTGGTAATTTTTCCCCAAAATACTCGTTTTACCATCCATAAAGTATAAGCCGCACCGACAATCAGTGTGGTTGCCGCCAATACTGCATACCAAATATTGGCTTGCACAGCGCCCAAAATCACCATAAATTCACCCACAAAACCTGAGGTACCTGGCAAGCCTGCGTTTGCCATTGCAAACAATACCGCAAAACCTGTGAATTTAGGCATAGAGTTAATCACACCGCCATAAGTTGAAATCTCTCTTGAATGCAGGCGGTCATATAGTACGCCAACTACCAAGAACATTGCCGCTGAAATAAAGCCGTGTGAAATCATCTGCACCATTGCACCCTCAAGACCCAATAATGCACCTTCCGTACTGTCAGGCTTGTAGGCCAAGAATAAGGCAAATACGCCCAGCGTCACAAAACCCATGTGTGAGATTGACGAATAAGCAATCAGTTTCTTCATGTCTCTTTGCACCAAGGCCACAAAGCCAATATAAACAATGGCAATCAACGACAAAGCAATCACCACATCGGAGAATTGCAAAGACGCATCAGGCGTAATTGGCAAAGAAAAACGAAAAAAGCCATAACCACCCATTTTCAACATAATTGCCGCTAGAATTACCGACCCTCCAGTTGGCGCCTGCACATGTGCATCAGGTAGCCAAGTATGCACAGGGAACATCGGCACTTTGACTGCAAATGCCATAAAAAATGCCCAAAAGATCCAAGCTTGTTCAGCCGCTGTTAGACTCAAGTTGTGCATATCCAAAATTGAGAACGAGCCACCTTTGTTATACATATAGATGAGCGATACCAGCATAAATACTGAGCCTAGAAATGTATATAAGAAAAATTTGATAGCAGCATAGACACGATTATCGCCCCCCCAAATTCCTACAATCAACAACATCGGGATCAGAGATGCTTCCCAAAAAGCGTAAAACAAAATAGCATCAAGCGATGAAAATACACCAATAATCAAGCCTTCCATCATTAAAAATGCCGCCATATAATGTGCGGGTCGTTTTTGAATAACTTCCCAGCCTGCAGCAATCACCAAGGTGGTCGAGAAAGTGGTTAAAATAATTAACGGCATAGAAATACCATCAACACCCAAATGATAGTGGATATTAAATTGTGCAATCCAAGAAATCTTTTCAACAAACTGCATTAAATGCGTTGATGAATCAAACCCCGCCCACAAACTCAACGACATTACAAACACTAGAATTGAGATAGCCAAACTCATCCAACGAGCTGTCATCGCTCGCTCATTACCCAACAGGATAACCAAAGCACCGCCCATAATTGGTAGCCAAATTAATAAACTAAGTAAAGTATTTTCCATAATTAAATCACCAATAATGGCTTGTCGCCCATAAACAGCGTCCAAGTCAAAATAATTAACAAACTAAAAATCATAAAGAAGGCATAATGATAAACATAGCCCGTTTGAATTGGGCGAACCATAGAGCCAACAAAGCCAATAAATCTAGCGCTACCATTCACTATCATCGAATCAATCACCATAGAATCAGAAACCTTCCATAAAATATTGCCTAACTTTTTGATTCCATTCACAAATACAATTTCATTAAAACGGTCAAAACCATACAAAGAATTTAACACATAATTGGTGCGTTTAAAAGTTGACTGCACCCAATCAGCCCACTGCGTTTTATATAACGAGAATACCCAAGCAGAGGCGATACCGCCAACCATCATCCAAAATGGTAGCGTTTGCACCGCATGAGAAATCATGGCTGTCGCACCGTGAAATAGTTTAGACAATTCGTGCATTGAAGTATGTTTAAGTCCATCAACTGTAATGGCGTTATCCAGCCAACCAGTAAACAACATAGGTTCAATCGTAAAATAACCAATAATCGCCGAAGGAATTGCTAACATTATCAGTGGTAAGGTAATGGATAACGGAGATTCATGTAAATGTTGTGCAGTATGGCTATCAACCCGAGACTGCCCATGAAACACCAAGAAAAATAGCCTAAATGAATAGAATGCTGTAATAAATACACCTGCAACCACTGCATAATAAACCCAATCAGCATACGGTAAACTAGAAAAATGCACTGCTTCAATAATCATATCTTTTGAATAAAAACCAGAAAAACCTGGGAAACCAATCAACGCCAATGTGCCAATCAGGCCTGTCCAATAAGTAATAGGCATTTTCTTACGCAAACCACCCATTTTACGAATATCTTGTTCGTGATGCATTGCTACAATCACCGAACCTGCACCTAAGAATAATAACGCTTTAAAAAAGGCATGTGTCATCAAGTGGAAAATCGCTACTGAATAAGCACTTACTCCTAAAGCAACCGTCATATAGCCCAACTGCGATAGGGTTGAATATGCCACCACTTTCTTAATATCATTTTGCACAATACCCAGCAAGCCCATAAACAAAGCAGTGATGGCTCCCACAACCATTACCACAGTCAATGCCACCTCACTCATTTCAAACATTGGCGACATTCTAGAGACCATAAAAATACCTGCCGTTACCATGGTCGCTGCATGAATTAAAGCGGAAATCGGTGTTGGGCCTTCCATTGACCCTGGTAGCCAAACATGAAGCGGTACTTGTGCTGATTTTCCCATTGCACCAACAAATAATAATAAGCAAATTACTGTGATTAAATCCATACCCCATAAAGACTGACCTATCGTATTGTTAAGGCTTGCAAATACTTCCACATAATCCAATGAGCCGCTAAACGCTAATACCAAGCCAATGCCCAATAAGAAGCCAAAATCACCAACACGATTAACTAAAAAGGCTTTCAAATTGGCTTCAACAGCACTTTCCTTGTGATGCCAAAAGCCAATCAGTAGATAGGAAACTAAGCCCACCGCTTCCCAGCCAAAGAATAACTGCATAAAGTTGTTACTCATCACCAACATAAACATTGAGAAAGTAAACAAGGAGATATAACTAAAAAACTTGGTGTAATCCTTGTCGTTGTGCATATAACCAATGGTATAAATATGCACCATCAACGACACAAACGACACCACCACCAACATTACAGAAGTCAAATTATCGACTAAAAATCCAACACTGATATTTAATCCGCCAATCTGCATCCAAGTATAAAGATTTTGATTGAAAACCTCACCCTGCTCCAGCACATGATAATTAAAGACCATGAGTGCAAGTACTGTAGAAATCAACACCCCTAAAATGGTAATGGTGTGTGTAGCAGTACGGCCTAGAATACGCCCAAAGAAGCCAGCAATAATAGCGCCTATTAAAGGAGAAAGTGCAATTGTTAAATAAAAATTTTCCATAGTTTATCTCTTTTATTAACCCTTCAAACTGTTGGTTACATCAACATTAATAGAGCCTTTATTTCTAAATAATAAAGTTAGAATTGCCAGCCCAATAGCAACTTCTGCTGCTGCCACTGTCAAAATAAAGAAAACAAAAATTTGCCCCGCTTCATTGCCTAAAAAATGCGAGAAAGCAATAAAATTAGTATTCACTGCCACTAAAATTAACTCAACACACATTAATAGGGTAATAATATTGGTTCGATTAACAAAAATACCCACCAAGCCAATACAAAAAATAATGGCACTTAGAATTAAATAATCACTCAAACTAATCATTATTTTCCCTCCTTATTCGGCGTAGTAATAGAAACCAAACGCACCCTATCTTTGGCCTTAACGCTAACTTGTTCTGCAATATTTTGAGTTTTGCGATTACCTTCATTTCTATGCACCAAGGTAATCGCTGCAATAATCGCAATTAACAACAACACCGCTGCCAATTCAAACGGATAAACATAATCAGTGTAAAGCTGCAATGCCAAAACAGTAATATTGCTGTAGTCCGCTGCATGCCTTGCCGGCGCTGCCATTACCTCTAAACCAAACTGATTGGCACCTAATACCAACGCCATCTCAGTCGCAATAATAGCCGCTACAATCAACCCCAGCGGCAAATAACCCGCAAACTTCGCTCGCAAGGTAGATTTATCAATATTGAGCATTTTAATGACAAACAAGAACAACACCATTACTGCGCCCACATACACCAAAATCAAGGTAATTGCCAAAAACTCTGCTTCAAGTAAAATCCAAATACTCGCTGCAGAAAAGAAAGCTAAAATTAAAAACAGCACAGCTTTTGCCGCATTGCGTGAAAAAATCATCGCCAACGAGGCGGCAATGAACCAAAATGAGAAAACATAAAATAATATTTGATCAAATGTCATAATTTTTACCCATATTTTTAACAAGGTTGGTTAGTATCTGCAAATAACCCTCAAGTTGAGCGTAGATTTTATCCGCCAAATCTTCGTTATAGGTGTGCGTGGCTAGATTGCGATTTTGCACCATATCAGCAAACATTTCTTCCTCTTCTATCAAACCTAATTTAAACGCTTGTTTAAAGCAGTTTTTTGGTGAATTACAAGCCTCCAATCCTTCATTTTTTAATTGCTCTTGTATTGATTTCCATGACAATTCGTAACAAATTTCATAACGCTTAATCGCACTATCACGCACAATATCGGTTTTATTTTCCAACAAAACCTCTTGCAGTTTAATTGTCGATTGTCTAAAATTTTTGTATCTTATTGTGCTCATAATAAAATCGAACTATGGTTAATTTGTTTTTTCAGCTCGGCGCTGGCATCGTTAATATCAAGTAAGTCGACGCTATACAAAGTAGGTATATTGTCAATAAAATTTTGAAATTTTCGCATTTTGTTGCCGTCTAATTCTTGTGCGTGTTGAATGGCTAAATCAATATCCGAATATTGGCTGGCAGTATTATTTGCCCTCGAACCAAACAACAACAAAGATGTATTGACATCAAAAATCTGATGAAATTCGTTTGCAATAGTGCGAATAATATTATCTACTCTATTCATCGGTATTTCGCATCCTCTAATTTGGTATCATTAATCATTTGTTCATTGTTATCGCCAACCTTTAATAAGTGCGCCTTGTCAATAATACTGCCTTCTCTGGAACCAACAAAAGCATAATCAAAAATTTGCGTTTCTACAATCGCATCAACAGGACAAGCCTCTTCGCAAAAACCACAAAAAATACACTTGAACAAATCAATGTCGTATTGTGTGGTGCGTCTTGTACCATCATCACGCATTTCAGACTCAATGGTAATAGCATTTGCTGGACAAACTGCCTCGCACAATTTACAAGCAATACATCGCTCTTCACCATTTGGGTAACGACGCAAAGCGTGTAAGCCTCTAAATCTTGGTGAAATCGGCGTCCTCTCCTCAGGAAATTGAACAGTAATTTTTTTGTTAATCAATTCTTTAGCTGTGATTTTTAGCCCGCCACGCAACTCACCGAGACTAAAATCTTTAATTAATTTTTTAATGCCAGATATCATGATAAATTATCTCCTAGAAAGGGTTTTATATGATTATGGATGATTAGCAGAATGACAGATTTTACCGAATTGGTGATTTTATAAAATACAGTCATAGTAATTCTATGGCTATGTTTTATAAAATCGCCAAGTTGGTGAAAGATGGTGTTGTGATAATTATTCATAATCATATAAAGCCCTTTCAAAACCAAGGTCCTATCTTAAGTTGCGTCATCAACGCTACCACAAAAATCCAAACAATCGTCCATGGCAGGAACACCTTCCAAGACAGGCGCATAATCTGGTCATAGCGAAAACGCGGAAAAGTTGCACGAACCCATAAA
The DNA here is from genome assembly GCA_028599035.1 of Gammaproteobacteria bacterium. Taxonomy (GTDB): domain Bacteria; phylum Pseudomonadota; class Gammaproteobacteria; order PS1; family Pseudothioglobaceae; genus Thiodubiliella. The sequence continues at coordinate 6,876 of JAQRMT010000048.1, forward strand.
TATAAAAACATAAAGAAAGTGGATTTTGCCAATAACCAAATAATGCCCGGCACCCAAGCAAAGCCCGATTCTAAATAGGCAATACCTTCAAATGGAGAATGCCAACCACCAAAAAACAGTATCACTGCTAATACTGCCATAAAAATCATATTGGCATATTCTGCTAAGAAGAAAACTGCAAAAGTCATACCCGAATATTCAACATGGGTGCCGCCGACAATCTCTGATTCTCCCTCCACCACATCAAACGGCGCACGGTTGGTCTCTACTAAAGCCGAGATAAAGAAAATAATCATCATTGGGAACAAGGGAATCCAATACCAATTTAAAATACTGCCTTTTTGTGCCATCACTATATCGTTCAGATTGACACTGCCTGCAATCATCACCACAGTTACCAACGCAAAACCAATCACAATTTCATAAGAAACCAAAAGCGATGCGCTTCGTAATGCGCCCAGCAATGGATACTTAGAATTTGATGCCCAACCCGCTAGAATAATGCCATAAACACCCACTGAGCCAATCGCCAAAACATACAATAAACTAATATCTAAATTGGCAACATACACACCTTCATCAAAGGGGATAACCGCCCAAATAGCGATTGCAGGTGCAATTGCCAAAACTGGCGCTAATAAAAACAGGTAAATATTTGCCTTACTTGGGAAAATTATTTCCTTAGTCATCAACTTTAAAGCATCTGCAATAGGCTGCAACCAACCTTTCGGGCCAACACGATTAGGCCCGACACGCAGCTGCATATAACCAATCACTTTGCGTTCAGCGTAAGTAAAATAAGCCACAACCAACATCAGCGGCATTACTAAAGCGATAGCTTTAATTAAGATAATCACAACAGTGGCAATCGCCCCATCAAACCAAGGTATTAACGCATGTATCCACTGCCAAAATGCAATCATGGTTCACCTCCAGTTGACTTATTTGTGTTCACAAAAACGCAATTATTGGCAACTGACTCACTGATTGAAATTGGCACGCCTAGATAGTTGTCATTTTCAGTAACTTCCAGTTTCTTAGCCGTGGCTTTGTTCATCGATGCGCTATGTATTTGACCAATTTTAGTGGCTTGCAAGGCGCCAGCATGCCTGGATAAAGCGTCAACAGCATAAGGCGATTTTTGCCAAATCACATCCACACCTCGCTTAACTTTAATATCAATTGCTTTGTTGTTGACAGCTTGCTTGCGCCCTTGATTAGAAATTTCACTGGTTATTTGCATAGAATTAGCAAAGTGAAAGCCTGGTAATTCTAATAAATCTGCCAATACTTTTAACACTTTCCACGCTGGCTTAACATTGCTTGGCGCACTGACAGATGCACAGAATGATTGCACTTCGCTCTCAATATTGACATGTGAGCCTGAGGTTTCATAGAAGCTTGAAATTGGCAACATAACATCTGAATATTGCGCAACTGCCTGATCTTTAAAACTATTCATAGAAACAACAAAAATATCTTTTTTGTTTAATGCTTGAATTGTTTGGGCGGGGTTGTGAAAATCGAAGTGCGGATAAACATCTAGCAAGATATAAGCTTTTAAGTCTGTTGCCAACATTGCATTTGCATCCAGCCCCCCTTTCCCAGGAACAAATTCTGCCAAATCACCTGCCATTGAATTCGCCGTTGCACTAATATTAAGTGTTGTAGAATTGGTCTGCTGGGCAATCTCATTAATCAATTGCGCCATGCTTGAAGCTTGCAGATTATTAACCATATGCTCACCCAAAACAATCACCGAATTGTCTGCATCTAGCAATCCGTCTGCTAGTTGTCTTGCCATATCGCTTGCCTCAACCTTGCTTAAATAATCTGGAATCTTAGTATTAGAGGCTTGTAAAATTAACTTTAATACCGTCGCTAACAGAAGTGCTATTTGATTTGGCGCAACAATATTTTCGCTGTTTAATCGGTAATTAAAATCAAATTCCATGACATTAATCACATCAATGCTTGCACCAGACAAGTTCGCTTTACGCAAGCGATGATTAATCATTGGCTGTTCTAACCTCGGATTAGAGCCAATAATTAATGCATGATCAATGTCCTCTAGTCCTGCTAATTTAATATTGGATTCTAACGCAACTGTATTATTTAAATCTTTGATATTGAGACGATGGTCAATATTTTCAGAACCCGCTTCTCTTAATAATTTCTGCAATAAATAGAATTCCTCAAGCGTCGCAGTATTTGAGGCCAATGCGCCTAATTTATTAGCTTCTCCTGTATTCAATACATTGTCAACCAAGCCATGCATAGCAAATTCAAGCGCCTCATCCCAGTTAACTTTCTGCCATTCGCCTTTCACTTTAATTTGCGGGCTAAGCAATCTATTCTCATGCGCCAAACCCTCATAAGAAAAACGGTCTCTATCGGAAATCCAAGTTTCATTAACACTGTCGTTGTCTTTAGCAACAATGCGTTTAACCTTGCCTTTGTAGGTCTGTATGACAATATTAGAGCCAACCAAATCATGTCTGGCAATATTGGAAACAGCATTCATTTGCCATGTCCTTAATTCATAACGAAATGGCTTAGAAGTCAAAGCGCCCACGGGGCAAACATCAATCATATTACCAGAAAGCTCTGATTGAATGCCTTTCGCTAAAAATGGCTCAATCTTCAAATCCTCGCCACGACCTGTGCCACCCATTTCCATAATACCGCCAATTTCAGCCCCAAAACGCACACAACGAGTGCAATGAATACACCGAGTCATATCGGTTTGAATAAGTGGACCAATATCGCCATCCACAACCACTCGTTTGCCCTCTGTGAATCGTGATACATCTGATCCATAGCCCATTGCCACATCCTGTAGTTCACACTCGCCACCTTGGTCGCAAATCGGACAATCCAGCGGATGGTTAATCAACAAAAACTCCATCACCGCTTGCTGTGAGGCTTTAGCTCTCTCATTTTGAGTATGGACTTTCATACCCTCCATTACGGGGGTAGAGCACGCAGTCTGTGGCTTAGGCGCACCTTCTACATCAACCAAGCACATACGACAACTTGCCGCTACCGAGAGTTTCTTATGATAACAAAATCTAGGCACACTAATGCCCTCTCTGTCCGTAACAGCGATAAGCATTTCGCCTGCCTCGGCTTTAACTGTATTACCATCAATTTCAATTTTTATCATAATTCTTTTAACACTTCATATTTTTTGCTAATGTTTTCCTTAAAATAATCAGGAATCCTGTTCCAATCCAACACATCCACCAAAAATGGAATATTAGATTCTGTTAAACCCTCTTTAAAATTAACAAATTCTTGAAAATCAAGTGGCTTGTCATCTTTGGTTCTAATAATCAAATCTAAATCACTACCATTACAAGCATCGCCATTAACTCTGCTACCAAACGCCCAAATATTAATAGGGGTTTGAATATTGTGCTGAGCAATATTTAACAGTATTTCTTTGTGCCTATTTTTTAGAATCATTATTATTCACAATCTCAATTATTTTTTTTACATCTATTATAAATTTAGGCATTAGTGGCAAAACCTTTTCTGCCAAATATTCACCATATTCATGTGCGGTATCATTTCTGCTATCACGATACTGACACCACCTTTCTACTTCATCTTCACTCAATAAATCAAATTTTGCACTGTATTTAAATATTTCCTTAAAAGTCAATCTAT
>JAQRMT010000049.1 GCA_028599035.1 Gammaproteobacteria bacterium
AGGACTTAAGCGCTGATATTATGATAGTGGTGGCTTACGGTCAACTATTGCCAAAATCTATATTAAATACGCCAAAATACGGCTGCCTCAACATTCATGCCTCACTATTGCCTCGTTGGCGAGGCGCTGCACCTATTCAACGCGCTATTCTGGCAGGCGATAAAACCACAGGTGTGAGCATTATGCAAATGGATGAAGGATTGGATACAGGCAATATTTTGTTAGAAAAAACCTGTGATATTTCTGATACCGACACTGCACAAACCTTACATAATAAGCTCGCCACACTAAGTGCCAATGCTATTATTGAAACATTAGAAAACTTTGAACATTTATCACCCACAAAGCAAAATGAAGAAGGTACAACTTACGCTAAAAAACTCAAAAAAGACGAGGCGTGGATAGACTGGAACCAATCTGCTGAACAAATTAACCGTCAAATTAGGGCATTTAACCCCTACCCTATCGCGCAAACCAATGCAACAAGTAACAAGTTTGAATCCAAAGTATTGCGCATTCTATCTGCCAGCATTGTAGAAAAAACTTATCATGAAAAACCAGGGGAAGTCATTCAATCTTCTACCAAAGGCGCTTGTTACATCGCAACAGGTAATGGCGTATTAAGTTTAGAGCAAGTACAACTATCAGGCAAAAAAGTTGCCAATATTAAAGACTTTAGCAATGCTTATCAATTACAGAAACTAGAATTATAATGCCACTTAAGCGCACACTAACCTTGCCCCTACTTATACTTTATGGACTGGGTAATATTTTAGGTGCGGGTATTTATGTGTTAATTGGTGAAGTTGCCGGTGTGGCTGGCTTGTTGACGCCATTGTCTTTTTTCCTCACATCAATACTGCTAATTACAACAACCTTATGTGGAATGGCTTCTTTAGCGATAGGGTCAAATTGTGCTGCAATGATTTCTAAACCAAATACTGAAACACCATAACCCCCTGCACCAGACATAATAAAGCCTGAAATTGGCATTATAATCATTGCCATTATTAACATTGCCTCATTATTAACCTTAATAGAAATTATAGGGCTATTGCTTATCATTTGGTTGGGGCGTGACTATTTGGTTGATATTGATACACAAAGTTATAGATGCCTTTCGGTTTAATGATGTATCAATTTGGGCAGGGGTTTTGGTTTTTGTGTTTTTTGCTTGGTTGTTGGGCATTTTGTTAAAACAGACAAGCTCGTTGCTAAAAGAAACAAGCTTGTTAGAAAAAGAAACACCCTTGTTAGTGCTAGCAACACCCTTGTTTGTTTTAGCAAACCCCATAAAAAAACCACCGATTTAAGTGGCTAAGGCGACACTTGGACTAATTACCAATATTGCGTTTATTCCTGCTTATCTTATTCTTTAATATTAGGATTAATCCACTGAATACTATGCCAATGGTATCTGCCTTTTTGTTTGCTAGGCAAAGTACAATTGTATTTACTACGACGATGTGTTAAAGGCTTTTTGGCGGTAATGGCAACACTTTTAGTGCCTTGCCAAAGCATATTCACACCGCCATTGGCAAAACAATTTAGGTTGGCCTTTTGATGTTTGTTTAAAGGCTTGATAAATTCTAATACCAATATTGGCGGGTTTTGTGTGAAGATTGGGTTGATACTTTGAGCCTTGATAGGTATTGGCAAAGCGTTAACTTTGGTTTTAAAACTTGTCATTTTGGCGTAATGCGCCGCCATAGGGAAGCGCGGCAGGTTTTGTCGATTGCTTGATTTGGATACTACGCCAGAATGTTGTCCAAATGCCATGTAGCCCATTTTTTTAACTTGTTCCAAAATGGCTACACTCGCCTCACCATAAGGGTAGGCGAAGATTTTATTACGCTGATTTAATTCTTGATTAAGACGGTTTTGCGTTTGGGTAATTTGTGCTTTAATTTGTGTTTCATTTAAATCTAATAAATGTGGATGCGTCATAGTGTGATTATAAAATTGCATAATATTACCTTGCATGCCACGCATTTGTTGCCATGTCATCATTGCTGGATATTTTTTATCCACAGGCTCGGTGGAAACAAAAACACTCATCGGCATTTGATATTTTTTTAGCAATGGATAGGCGTTTTTAGCAATGGATTGATAAGCATCATCAGCCGTTAATACCACGCATTTGTTAGGGAGATTGTCATTATCTAAGTACTTAAGCATGGTATTGAGTTGAAGTACTTTAAAATCATTGTCTTGCAAATATTGCAAATGCTGCTCAAATAGCTGGGGGCTGACGCTGGTTGATTTGGGTGTGGTGTCAGAAAAACGATGGTATAACAAAACCACACAGCTATTAGCACTCACCACACTGGATAACGACATAAAAAACATAACAATAAGTCCTTTGTATTTTTGCTTGAAATTAAACATTTTTAGCACCTTTAAAACCAATCTGTCGCCAAGCCTCATATGCCACAATGGAAGCGCAATTAGACAAATTTAAACTGCGAGAGCCTTCTTGCATTGGTAAAGTAATGCCTGCAAACTTATCCAGTATTTCTACTGGCAGACCTCGTGTTTCTGGACCTAAAAGTAGCGAATCATTGGCCTGATATTCAACCTCTGTATAAACGGTTTTAACCTTAGAACTCACAGCAAAAATGCGCTCAGGCTTGGCTTTGTTAAAATAATCCTCAAAATCCTCATATTCACACACACAAGCAAGCTCTTTATAATCTAACCCTGCCCTGCGTAATTTTTTATCCTCCATTTCAAAGCCATAAGGCTTAATGAGATGTAAATTTGCACCCATATTGGCACACAAGCGAATAATAGCGCCCGTATTATTGGGTATTTCTGGTTCAAACAGCACTAAATTTAACATAATATTTTATTTTTTAACTTGATAAGTTGATAATCATCCCATAAATAATGTTTAAGCAATTAAAAAAAGTAAAACGAAATGGATATTAATAAACTAACTTCGCAATTTCAACAGGACTTGAACGCCGCACAATCTATTGCGATTAACAAAAATCATACCGTTATCGAAGGCGTGCATGTGTTGAGTGCGATGCTCAACGATTATGCCTCTAGCGTGAGCAATATAATTAGAGCGTTAAGTGTGGACACCAAACAACTTAAAACCAATGTTGATAAAGCCATTGATAATTTAGCCGTGGTGAGCAATCCAAATGGTGATGTTAACATCTCACAAAATCTATTAAAACTGCTAAATATCGCTGAAAAATTAGCAACAAACAAAGGTGACAGTTATTTATCCACTGAGTTGTTTTTACTGGCCATTATTGATGGCAGTGATGCTACTACGACATTATTAAAAGACTTAGGCATTGATAAACAAAAATTATCCACTGCCATAGACAACTTGAGAGGAGGAGAAACCGTGAACGACCAAAATGCAGAAACCCAAAGAGAGGCTTTAAACAAATATACCCTTGACCTTACCCAGCAAGCGCAAGATGGAAAACTCGACCCTGTGATTGGGCGAGACGGTGAAATCCGCCGTGCTATTCAGGTCTTACAACGCCGCACCAAGAATAACCCCGTATTAATCGGCGAACCAGGTGTAGGCAAAACTGCAATTGCCGAAGGCTTGGCACAACGCATTATCAATAATGAAGTGCCAGAAGGCATCAAGGGTAAGCGGTTATTATCACTAGACATGGCAGCGTTAGTAGCAGGGGCAAAATACCGAGGCGAGTTTGAGGAACGCCTTAAAGCAGTGTTGAAAGAATTGGAGGCCGAACAAGGGCAGGTAATTTTATTTATTGATGAATTACATACCATGGTTGGCGCAGGAAAAGCCGATGGCGCAATGGATGCAGGCAATATGCTCAAACCAGCACTAGCCCGTGGTGATTTGCATTGTATGGGCGCTACCACCTTAGATGAATATCGCCAATATATTGAAAAAGATGCTGCCCTAGAGCGCCGCTTTCAAAAAGTATTGGTGGATGAGCCGACTGAGCAAGACACGATTGCCATTTTGCGTGGACTGAAAGAAAAATACGAAGTGCATCATGGGGTAGAAATCACCGACCCTGCGATTATTGCCGCTGTTACCTATTCAATCAGATACATCACTGACAGACAACTGCCTGACAAAGCTATTGATTTAATTGATGAAGCGGCCTCACAAATTCGTATGGAAATTGATTCAAAACCTGAATCAATGGACAAACTTGATCGTAAATTGGTGCAACTAAAAATTGAGCGTATGGCGCTTAAAAAAGAGAAAGACAAAGCCTCTAAGGTGCGCTTCAAAGAATTACTTGAATTAATTAAATCCTTAGAAAAAGAATACGCTGACTTAGAAGAAATTTGGAAAAAAGAAAAATCCGTGGTACAAGGTGCGCAACATTTAAAAGAAGAGCTAGAACAAGCAAAAGCAGCGCTTGAGTTGGCAAGTCGCAACAATGATTTGGCAAAGATGAGCGAACTACAATACGGCAAAATCCCAGAATTAGAAGACAAAATAACCGAATCCGAGTCTGCTACTGTGGAAGAAATGACACTACTTCGCAACAAAGTAACCGAAGACGAAATCGCCCACATTGTTGCACGCTGGACGGGGATTCCTGTGGACAAAATGATGGAAGGCGAGCGGGATAAACTCTTACAAATGGAGTCTATTATTCATAAGCGTTTAGTTGGGCAAGATAAAGCAGTAAAAGTAATATCAGATGCTGTGCGTCGTTCTCGAGCAGGCTTGTCAGACCCTAACCGTCCTGATGGCTCATTTATGTTTATGGGTCCGACTGGTGTAGGTAAAACCGAACTCACCAAAGCCTTGGCAGACTTTTTATTTGACACCGAGCAGGCCATTATTCGAGTAGATATGAGCGAATTTATGGAAAAACACTCAGTCGCTCGCTTGATTGGCGCACCCCCAGGCTATGTGGGCTATGAACAGGGCGGGATTTTAACCGAAGCCGTAAGACGCAAGCCGTATTCTATTATTTTGCTTGATGAGGTGGAAAAAGCCCATCCTGATGTGTTTAATATTTTGCTTCAAGTGCTAGATGACGGTCGCTTAACTGATGGACAAGGTCGCACCGTAGATTTTAAAAACACGGTAATTGTGATGACTTCTAACCTTGGCTCGCACCTTATTCAGGAAAACCCTGGCAAAGATATGACCCAAGAGCTCACACAAATTGTTGGTGAACATTTTCGCCCTGAGTTTGTTAATCGTATTGATGAAATTGTCGTATTTAACAATCTTGAAAAAGCCCAAATTAAAGGTATTGCTGCATTACAAGTTGAAATTCTTCGATCTCGTCTAGCAACAATGGAGCTTAAACTTGAGCTGGACGACGATGCAATAACACTAATTGTAGATAGAGGCTACGACCCCGTATTTGGCGCTAGACCACTAAAGCGCACCATTCAAAGATTGCTTGAAAATCCACTTTCTCAAAAAATACTGGCTGGCGAGTTTGTTTCAGGAGCAACTATTTATGGCAGCGTGGCGAATGACGAGATTGTATTTGTTTAAACAGATAACTTGATATAATCAACCACCATGGAAGATTATATCAAAATCACAAAAAACGGGCTGTGGGGCAACAACCAAGCCTTAGTAGCGCTTTTGGGTCTGTGTCCGCTGTTAGCAGTGACCAATAATATTGTTAATGCAATTGGGCTAGGGCTAGCAACTACCTTTGTTTTAGTGGCTTCAAACACCACTATTTCTATTTTTCGCCACCATATCCGCAAAGAAATTCGCATCCCTGTGTTTGTCTTACTCATCGCCTCATTTGTTACCATTGTCGAACTAGCAATGCAATCGTATTTCTATGATTTGTATTTAATATTGGGTATTTTCGTGCCGTTGATTGTAACTAATTGTGCCATTTTAGGCAGAGCTGAGGCGTTTGCTAGCAAAAACACTTGGGACAAATCTCTATTAGACGGGTTGATGATGGGTATCGGCTTTTCAATCGTACTTATTATTCTGGGTGCTATGCGTGAGTTAATTGGTTCTGGTACTTTGTTTAACCAATCGGCCTTATTGTTGGGTGATTTGGGCGACACACTGAGTGTTAGTGTGTTTACGGATTACCAAGGCACATTAATGGCAGTCTTGCCGCCGGGCGCATTTATTGGTCTGGGTTTAATCGTTGCAGTTAAAAACCTCATTGATCAAAAATTATCTCAAAAGTCAGTCTAAAGACATCACTCAGTTATTGTCTTTAACGCTGGGGAAAAACCACGCATGGCTACTGGCGAATGACGATTATCAACTCAATGAAGCACAGACACAGACACTCAATACGCTTATAAAAAAGCGTGAACAAGGCGTGCCATTTGCCTATTTGAGTGGCACAAAAGGGTTTTATCATCTAGATTTCAAAGTAACACCTGACACCCTCATCCCCCGCCCAGAAACTGAGCTTTTAATCGATATTACGCTAGATTTATTCTCTAACAAAACCAAGCCTTATCATTTATTGGACTTAGGCACAGGCAGCGGCATCATTGCCATCACCTTAGCAGACAAAAATCCACATTGGCACATTACGGCAACTGATTTTTCTCAAAAAGCACTTGCAGTGGCAAAACAAAACGCCGCAATTACAGACAATGAAGTTAATTTTCAACAAGGCAGTTGGTTTGAGGCTGTATCCAAGCAAACATTCGATTTAATTATCTCTAATCCGCCCTATATCGAACAAGACAGCTCTTACCTAAAGAATTTAACCCACGAACCGAAAACAGCACTAACCTCTGGCAAAGACGGCTTAGACGCTATTCGCCTAATTATTAACAACGCACCCGAACACCTCAACAAACAAGGTTATCTTTTATTAGAACACGGCTTTAATCAGCAACAAGAAATCACACAATTATTAGAAAAATATTTCTCTAACATTCAAATATTTAATGACTATAATTCTAACCAACGCGCCATCTTGGCACAATTCAAACCTTAAGGAGAGAAAATGAAAAAATTAATCCAAATATTCGCCCTATCAATATTAAGCGCATCTGCCACCGCTGGCTGGTTTGGTGACGATAACAAAGCAACAAACACAAAACAAGACGCCAAAACTTACACACTTAAATTAGCCGAAACTTGGCCGAGCAATTTCCCAATCTTTGGCGATACTACTAAAAATTTCAAAAAATTAGCAGAATCTATGTCAAACGGCAGACTAAAAATCAGAATTGACTCTAAAAACAAACACAAATCCGCACTCGGCATCTTTGACTTTGTTAAGTCAGGCCAATACGACCTTGGGCATTCTGGCTCGTATTATTGGAAAGGCAAGGATATTAACACCCTGTTTTTCACCTCTATGCCTTTTGATATGACCGCTACAGAACAACACGCCTGGTTTGAATACGGTGGCGGACAAGAACTGATGGACAAAGTCTATGCCAAACACGGCATAAAATCCATTATTGGCGGCAACACAGGCAATCAAATGGGCGGCTGGTTTCAAAAAGAAATCAACTCAGTTGCCGATTTACAAGGCTTAAAAATGCGCATCCCTGGCTTTGCAGGCGAGATTATGGCAGAAGTCGGCGCTAAACCCACCAACATCCCAGCAGGCGAACTCTACACCGCACTAGACCGTGGCACGATTGACGCACTGGAATGGGTCGGGCCTTCGCTAGACCTGAGGATGGGCTTTCACAAAGTGGCGCCTTATTACTACACAGGGTGGCACGAGCCGGGCACTGAACTGCAATTCTTAATTAACTTAAAAAAATACAACACCCTGCCTAAAGACTTGCAAACCATCCTCATCACCTCAATGAAGCTAGCTGCTTACGATATGCTCACACGCTCTAATCATGAAAGCGCCAAAAACTGGGCAAGTATGAAAAAAAACTATCCCAATATCCAAGTCAAAACCTTCCCCAAACCTGTATTTGACGCACTGCGCACTGCAAACGATAAACTACTCAAAAAACTAGCCGCAGAAGACCCACTTTCAAAAGAAATTATTACCTCAAGACATAATTACCTCAAAAAAGCACGCGCTTGGACAGCTATCTCTGAACAATCCTATCTAAATTCCCAATCCAAATAAATTGAACCACTACACCCAATGGTTAGAGCGTCTAATCGTTGGATTGCTTCTACTCACGATTTTCAATGTCTTTATCGATGTAGTGCTGCGTTATGTTTTCAACGCCTCATCCATCGCCTTGCAAGAGATGGAATGGCATCTGTTCTCAGCTATGTTCCTGCTCGCAATCTCCTACACCCTACAAAAAGACGCTCATGTCAGAGTAGATATTTTCTACGCCAATTTCAGCCCAAAAACACAAGCCTTAGTCAACATCACTGGCTTCATATTATTCATCCTACCCATCAGCCTGCTCATCACCTATTACAGCATTGACTTCGCCTATTCAGCCTACGCCATTAACGAACAAAGCGGCGACCCCGGCGGATTAACCCAGCGCTTTATCATCAAGGGCATTATCCCTCTTAGCTTTATCCTGGTCATCATTTCTGGCACAATTTTCGCCAAAAATAACTACGAGGTGCTAAAACAATGATTGGCTTAATTATGTTCGCCATCACCCTAGCCCTGCTCATGGTCGGCTTCCCCGTGGCATTTACTTTTGCAGGCGTAGCCGTTATCTTTGGCATCTTTTCTGAGGGCATTGATTTATTCGGCTTTATGCCATATCGCATTATGAGCGTTATGGAAAACACCATCCTCATGGCAATTCCGTTGTTTATCTTCATGGGCATCATCTTACAAAAAACTCGCCTCGCCGAGCAGTTGTTAGAAGCCATGGGCGATTTATTCGGCAATATCCGTGGTGGCTTGGCAATCTCCACCATCCTAGTCGGCTCACTACTCGCCGCCTCCACAGGCGTAGTCGGTGCCAGTGTAATCGCCATGGGTGTAATCTCCCTGCCCGTTATGCTTAAACACAACTACAAAAAAACCCTATCCACAGGTGTTATCTGCGCCTCAGGCACACTGGGGCAAATCATCCCACCTTCTATTGTTTTAATCATCTTAGCAGATGTCTTGGGCGTGCCAGTCGGGGATTTATTCAAAAGCGCAATCGCACCCTCTTTGGTTTTAGTCGGGGGCTACATTGCCTATGTTTTAATCATTTCCCACCTCGACAAAACAGCAGCCCCCGCCTTTGTCAACAAAAACCAACATTTACCCAATATTCAAAAATACCTACTGGTTGCCAAAGCCATCATTCCCCCCATCTCCCTCATCATTACCGTGCTTGGCTCAATATTCCTAGGCATTGCCACCCCCACAGAATCCGCCTCCATCGGTGCCATCGGTGCTTTAATCCTCGCCTTATTTTATCAAAGACTAAATTGGAACATCATCTATCAATCAAGCGTTGAAACTCTCAAAGTCAGCGCCATGATATTTGCCATCCTCATCGGCGCTACCGCCTTCTCAATGGTCTTCACTTACAGCGGCGGAGACACGCTAGTGGAGGAATTTATCATGGGTCTCCCCGCTAAAGAAACAAGCTTCATCCTCATCTCCATGCTCATCATCCTCATCCTCGGCTTTTTCATCGATTTTGTAGAAATCTCACTCATCATCGTCCCCATCTTCTACCCCATCGCCCTCTCACTCGGCATTGATATGCAATGGTTCGCCATCCTCATCGCCATGAATCTACAAACCTCATTCCTCACCCCACCCTTCGGTTTCAGCCTATTCTACCTCAAAGGTGTCGCCCCAAAAAGTATCCAAACCACCGACATCTACCAAGGTGTCATCCCCTTTATCCTCATCCAAGTCAGCGTCCTGCTCAGCCTAATAATATTCCCACAATGGTACGGCTTTACCGGGTTTTAAACTAGGTGTTTTGATGTTTAAAGCTCTTATCCTTCAGGCTTGGTATAACCTAAGTGATGAGGCCCTAGAAAAGCAAATTGTTTAAAAAATGATTATTTAGGCTGTGATTGCCTGTTTTTTGTTGCTGTTAAAGGATTTTATGGCTATTTTGGCAAGTTCAAATATTTTTTCCGTGTCCTTGTTGCTAGTTTTGCTAAGGTTGTTGCTAGCTTCGCCAAGGTTGTTGCTAGCAACGCCGAGTAAATTAGGGAAGTCAGTCTATAAGCCGGGTTCTGTAGTTGATGGTCATTCATCTACGAATTTTGTCACCAAAACTCTTTAGCACTCTACCCGCTACCTTGTACGAGTCGCACCATGGGTAGCCTATTTGAGCTTGCTCCAAGTGGGGTTTACCTTGCCACAGTTGTCACCAACTGTGCGGTGCGCTCTTACCGCACCTTCTCACCTTTTCCCATTAATGGGTAGTCTAAATCTCTGCAGCACTTTCCATTATGTCACCATACCTAGCCGTTAGCTAGCACTTTACTCTGTGGAGCCCGGACTTTCCTCTGATAAGAAAACTTACCAGCGACCATCCGACCAACTTCGCAGATAATTATATAAGAATAATAGAGTCTTCTTTTTATATTAGAATGTTATAATATAAACTTA
>JAQRMT010000005.1 GCA_028599035.1 Gammaproteobacteria bacterium
TTCGCAGGTCAATTGTGTGTATTTTTGCATGTTTCACTCCTTTTTCTTGTCGGATTAAAGAGTGGTTAATATACTCTTTTGACCAACTAACGAGTGTTGCACTTATGATGTGAATTCAAGAGACAATATCAAGTTGCATTTTGATTTTATCTTTGAGACGATTAAGGAAAATAGAAAGAAATCAGCATAGTAACTGTATTTCTAATAAAAAAACCGCTTTTCAGCGGTTTTTTATTGTCTGCTAGGGTGAGCGCCTACTCTTTAAGGATGGTATCAAGTGCAATGTGTCTGGTTGACTTTTGGTATTCATCAATTTGGTCAAAGTTAAGATATTGATAAACATCATCTGAGATTGGCTTGATGGCTTGCATTGTGGCGTGATATTCCGTTACTGTTGGAATTCGCCCAAGTTTTGCAGCAATAGCGGCGACTTCGGCTGAGGATAAATATACATCAGCACCATCACCTAAACGGTTGGGGAAATTACGAGTTGAGGTAGAAATCACAGTGGTGTTGTCTTTAACGCGTGCTTGATTGCCCATACATAGCGAACAGCCTGGTGTTTCTGTGTGCTGAGTGATGGATTCAAAGGTTTGATATACACCTTCTTTTTTGAGTTGCGCTTCGTCCATGCGGGTTGGCGGTGCAATCCAAAGCTCAGTAGGTAGCTCTGTCTGGTCTTTTAATAATTGTGCTGCCGCTCTAAAATGCCCGATATTTGTCATACAAGAGCCAATAAACACTTCGTCAATTTGAGTGTTGGCGACTTCTGAGAGTAATTTAACATCGTCGGGGTCATTTGGACAAGCGAGGATTGGCTCTTTAATTTCATTTAGGTTGATGTCAATAATTGCAGCATAGTTGCAATTGTCATCGGCTGTTAATAATTCGGGGACATCTAGCCACTTTTGCATTGCTTGAATGCGTCGTGCAATGGTTTTTTTGTCTTCATAGCCCATCTCTATCATTGAAGACAGTAAGGCAATGTTAGATTGCAAGTATTCTGCTACGCTCTCTTGGTTGAGTTTAATGGTGCAACCATTGGCACTGCGCTCTGCGGAAGCATCAGTTAACTCAAAGGCTTGTTCAATTTTCAAATCTCCTAAGCCTTCAATCTCTAGAATTCGACCTGAGAAAATATTTTTCTTATTGGCTTTTTCAACGGTTAATAAGCCTTGTTGAATAGCAACATAAGGAATTGCATTGACTAAATCTCGCAGGGTAATTCCAACTTGCATTTCCCCACTGAAACGCACCAAAACCGATTCTGGCATATCCAGCGGTAATACACCAATGGACGCACCAAACGCCACCAAGCCAGACCCCGCTGGAAAACTAATCCCAATTGGAAAACGAGTGTGCGAGTCGCCCCCTGTGCCTACGGTATCGGGTAATAGCATACGATTTAGCCATGAGTGAATAATACCATCGCCCGGCTTGAGGGCAACACCACCACGAGATTGCATAAAATCAGGCAGGCTGTGTTGTAATTCTAAATCAACAGGTTTTGGATAGGCAGCTGTATGGCAAAAGCTTTGCATGACCAAATCAGCCGAGAAACCCAAACACGCCAACTCTTTGAGTTCATCGCGTGTCATTGCGCCCGTAGTGTCTTGTGAGCCAACTGTGGTCATGCGGGGCTCGCAATAAGTGCCAGGTGCAATGCCTGCAACGCCACAAGCCTTGCCAACAATTTTTTGTGCCAAGGTATAACCTGCGTCATTATTGCCCATATTTTGTGGGCGTAAGAACGCATCGCTAACGCTTAAGCCTAAATCTTGACGGGTTTTATCGGTCAACCCTCGCCCAATGATAAGCGGAATGCGCCCGCCTGCTTGAATTTCATCAGGTATGGTAGTCGGCGTGAGCTCAAAGGTGGAAAGAGTTTCGCCGTTAGCATTGGTGATTTTTCCTGCGTAAGGGTGAATGGCAATCTCATCACCCATTTGCATTTTGGAGACATCACACTCAATCGGTAATGCGCCTGAGTCTTGTGCGGTGTTGAAGAAAATTGGTGCGATATTGCCACCAAGCACCACACTGCCACTGCGCTTATTTGGCACATAATCAATGTCATTGCCCATGTGCCATAACACTGAATTAATAGCAGATTTGCGTGAAGAACCCGTGCCAACCACATCGCCGACGAAAGCGAGTGGCAGTCCTTTTTCTTTAAGCCGTGCAATGACCTCCAAAGGGCTGTCCATTTTTTTGATTAGCATTGATTGTGCGTGTAGCGGAATGTCAGGGCGCGACCAGGCTTCAGTAGCAGGTGATAGGTCGTCGGTGTTAATTTCTCCTTCAACACGGAAAACCATGAGTTTAATGATTTTAGGTAACGCTTTTTTGTGTGTGAACCAACCAGCATTTGCCCAAGCATCAACTACTTGCTTGGCAAAGGTGTTAGTGGCTGCTTTTTCTATAATTGTTTGATAGGCTTCATAAATAAGCAGTGTTTTAGACAGTGCATCGCAAGCTGTTTGTGCAGTTGCATCAATTTCCAGCAGTTCAATCAGTGGGGTGATATTGTAGCCGCCCATCATTGTGCCTAATAAAAAAGTCGCCTGTTGCTGATTAATCACACGGCAGCTTTGTTCGCCTTTGGCGACGCTGGCTAGAAAACTGGCTTTTACATAAGCAGCTTCGTCCACACCAGGCGGCACACGATGAGTGAGTAAGTCTAGGTAAAAAGCATCATCATTGCCGTTGATTAAGTTTTCAACAACAGAATTTGTTTGCTCTGCATTTAACGCTAAGGGCGGCAAATTGTCTTTGGCACGCTCGTCAATATGGGCTATATAAGCTGTTTTCATCTGCTTGATTAGGGAATAATATAAAGCGTATAATTATACGCTAAGGCGTTAATATGGCAGATAAATTATGATAGAAAAATCCATTAGAATTGATGAAAAATACAGCGCAACTTTTGATAAATTTGTTGCCAGTAGCAAAGGTGCAATCAAAGTCATTGATAAAAACTTAGAATACGATCGTTATTTTTATCGGCGTAAAGAAAGCATCGAGAAAGCCATTGCACAAGTTGATAATGGTGAAATGGAGATGATTTCACACGATGGTTTCTGGAAAGATTTTATCAAATGAATATAGTTTATACTAATTTAGTCAAGCAAAATTTATCCAAAATTTCACTCTACATCGAAGCCGACAATATCAACAATCTAAATATTCAAATGATGAAAACATCAGAGATATGATTTTCAAAGGTTGTACAATCACTTATCGTACTCATCAAAACACCATCGAAATTCTACAAATTTTTAATAAAAACCAATCGGAAAAACTATGAAATTAACTCAATTAACCGCAATTTCTCCTATTGATGGGCGTTATTTTGACAAAACCAATACTTTGAGCGAAATTTTTAGCGAATTTGGGCTGATTAAATATCGTGTATTAATTGAAGTTAAATGGCTACAAGTCATGGCAGACAATGACGGCATCTCAGAAGTGCCGGCGCTTAGTCAGTCAGCCAGTGATTTTTTAGTTAATATTGCCACTAATTTTTCATTAAAAGATGCGCAAGCAGTTAAGGATATTGAAAAAACCACCAACCATGATGTAAAGGCGGTTGAATATTTCCTAAAAGACAAAATTAAGGACAATGCAGAGCTAAATGCCGTGAGTGAGTTTTTTCACTTTGCCTGTACTTCAGAGGATATTAATAATTTGTCTCATGCGCTGATGTTGATTGATGGGCGTGATGTATTAATCACACAAATGCAAAATATTTTGTCTTTAGTGACTGATTTAGCACAAGATAACGCCGCCGTTCCAATGCTTTCTAGAACGCATGGTCAGACTGCCTCGCCGACTACCGTTGGTAAGGAAATGGCAAACTTTGCTTATCGCTTAAAGCGACAAATTAAGCACTTAGAAAAGGTTCGGGTGATGGGTAAATTTAATGGCGCAGTGGGTAATTTTAATGCCCATATTTGTGCCTATCCAGACCTAGATTGGCAGCATATTTCACAGGCGTTCATTGAGGATTTAGGGGTGAATTATGCACCCTATACAGCGCAGATCGAAACACATGATTATATGGCAGAATATTTTCATTCAATTAATCGTTTTAACACTATTCTAATTGATTTTTGTCGTGATGTTTGGGGCTATATCTCACTGGGCTATTTTAAGCAAAAAACCATTGCTGGCGAAGTCGGCTCATCCACTATGCCACACAAAGTCAACCCGATTGATTTTGAAAATGGTGAGGGTAATTTAGGTATTGCCAATGCACTGAATACGCATTTGGCGGATAAACTAGCGATTTCTCGTTGGCAAAGGGATCTCTCTGATTCGACCGTGCTTAGAAATCTTGGTGTAAGTTGCGCCCATTGTTTGGTGGCGTATGCATCAATTGCCAAAGGTATCGGTAAACTGGAAACCAATGAAGTCAAATTGTTAGCGGATTTAGACGGTTCGTGGGAAGTGCTGGCAGAACCCATTCAAACCGTAATGCGCCGTTATGGCATTGAAAATCCATACGAAAAACTCAAAGCGCTCACTCGTGGTAATACGATTGACGCACAAGTATTAGCAGATTTTGTTAAAGATTTGGATATGCCAGAAGAAGCCAAACAAGCCCTAGCGGAATTAACGCCGATGACTTATATCGGTGATGCGCAAAAACTAGCAAGTGCAACCAAAAAACTGATATAATTCTGCGTCTTGTATCGTTTTGGTATAAGGATTTTTAAACAAATAGGAGCAAAAAACCCATGGTTAAAATTAGACTAGCCCGAGGTGGAGCCAAGAAAAAACCTTTTTATTCAATTGTAGCAACAGACTCTAGAAAGCGTAGAGACAGTGGTTATATTGAGCGACTTGGATATTTTAATCCAGTAGCGCGTGGACAAGAAGTTAGGCTTACTCTCGAAGAAGAGAGATTAGAGTATTGGAAGTCAAAAGGTGCACAGATTTCTGATAGAGTTAAGCAATTAGTCAAAGAATTCAAGGACCCTTCAATTCGTGAAAAGCGTGTTGCCGCACAAGATGCTAGAGCAGCAGTAGTTGCCACCAAACTAGCAGCGGAAGCAAAAGCCAAGGCAGACGAAGAGGCAAAAGCAGAGGCTGAGGCAAAAGCAGCGGAAGCAGCAGCAGAGGCAGCAGCAATTGAAGCTGAAACGCCAGCAGAAGAGGCGACAGAATCACCTGCTGAAGAGGTAAAAGAGGAAAAGGCCGCTGAGTAATTCAAGCGCTTTTTCTTCAAACTCAAAAAGGCTGTTGGTCGGTACGATCAATGGCCTTTTTGGCGTTCAGGGCTGGGTGAAAATTTTCTCCCACACCCAACCTAGAAAAAACATCTTATCCTACAAACCTTGGCACATTCAAATTGACGGGCAATGGCAAACATTAGAGGTTATTAATGGCAGAGAGCAATCTAAAACCATTGTTGCAAAAATTAAGGACATTGATAATCGAGAACAAGCCACATCAATGATCGGCATTGATGTGTATATTGAAAAATCACAACTGCCTAAACTTAAAGGCGATGAGCATTATTGGAGGGACTTAATTGGGTTGGAGGTCGTCAATCAGTCAGACTTTGTGCTTGGAAAGGTGGAGAATTTAGTGGATACAGGCGCCAATCATGTGATTATTGTGCGAGGGGAAAAAGAACATTGGGTGCCTTATATTGCGCCTTTTTTGATTGAAGTTAATTTAGAAATGCAACAGATTTTGGTTGATTGGGATGAGAATTTTTAAACAAGTTGAGGCAATCGCAAAATTCTAAAAAATTAAGTTAAAAACCGAACCACACCTGATTTTAGAGAATAATTAGCGCCTACAACTTCCACTTCATGATTATCAATAGCCGCTTTAATAATCGGTGACTGGCTTTGTAATTGATTGACCGAATTAATGATATTAACCTCAACAGCCCTGTTCATTAATTCATGGTTTGTTAAATTTAAATCAATCAGAGGCAGGATTGAGGGTTTTATCCTGTCGGTGATAGAATAAAGGCTGTTTGACAAGAGTGTTTTATTAATACACTCATCGACAGTGGCACTAATAGCGCCACAATTAGAATGCCCTAATACCACGATTAGAGCGGTTTTAAATTTTGAAATTGCGAACTCAACACTGCCCATTTGCGAAGGGGCAACTATGTTGCCTGCAATGCGAATGATAAATAAATCACCAAAACTTTGGTCAAAAATGGTCTCAATTGGTACCCGTGAATCAGAGCAGCCTAATACAATAGCAAAAGGCTTTTGCTCTTGTATGTCATCTATATGCTGATGTGGGTCAAACTGGTTGTGAGAGGCAGTGCCATTAACAAAACGCTGGTTGCCGTCAATCAATACTGTTTTTGCTTGAGCTGAACTTAACGGTCGCATTTTTTAAAAAACAATATTCATCATTGTCATCATAACAACGATGAACAACACTGTCATCAGTCCGCCTGCCTTGATAAAATCTGCCACCTTATAACCACCAGGCCCCATAATCAAAGCATTCACTTGATGAGTGGGGATTAAAAATGAATTTGAAGTGGCAATGGCAACAGCCAGAGCATATACTGCTGGATCTTCCCCCACTTGAATAGCAATATTAACTGCGATAGGCACCAGGAGGATAGTTGCACCGACATTAGACATAACTAAAGTAAAGAAAGTCGCCAATATTACAATGGAAGTTAGTATTACCCAAGGCGCCATATTGCCTACTACTTTAACTGTTTCTTGTGCAATCCATAAAGCGGTGCCTGTTTTTGATACTGCCATGCCTAGCGGAATAAGGCTGGCCAATAAAAATACCGTTTTCCAAGAAACCGCACGATACGCCTCCTCTATTTTAATAACGCCAGATAAAACCATACCTAAAGCGCCTGTCATAAGTGCGATAGAGAGCTTAATATCGGTAAATAATACCAAGAAAAGTGCAATCGCAAAGAAAACACTGGCCCATTTAATTTTTTCAGGTCGATGTTCTTCTTGCCTCGGATACTCAGAGGTGATAACAATAAAATCCGTATTAGATTGCAATCTGTCTAGGTCAATCCAGCGTGTATGGACAATTAAGGTATCACCTGATTGAAAGGGTATATTGCGAATGCCCTCGCCTTCTTGCATGGTTTTCCCGCCACGGTGTAACGCAACCATGGCGATGCCATAGGTTTTGCGTAACCATACATCTCTAGCGCTTTGATTAATGAGTGAAGAATTGGGTGGAATAACAATTTCCGCCGTGCCACACTCTTGTGTGGAGAGTAAATTAGAGAATTTCTCAATAGTGCCTGAGAGCTCAAGATGAAAACCTTGGACAAAAGCATCTAAATGCTCTTTTGTTGTTAATACACCCAAAGTCATTTGTGGCTGAATAGTGGTGCTTCGTTCGACCGAGTGGTGTCCAATAAAGGTATCCCCCTCAATGGTCTGAATGGCGATGATTCTAATTTTGGCAGCGGTTTCAATATCATCAAGCTTCATGCCAATAAGCGTGGAGTCTTTAGGGACATTGACCTCAAATAAATCGTAATCTATGTTGTAAACTTGATGAAAATGCTCAATAGCTGATACAGATTCTGACTGGTCTTTTTTGACTGCAGGCAAAACAAACTTGCCCGCAATAACAAAATACACAATCCCTGTTATGACCAATGCAATGCCAATTGGGGTTACGGAAAACAACCCCCAAGTATTCATTTGCTGGCTAACATCCAGCCCTTGATTGGTGGTTAAAATTAAATCATTTAACAAGATTAAAGGACTAGAACCCACCATGGTTATCGTGCCGCCCAAAATTGCGGTAAAGCCCATAGGCATTAATAATCGTGACATTGGAATGCCTGAGCGTGATGAAATACGACTTACAACAGGGATAAATAACGCCGCCGCACCTACATTTTGCATAAAAGAGGAGATGAATCCAACAGTAGAAGAGATGATGGGAATAACCCTCGGCTCAGAAGTGCCACCCACTCTAAGAATAAACGAAGCAACCCTGCCCATTAACCCCGTTTTATCCAAGCCTGCGCCAATAATCATCACCGCAATGATAGACATCACTGCATTGGAAGAGAATCCATCAAACAATCTTTGGTTGTCAACCAGCCCCTCTTCTAATCCCATTACAGTATAAATCCATGGCAAGGAGCTCAATCCTAAGATAATCATAATAGTAATGGCAGCTTCATCGACCTCTACCACCTCAAAAGCAAATAAATAAATTGTCAACACAAGAATGCCCAACATCCAAGAAATAGACACAGTTGGCGCAATTGTTGAAAGCCACAGCGCAAAAATAGCAAAAATAATCGCTGCAATATTTTTTTTATTAAACATGATTTTGATTTTATTAAGAATAGAAAATAACAGGCGGAATTATAACATAATCACAGCGCTACTAGGCACCACTCACAAGTTTTACTGATTAAAAACATCTGTTTTTGGGCTGAGTGATTTCTGTGTAGTATTTTTACTAATCTCGATAAAGCGCTGAATGTAGCCGACTTCCTTGTCCTGCTTGCGCAAAATCGCAAATAATTTTTGTCCCAGTCCTCGTGTGCCGATTTGGATTTTTTTAAGGGGCATTTTTTTAATAAATTCATCTGCTAGCCATTCTGGCAACACACACACGCCTCGTTCAAGTGCGGTCATTTGTAGCATTAGTTCAATGGATTGGATTTTTTTAATCTGCTTGGGGTGAATGTGTGCTGGGCTTAAGAATTTCGTCAAAATATCCAGTCGCTCCAACGGCACAGGGAAGCTTAGTAGTGTTTCCTGCGCCAAGTCTTTGGGGGCAATAATCGTTTTAGGTGTCAACGGGTGCGTATCAGCCGCTAAAAGTACTAGATTATATTGGTCAAGGGTTTCAATATGAATATCTGCTTTTTTCTCTACATCGGGGGTAATCAAAACATCAATATGATGATTGAGCAACCCTTCGTGTCCAGAAAATTGGAATTTATTGATAATTTCTACCTCAACATCGGGCATTGTTTGCAAAAATACCGTCAAGACTTTTGTCAGCCATTGATGGCAAGGATAGCACTCAACGCCGATTCGCAAAATACCTTGGCGACCTTGGGCGTAGGCTTTCAGAGTGTTTTCGGTTTGTTCTAAAATAGGCAGCAGTTGTTGCGCTGTTTGTAATAACAACTCGCCTGCTTTGGTAAGGCGCAAATTCCTGCCTTCTCGTTGCCAAAGTGCTGCACCCAGTTTTTCCTCTAAATAGCGAATCTGATGGGATAAGGCGGATTGGCTCAGATGCAACGCATTCGCAGCGCGCGTCAAGGTGTTGTTTTCGTGCAATGCTTGCATAATCTTTAAATGTTTCAGCGTTATCATATGAATATAACTCATAACTATGTAAAAAATAATCATTTTACTTCATATGAATGTCCTTATAAAATAATCCACTTTAAACAAGTAAAGGGCTTCATCATGGTAACAACACACAATTTAGGTTTTCCACGCATAGGCAAACATCGTCAATTAAAATTTGCATTAGAGAAATATTGGTCTAATACCATTTCTCAAGAAGAATTATTACAAACTGCAAGCACGCTACGCCAGCAGCATTGGCATAATCAAAATAAACTTGATTGGACACCAGTGGGCGATTTTTCTTTTTATGACCAAGTTTTGGATATGAGTTTTTTATTGGGAAATGTGCCAAAACGCGCTGACAATTTATCAGGCAGTGAACTGGATAATTATTTTCGAGTAGCGCGTGGGCGAGCCTCTGCTAATGAATCTGATTGCACTTGCATTCAGGCGGGCGAGATGACCAAATGGTTTGATACTAATTATCACTACATCGTGCCAGAATTTAGTCAAGAGACAAGTTTTTCCCTCCAGGCGCAACACTTGATTGCGCAAATCAATGAGGCGAAAGCGCAGGGCGTAAAGGCCAAACCCGTTATTATTGGTCCAGTTACTTATTTATGGCTAGGCAAGTCAAAAGACGATACCAATAAGCTGGATTTACTAGATTCGTTGATTCAAGTGTATACACAATTATTTGATGAATTGGCAAAGTTAGGCGTAGAGTGGGTGCAAGTTGATGAGCCTATTTTGGTTACAGAACTGGAGGGAAATTGGCAATCTGCATTTAAAAAAACTTATGCTGTTTTAGTGAGTAGTCCAGTTAAGCTGTTAGTAGCCAGTTATTTTGGCTCGTTGCAGGATAATTTAGCGCTCGCCTGTGGCTTGGGCGTTGCTGGATTGCATCTTGATGCGATTAATGCAAAAGATGAGGTTCAAGCAGTGATTAGCGCCTTGCCAGAGGATAAAATTCTGTCCCTAGGCGTGGTGAATGGTCGTAATATTTGGAAAACAGATCTCAGTGCTACCTTGTTATGGCTTGAGCCTATCCACCAACAATTACAGAATAGATTATGGCTAGCGCCGTCTTGTTCACTATTGCATGTGCCTGTGGATTTAGATGGCGAGCAAGAGTTGGGTAGCGATATTAAATCGTGGCTGGCTTTTGCAGTGCAAAAATTAGAAGAACTGAGTTTATTAGCGCAAGCGCTTAATCAAGGTCAAGCCAGTGTTACTAAAGAAATAGCGAGCAATATTGACACTATGAATGCTAGAAAATATTCACCATTAGTGCATAATAGCGCCGTTAAAGAGCGTGTTGCTCAGGTAGATGACGCATTAGGCGATCGCCAGTCTGACTACCAAAGTAGGGCAAAATTACAAGGTGAAAAGCTCAATCTGCCGCTATATCCGACCACGACCATTGGCTCGTTTCCACAAACACTGGCGATTAGACAAGCCAGACGCGATTATAAATTGGGCAAATTATCAGTAGAAAAATATACGCAAGCGATGCGTTCTGAAATTCAACATTGCGTACAGGCGCAAGAAGAGTTAGGCCTAGATGTCTTGGTACACGGCGAACCTGAGCGTAATGATATGGTGGAATATTTTGGACAACAACTCAGTGGCTATGCATTTAGTCAGTTTGGCTGGGTGCAATCTTATGGCTCCCGTTGCGTCAAGCCGCCGATTATTTTTGGTGATATTTCTCGTCCAAAGCCCATGACATTGGATTGGACAATCTATGCTCAATCACTCACCAATAAGCCGATGAAAGGTATGCTCACTGGCCCTGTGACCATGCTCAACTGGTCATTTGTGCGTGACGACCAATCAAGAGAATCCACTTGTCTGCAGCTGTCTTTAGCCATTCGAGACGAGGTATTAGACCTTGAAAAATCCAATATAAAGCTCATTCAAATTGATGAGGCGGCGTTAAGAGAAGGCCTCCCTCTACGCAAATCTCAGTGGCAAGCATATCTTAATTGGGCGATTAAGGCTTATCGAATCAGTGCCAATGGTGTGAGTGATGAAATCCAAATCCACACCCATATGTGTTATTCGGAATTTAACGATATTATTGCAGCAATCGCACAAATGGATGCCGATGTCATTACCATTGAAACCTCCCGCTCGGACATGGAATTATTAGATATATTCGATGAGTTTGATTATCCTAATGAGCTGGGTCCAGGCGTGTATGACATTCATTCTCCCAACATCCCCTCGGTTGATTCTATGGTTAAACTTATGCAGAAAGCCGCCCAGCGCATTCCTGCCAAAAGGCTATGGGTCAACCCCGATTGTGGTTTAAAAACCAGGCATTGGGATGAAGTCAATTCTGCACTGAGCAATATGGTGCTCGCCGCTCAACAATTGCGAGAGGGTTGATTGTCCGTATAGTTTTTAATAAGAGCCAAGAAAAGTCAGTGCCCATTAATTCTAAAGGGCTTAAATAATGTTAATAATGACAATCAACTCAGATAAAAATATCTTATGCTAAAAATAAGTATTTATCGTTTGTAGGAATAAATTAGGAAGTTTATAATACGCATTTTATAATTTGAGACCTTTGCAAAGGTCTTAATTTCAATGACGCTATAAAAACAGCACAATTTATGGGCTTTTGGGGTCTACATTAAGGATAAAAGATGATTGTATTTGATTTTAAAGCGTTTATTGACTCGTCTTTGGCGACTGCTAAGATAATATTATTAATGGTAATTCCTTACTTTATCTTAGCTGAATTATTAGTATATTTTGAGATAATGCCTATTATTTCTCAAGTATTTGAGCCATTTACTGCCTTATTAAATCTACCATCAGAAGCCGCACTTGCATTAGCATCGGGTGTTTTTTTGAATTTATATGCGGCCATTGCATTTGCTGCCCCGTTGGGGTTGAGTGTTTATGAATGGACGATTTTAGGGTTGTTCTTGGGCGTGCTACACTCCATCCCTATTGAGTCTGCTATTATGAAAAAACTGGGCATTGATTGGACGAAATCCATTGCATTTAGGGGTGTGATGGCTTTTGTGGTGTTGACACCATTGTTAATTATTCCAGCAGAAATGTTGTTTGACAATCCTGATTTAATTAAGCATTCTATCTATCAAATAGAAACGAGTGCACCCGTTAATTTTATAGATTTTATAACACAAAAACTCATAGAGGCCGTTTTATTGGCTTTGGAAATCATTGTGTTGGTGAGTCTGGTTATTTTTGTAACCACTTTGATCAGAGGGCTTAAATTCTTTAACAAATTTGACCATCATCTTGGTGTGATTATGGCACTAATTAGCGGTGTTTTAATTGGCATCACTTATGGCGCTGGCGTGCTTATTAAAGAGGCTGAGAATATGAATAAGAGGCAAGTCGTTGCCGTGTGTTATTTTTTAATGGTTGCACATGCTATTATTGAAGACACTTTGTTATTTGTATTTTTTGGTGCAGATATTGTTTTATTACTAACCATTCGACTGGGTTTTGCCTCGTTAATATTTTTTATGATTTTGCTTTATTATCCAGCCCAAAAACATTAATGTGAGACTCTTGCATCATTCATGTTTTCTCATTTTTGACTAGCCTTGTCGGGCTTTTAGTTGAATTACGCAAAGGTCTTTAACGCATCTAATACAAAAATTTTAACGGCAAATGGATAAAACCCATTGCTCAAACTTCTGAATATTCTTATTATTACTGTGAGATTTTGGATAAACCAAATGATACCCAGGGGATTTAATCACCTTGTTTTGATAGATTTTAACCAATTGACCAGAGGCCAGATCATCTGCCACCAATATACTTCTGGCAATTGCCACACCTTGAGCGGTAATAGCGGCTTGTAAAACTAAGTGCGATTGGCTGAGGGTGAGCGCCTTGTTGTTTCTAATATCCACATCCAGCAATTTGGAAAAATCATCCCAGTTAGGCTCGATAAATATGCCATAAGCCTCAAATATGCAATCAATCGAATCATGAATTAAAGTGTGATGTTGCAGGTCGCTAAGCTTGTCAAAGTTATATTTTCCAGTGAGTAATTTAGGGCTGGCAACTAAAAACATATCTTCGTCCATTAAGAATTTTGCCTCCAAGTCTGGATTATACTGATGCCCAAAACTGATGCTTAGATCGTTATTTTTAAAATCACTTAAACCCAAGTGTGCGTTAATATGAATGTCAATATCTGGATATTCTTTATTAAAATCGGTTAAACGGGGAATGAGCCACTTGGTGGCAAGTGACGGCAAAATACTAATAGTTAAGACACTTTTCTTTGAATTTTTACTTAGTTTTTCTAAAGCACTGTTTATTTTATCTAATGCAGAATTGACAGGATTTTGCAAGGCAACGCCTTGTTCAGTTAATTTTAACTGCCTGTGTAATCTGTCAAATAAATCAAACCCAAGACGGCGCTCTAACAGTCTAATTTGTTGACTCACTGCAGCCTGTGTGATTGAAAGCTCCTTTGCTGCTTTAGAAAAGCTCAGATGTTTGGCAGCAATACTAAAAGTATTCAGGTTGTTAAGTGGCAGCGGTTTATTTATCATTCGCATAAGTATATCTTATGAAAAAGATAAGTTTTTATCGTTTGTAAAAATAAATTTAGGTTTTATAATGAAATTTTATAGATAATTGCAATATAACCAATGGATTTTCAATATTTTATGTTTATCGAGGGCTCGTTGTTGGCTGATTATTTGTTAATAGGCATATTAGTATTGGTGTTTGCTTCTTTTGTTGCTGGGTTTTTAGATGCAGTGGCTGGTGGTGCGGGGTTGATTTTGGTGCCCGCATTTATTTTGGCTGGAATGCCGCCACAGTTGGCATTAGGTCAAGAAAAACTTATTAGTACGCTGGGCACATTTTCAGCTATTTATAACTACTTTAAGGGCGCTAAAATTGTTTGGAAGGTGGTGGCATATGGCATCCCAACAGCGCTAATAGGCGCTTATATTGGCGGCAAAGTTATTTTGTCTATTGATGAATCTATCGTTGGGCAGATTATTTTTTTCCTAATTCCAGTCGGATTGCTCTTTTCTTTTATGCCAAAGCAAGATAAAAACGATGGAATGTATCAACCTAGTCAAAAAGACATAATGATAATTTTGCCATTGGTATGTTTTGTGGTTGGTTTTTATGATGGATTTTTTGGCCCTGGCACAGGCAGTATTTTAATTTTGGCGCTACATTTCTTAATTCATATGCCATTACTCGAATCATCGGCAACTTCTAAGATTTTTAATTTAGCTTCAAATGTAGGCGCTTTTGTCGCTTTCTTTATTGCTGGGAAAATGGCTTTTATAATAGGGATGCCAATGATTTTGGCTAGTATGAGCGGTAATTATGTGGGTAGTCATATGACGCTTAGAAATGGAGATAAAATTATCAAACCTTTGATATTTGTTTCAATTGCTGTTTTATTTATATCGCTTGGAATTAGATATGTTTGGTGAATTTTATGAAATCTTATCTATCCTATATTTTTAGTTTGTTGAGAATTGGCTTTACAAAGAGACCTTTGCATAAATAGGGATGATTAGCAAAATTCAATTTTTACCCCTCAAGGGAGTATTGAACAGAATGCCAGATTGGCGATTTTCTTAAACCTTGAGGGAAAAAGTTAGGGTCAATCATTCTACTGGGCAGTATGTTGACGGAATTGCGTATACTAATGGCATTGAGAGTGTTTAGGCACTACTAAAACGAGGCTACAATGGTGTGTTCCATCACTTTTCCGACAAACATATCGGGCGTTATGTTGATGAGTTTGTTTTTAGGTTAAATGAGGGCAATGTTAAACGATCGACACTGGATAGAATTAAATCAATGGTATCTGGATTTAGTGATAATAGGCTGTCTTATAAGATGTTGGTATTAATGTAAGTTAGTCCCTAAATTTATCTTACTGACCTTAAAATTAGCACGCTGATTTAAAATCAATATCACCGATAGATTAAGGCGTTGTGCTAATGCGGTGGCTTTTTTACTGCCCATTGCCATCATGGCGGTGGCGTAGGCATCTGCTACCATGGTCTGAGGGTGGATAACGCTCACTGATGCCAAATCACTACTCGCAGGTAGCCCGGTGTTTGGATTGAGAATGTGCATATAGCGTGCACCTTGCCAGATAAAATAATTGCGATAATTGCCTGAGGTGGCAATGGATTGGTTATGGAGTTTGAGGACAATGGGCGTGGCGGTTGCTTTGTTGTCGGGCTGTTCGATACCCAGCGTCCATGCTTTGGCGTGGTTATTGCCTAGAGCACGCACTTCGCCGCCAATCTCTACCAGGTGGTTTTTAACCCTAAGCAATTTGGCGATTTCATCAACAGCGTAGCCTTTGGCAATAGCGGATAGGTCAAGGTGAATATCTCTGGTTTTTTTAACGAACTTATCGGCTCCGTCTTTGAGCATTAAATAACGAATGGAGCTGTTGCGCAGTGCTTTTTGCACTTGATAGTGGCTGGGTTTTTGCATGGTTTTATTCGCACCAAAACCCCATATATCGACCAAATGTCCGATACCTGGGTCAAAATAACCGTGGGTTTGTTGGTGAATTTCTTTGGATTTTTTTAGCACATAAAATAGCGCATCAGATACGGCTATCCATTGCTGGACGGGTTGTTGGTTGAGCAGAGATAACTCAGATGTTGCCTCCCAAGTGGAGAATATTTGGTTAATTGCTGTCAATCTATCCTTAATAATTTGCTGAGAAATAACGCTGTTGCCAATCGTTTTCACCGTCCACGAAGTGCCCATAGTTGAGCCAGAGAATATGTTTGTTTGTGTGCGTTCTCCACATCCGCTAAGCAGTAAAAAGGCGAGACTGATAAGGTATAATTTTGTTATGTTTCGATTCATATTTCTTTTTATCTTCGCTGTAACGGCACTCTCAAGCATTGCTAACACCAAAGATGATACCCTGAGCACTGAGAATGCACAAAGCTTTGAGGCGTTTTTGGATGATATTCGCATCAAGGCGAGCGCACAAGGCGTATCAAAGGCGACGCTTGACCGTGCTTTTATCGGATTAACGCCCAATCCAAAAGTGATTAAATATGACCGCAATCAGGCGGAATTTAGCCTAAACTTTTGGCGCTACATCAACTCCAGAGTAAGTAATAATCGCCTAGAAAAAGGCAAAATTAAACTCAAAAAAAACCAAACATTACTGGATATCGTCTATCAACAATACGGCGTGCCGCCCTCGGTTTTGGTAGCGTTTTGGGGGCTGGAAACTAATTACGGTAAACATGTAGGCAAAATGAACTTAGTGCGCTCGCTGGCAACGCTGAGTTTTGATTTGCGTAGGCGTGCATTTTTTACTCGTGAATTACTGATATTGCTTAAACTAATTGATGAGGGCAAACTACCGTATGATGTGGAAGGCTCTTGGGCTGGGGCAATGGGCAATACTCAGTTTATGCCTAGCAATGTTGCGGCTTATGCCATAGATGCGGACAACAATGGCGAATTAGATTTATGGGGCAGCAAGGTGGATATCTTTCACTCAAGTTCTAATTTCTTAAAGCGTATTGGCTGGCACAGGGGTGAAAAATGGGGGCGTGAGGTAATCATACCGCCTGACTTTGATCCCATATCAGCGACTTTAAAAATCAAAAAACCGATTAAAAAATGGCAGGAGATGGGCGTTCGCAATGCGCAAGGCGGACACTTGCCCACATCATCGCTCAAAGCGTCGTTGATTTTGCCAATGGGATTTGAAGGTCCTGCATTTTTGGTGTATCGTAATTTTCATGCCATTCTTAGGTGGAATCGCTCCCTCTTATACGCCTTATCTGTTGGGCATTTGTCTGATAAACTGCTGAACAACCAAACCTTAGTGGCCAAACCAATTACTGAACCATCACTGAACCGAGATGATGTTATTTTTATTCAAACCACGCTTAATGATTTGGGGTTTGATACGGGTTATCCTGATGGTATTTCAGGTCCAAAAACACGCCATGCCACGCGCCAATTCCAGCAATCTGCGGGGCTGCCAGTGGATGGCTATGTAGGCTATCAACTGCTCCAACGACTCAAAACGCCCTAGTGGATATTGAGACTTATTTAGGCTTTGATGTAGGCACAAAACGCACTGGTATTGCGATTGCCAACAGCCTGACATGCACAGCCAGTGGTATTGGTGTGGTTGAAAACAACAAAGATGGCTCTACCAATTTTGCCAGTTTCGATGAGATTATTAATGCACATAATGTGCATTTATTTGTGCTCGGCCTGCCACTTGATAAAGATGGGAAAGCGCAAGAAATGACCTTTATTGCCAAATCATTTGGACGCAAACTCACCGACAGATATAATATTAAAACAGTATTTGTTGATGAATATTTATCCTCATTTGATGCCAAAAAACAATTAAAATACAACCATTATCACCCAAACGCAAAGCGTGGCGATGTTGATAAACAATCATCACAGTTAATATTACAAACATGGCTCAATGAAAAAAGACTTGATTAGTAACGACATTCAGCTGGACTCCTCTGGCAAGCTAATCCATTTATTAGGGCTTAAAGGTCTTTCTAAAAATCATTTAACGCATATTTTGGATGTTGCTGATAGTTTGATTGACGATCAAGGCAATCTAAAAAAATCTAAAGCACTGGACGATATGAGTGTGGCGAATTTGTTTTTTGAGCCATCAACCCGAACCCGAAACACTTTTGAAATTGCCGCTATGCGTAGTAGTGCCAATGTGATTAATGTAGACCTTGCTAACTCGGCCCTAAAGAAAAACGAAGATTTACTTGATACCATGCGCACACTCCAAGCTATGCAAATTGATATGTTTGTTATTCGCCACAAACAAAGTGCTTTACCGCATTATGTGGCAGAGAATATTGATAATGTCTCTATTCTAAACGCTGGCGACGGCATTAACGCCCACCCAACGCAAGCATTATTGGATATGCTTACCATTCGCCAACATAAACAAAGTTTCAAGAACCTCTCGGTAGCGATTGTAGGTGATATTGTGCATTCACGCGTGGCACACTCTGATATCCAAGCACTCAAAACCTTGGGTGCAACCGATATTCGCCTAGTAGCACCACCAGGGCTGCAGTATGAGAGCGATAATTGCAACTCACGGTGTGTTGATAATATTGAGGTTGGCATTAAAGATTGCGATGTGGTAATAGTGTTGCGTTTACAGAAAGAGCGTATGTTGGAGGCTGATATTCCTAACGAACAAGAATACTTTGATGGCTACGGACTAACTCCTGAACGACTAGCATTAGCTAAGCCTGATGTGATTGTGATGCATCCTGGGCCGATTAATCGTGGGGTTGAAATTGACTCATCTGTTGCCGATGGCAATCAATCTGTCATTCTTCAACAAGTTACCAACGGTATCGCCGTACGCATGGCAATAATGGAAATTCTTGCTGGGAAATCATAAAATATGGAAAACTTAATTGACTACGATGCGTTCAAAAGCACCCTGCATCACTTAAATACTGACGACACGATTGCTAGCGCTCATGGTATTTTGTGTGGCTTTGCCTGTGTTAAGCCCGACCTTTCTCTGGATGATTGGCTAAATGAGGTGCTGATAAGCATTGATTTTGACAACCTTAATGAAAAATCTGCCCATCAACAATTGGCACAAATCTACAACAACACGCTATCACAACTTGGCGATGAAACGCTTAATTTTCAACTGCTAATTGCCGATGAAAATTGCAAACTTACAGAGCAAGCTGATACGCTTATTCAGTGGTGTCAGGGATTCTTACTTGGACTGGGGCTGAAAAAAATCTCCACCAATGACGAAGATGTGCTGGAAATGATTAAAGATTTTGGTGAAATATCCAAACTTGATGTCGGCGTATTGGACAGCGAACAGAACGCACAAGACTTAAATGAAATTATCGAATTTGTGCGTATAGGCGCTTTACTTATTCAAGAAACCTTGCAGCCCTCCAAACAAGACTATATATCCCCAGACACCCTACATTGAAGCCTGATTGGCACAACATTAATGTGTTGGAGCTGCGCTTTAGATTGCCTCTAAAGCGATGGTGTTGCAAAATACTTATAATTTGCTATCATAGGAGCATAATACAATAAGTATTTGAAGCGAAAAAGGAGGTAGCCGTCTAACTTAAACTTGGGGAGAATAAAAACAAACGACTACCTATTAGAGAATCACGAAACCTCTTAAGTCAGAGAAGTAATTGTCTAAATATTATTATATCATTATAAAATAATATAATAATAAAGTTTTATAGATTTATTTGATGCTTATAAATTTAATGAATAGACGAAAAAAACCCTGCAAAAGCAGGGGCAAAAAGGAAACTAGTATGCCACCATTTTTTATCTCTTGAGGAGAGGATAAATTCTTGGGGGAGAATGGTGACATACGAAGTATTATATCATAAAATTCTAATATTATAAGTTTATTATATAACCCA
This sequence comes from Gammaproteobacteria bacterium, assembly GCA_028599035.1. GTDB lineage: Bacteria > Pseudomonadota > Gammaproteobacteria > PS1 > Pseudothioglobaceae > Thiodubiliella. The sequence goes on from JAQRMT010000005.1 coordinate 19,745, forward strand.
AATCCAAAAATAGAACCACCCAAAACCCAAATTCACACCAAAAATCTAAAAAACTATTCTTATTCAAGCCTTACATCCATAAAAACCCAACCAACACCCTTAATTTAATAAAATCAACCCAAATTACCCAACATTTTGGATAATTTGGGTTTTTCAGGTGTGTTTGAGCCTCCTTTGTTTAGGCTGGGCTGTGGCTTTGTTGTTGGTTTAAATCAAGATAACAACGGTTTAAACGCTTTGATATTGTTTAGCACTTGATTAAGTAGGGCGTAATATTGCACTTGACATTTAACAACCACTTGCCTGCCATGTTGGACAACTTTGGCAGCAATGCCGTAGAGACGATGACGCACATACTTTGCTCTTTTGCTCACAAACTCAAGTGGTAGAAGTTGGCGCATTAGCGCAAACAGATTATAAGACAGACTACAAATATCAAAATACAGGGCGTTGGCATTAAAATCCCCACAAGGCATTTGCTTGGCACCAAAGTCACTTTTTAACTCTTTAATGCGATTCTCACTATCTTCACCTCGTTGATTGTAAAAGTGGACAACCTCGCTGTTGTTTAGCCCTGTAAGATTAGTGGCAATAGTACGATAAACATACTCGCCAATAGCAAGACTTTGCTCAGTATTACTAGTATTATGCGTATGCACACCTAAATCCATCTCACTTTGCCCTTTGATTTGAGTTCTTTGCACGATCAAATCAAAGACTTTGCCATTTTTACCAATAAAATGGCGCATTTTAAAAGTGGCTTGTCCATCAACGACACTACCGTGTTTATCAAATAGTGGTTGCCAATGGTTGTCTTTATCCATGATAATGTCTTTAATAGATTGGCACATCTTTGCTCTGATAGTAAATTCAATGTTTTTGTCAAAACAATAATCAATAATTTTGGCTTGATAGCCTGCCGCATCTATTCTGAGTTTATTAATCCTAATGCCACTAGGCAGGCAGGATTGACATTGTTTGAGCGCGAAGCCTACCCTTGAGGTATAAAATCAAGATTATCCGTATTTGGTGAGATATTACCTGCTCTAAAGTCTGTGGCAACAATCTGCCCTGTTTGGGCAATGTGTCCTACCATCGGCATATAGCCCTTATGTTTCTTGTAAGTCCACTGGGCTTTTATTTTATTGGCAATCACTTCAGAGGCATCAATGTCAAGGGTGATGTTCTTGCAGTTATTGAGCGTGGTTTTAAGCACAGTTTTATTGACCTCTTGCAAGGCTTTAATGCCTTGGTTACCTTTGCCTAGACGCCTTAGCCAAGTGCCAATAGCCTGTGGTGTTGGTATTTTTTGTTTAAGCAGTAGACACAAAGCCTTATCTTTTGCAATATGACTGGTGTCGTCTAAACATTGCCCGCCTTCGTGTTGGCTTAATACCAGTGCATTAATAAAAGTTGAAGCTTTAAGGGCGCTATTGCTGTTTAAAGCAGGGAAGCACTGATCAATGGCTTTAGTAAGCTCAAGTGATTGCATTAAATGCATGGGTGCTAGCAACCCTGTACGAGCACTTAAAAGTTCATTGGTGGAATTAAGTTTATAGTTTAAAATACTCATAAGCACAGAAATTTGGTTAATGGTTGGGAGGTTTGGTTGCCTTTGTTGTTTTTCACCCAGTGGGTGAAATTGTTTTTTGGTTGAAACCATTATACCAGTTGGGATTTCTGTGCTTTTTTGTTTTCTATTTTTGGATTAGGGTCATACAGTTAATCTGCTCAATCATTAGTTGTAACGAGGTGCTGCCTCGCCATTCGTTAATTGACAGTTTGTAGGCGACTTGGACTGTTGTCTCTTTGAGAGAAGATTGGAAGAAAGCGATGGCATCGTATATGGTGTTATTGTTCGTCAATTTTAGACGACATTTCAGATGTTTTTCGCCGACGATTCTTTGCTCAACGAGTTTAAATTCACCGTAAAAAATAGGCTCTTCAAAACCCTGTCCCCAAGGCCCAGCATTAACCAATAATTGTGCATTGTCCAAGGAAATATCAAAAGGTTCAAGTCTGCCATCGGTGAGTAGTTCAACTTTGGGGATTTGGTTATTGAGATGGGCTTGAATGACATTTGCAAAGGCGGCTTCAAACTTGGTGAAATCCTCCTTTTTAATACTTAATCCCGCTGCCATAGCATGACCACCAAATTTTAAGATTAAACCAGCATTTTGCCTGTCTACCAAATCCAGCAAATCTTTGATATGAACACTAGGGATAGAGCGGATTGAGCCTTTTAAAAAATCACCTGATTGAGCAAATACTGCCACTGGACAATGATAATCTTCCTTAAGTTTTCCAGCCACAATACCAACAATACCTTCGTGCCAAGAAGGGTCAAATAAACTGATAGCAAACTTACCTTCTGTTACCTCTTGTGTGTCCACAATGGCTTGCGCCTGTTCTTGCATACGGGCTTGTTCTTCTTTGCGCTTTTGGTTAAATTGCTCTAATTCTGCGGCGTAGCGACGAGCGTCGTTAATGTCATCGGTGAGCAGACATTTTATACCACGAGAAATATCGCTCAGACGGCCAGCGGCATTCAAACGAGGCCCAACAGCAAAGCCCAAATCACTGGCTTGCAGAGTTTGTGCGGATCGATTGGCTATTTCTAATAATGCCAAAATACCAGGTGAGCATTGTTTGAGCCGAATACGCTGAATGCCTTGGTCAATTAAAATACGATTATTTTGGTCAAGCTTGACCACATCTGCTACCGTGCCGAGTGCCACCAAATCTAACACGGTGCGTAAATCTGGCAAGGAGATGTTACTCTGAGTGAAATAATCACACTTGGTGAGATGAGTTTTAAGCGCCGACATTAAATAAAAACACACGCCAACACCTGCTAAATTTTTACTCAAAAATTCGCAGCCCTTTGAATTAGGGTTAATAATCGCATCTGCCTCTGGCACTTTGTCGCTGGGTAAATGATGGTCGGTAATAATCACATGAATGCCTGAATCTTTTGCTAATTTAACCCCGTCAAAGCTTGAGATGCCGTTATCAACAGTGATAATCAAATCGGGTTGTTTTTCTTTAATTGCTAATTTAACAATTTCAGGGCTCAATCCATAACCATGTTCAAAACGATTGGGCACTAAAAAATCTACATACTTAGCGCCCATCATCCTCAGCGATTTAACTGCCACTACCGATGCAGTAGCGCCATCACAATCAAAATCACCAATGATTAAAATTCGTCTCTGAGCAAGCAAAGTTTGTTCAAGGAGCGCAAGGGCGATATTTAATTGGGGGAAATTAGGGGTCAAAAGATGAGCGAGAGTTAAAGATAATTGCGCCTCTGACACGCCTCTGGCGGCATAAATTTTCTTTAAAAATGCAGGAATATCATCTGAGTAAGATTCAAATAAGTGGTTGTCTAATTTTCTAGTAAGCATTCATCCCTCAATCATTTTTTTTATTCTATTGGCACTTTCTGGTGCCATATTCAATCCATTACGAAAATGCCCAGTATTGATATATAGGTGCGCTAACTGAGGGTGTTTTTCAACCATGACATCTACTCTACTCGCAGGTCTAAAACCTGCCCAGTGATGTTCAATACTAACATTTTTTAACTGTGGAAATCGAGCAGTAGCAAATGCCAGCAAATCAGCACCAACTTGGGTATTAGTACTACGGTCAAACCCGACATCCTCCATAGTAGAGCCAATCAAAAGTCGCCCGTCTTTTCTAGGAATGATATACTTGCCTTGGTCAAGGACGATATGCTCAACCACGCCAACCTTAGACTCAACGACAATCATCTGCCCTTTTATCGGGTAAATTGTATTTTTAGCCTCCAATAAAGACGAACTCCAAGCGCCGCTACACACGATTACATTATCAGCATAATACTTTTTATTATCGGTAACAACGCCAAGTGTAGTGCTGTTCTCAGTTATTAATTGATTGACTTTAGTGCGCTCAACAATCTCAACCCCGTGTTTAAGAATATCGGCTTTGAGTGCTTTTAATAATCTTGGATTACGCACTTGGGCAATATTTTCAAACAATGCGCCTTGAGGGTGTGGCTGAAAATCAAGCTGATTTTTATCCATCCATGCTTGCGCTTTGGGCGTGTCATAATCATTCATCATCAACAAACCCGATTGAATATACTCAGGGTCAATACCTGTATTCTCCAGCAACGCCGCACATAAATCTCCATAAACTGCCTGAGATGCTCTACTCAACTCATTCACCAAATCACTATACTGCCAAGGATAAAGCGGACTGATAATACCACCTCCCGCCCAAGAAGATTCTTTCCCGCATTTACGCTGGTCTAACAAGGTTACACGAGCACCCGCCATCGCCAATACTCTGGCACCCATCATCCCAATCACGCCACCGCCGATAACTAAGCAGTCACTCATTTTTTCCAATCCACTATGATCAATAATAACACGCCGATACTAATAAAAATATCGGCAAAATTGAAAATTGGCCAATAAAAATCTTGATAATGCAGGTCAATAAAATCAACCACAAAGCCGTTTGCTATCCTGTCGATCATATTACCAATAGCACCTGATAAAATCAGGGTTAAACTGATGAGTTTGAACTTGTATTGCAAGGGGGTTCTAAACATCCAAACAACAATCACAACACTGGCAGTAGCGGATACGCCTGATAAAAAATAGCGTTGCCAACCACCACTATCGGCTAAAAAACTAAAAGCTGCACCATAATTATGAGCAAAAGTTAGCGCAAAATATTCATTAATATCGACTGAATTACCAATACCGCCTAAATACTCGTAAGCTGAAAGTTTGCTGATTTGGTCAAGTAAAACTAACGCCAAAGCCCAGCTATAATATCTGCGAATACTCATGTTTTACTTGGGTTAAATTTTAAAATAACAACGATAGGTATGACAAAACTCACACCAATGACAATCCAAAGTAGACTGCCGAGTTCTGTGTAATTTTGCGCAGTGGTTACCACGCCATCAGTAACAATCTCACGGCTAACAATAAAAACTTTATTAAGGTATTTGGTCAACAAGCCGCCCGCCGATAAGGCAATGTTCATCAGCGATGCCATCAGTGCAAACCAAGTGCCTTTTTTACCCTCAGGGGCATAAATTGCCACCAATGTCAGCATAAGCACTTGTGCAATATAATCAAAAGGTGAGGCTAAGGCGGTATCAACCAGTGCCACCGTGCGTGCCTCAATCCCAAGCAGGGTATGTATGTCGTAATACATTGCCACAATCGGTAGCGACAATACAGTGCCAACAATGGTTAAGAAAATCAGCATCTCAGCAATGTTGCGTTTAACGATAAATTTGGTACTAAACCACATTCCTGCCAGCGCAATACCACCGCCAATGGCCGAGAGTTTTGCAAAAAACGACTCGTCAAACCCAAGCACATCAATCTGCCACCATTGCAAAGATGCGCCGACTGACGGCATCGCCCGATAGACAAAGATAATAATCATTGCCATTTTAATATGACGAATAGCGCTCGCACTTAAATCACCAACCAAATCATTCAATAAATACAACACAATGCCGAGCGAAACAACAAATACAATCTCTTGCGAATAAGGCACTTGCGCATAGCCCATAGAAACAACAAATACTGCAAAAATCAAACCACCAAATAACACCTGAGCGTTAATCTCAGACACTGGTACAGGGTTAAGGCGTACCAGTGTTACCCCAAGAATAGACAACAAAGGGGTGAACAATGCAATGATAAACACCACTTCTCGATTATCTTTAAAAACATCTGCTAACTCGCCACCAACCCAACCAGTGATAAAAATCGCAAACCCTAATGACAAACGAGCCAATACCTGAATGCTTGCCAATTCTTGGTGGATTTCTGCTTCAGATTGGTTTTTATCCACCACTTCGGTGCTCATCGTATCTGCCACCACATCTTGCATAACAAAACCAACCACGGCAATCACGCTGGCAAAAATATAAACACTTTTTTTAGAAAAATCCGCAACCATTGAATAATCACCAACCACTGCAATCATCATTAAAGAACTAAGGGTAATCAGCAATGCACCAATATAAATATAAGATTTGCGGTTAGAACCAAAAATCAGCACGCTATCAACCAATGAGCCAAAAATCATCTTCACCGTCCAGGGCACACTTAGCCATATTCCCAACTCTGCCAAATCCGCAGCGCTCATATCCAACGAATCTTTCACCCAAAAATTCTCAGCAATAGCGGTGAAAACACTGCTCCCATAGGCAAAATACACCAATAATAAGGGAATATAGCGTAAACGCATGGCTTTAATTGGAGTTAGTAAAATATCTAACATATAAACTACAAGGTAAAATTTATCATTATAATTTGTTTATTTTAATAAAGCGAGATTGTTATGGGATTTTTAAATGGAAAAAAGGCATTAGTTGTCGGTGTTGCTTCAAACCGCTCGATTGCATGGGGCATTGCACAGGCAATGGCAAAACAAGGGTGTGAGATTGCGCTCACCTATCAAAATGAAAAACTTAAGAAACGAGTGAATAAATGCGCCGTCGTTTGTGATTCGAATATTGTGATTGAATGTGATGTTGCTAGTGACGAAGGCATTGAAAAAACTTTTAAAGAATTAAAAAATCATTGGGATAACTTTGATATTTTAATACATTCAGTGGCTTTTGCCCCACGAGAAGCACTAGATGGTAACTACATTGAAGCCACCACCCGCGAAAACTTTGCCACTGCACATGATATTAGTTCTTATAGTTTCACTGCATTAGCAAAAGGTGCAAATTCGATGTTAAATGACAATGGTGCGCTACTGACTGTGAGTTATTTAGGCAGTATTCGTGCTATTCCAAATTACAATGTGATGGGTGTTGCCAAAGCCTCATTAGAGGCAAATGTGCGCTATATGGCAGCAGCCATGGGTCCTGAGCGGGGTATTCGTGTCAACGCCGTATCTGCTGGTCCAATTAAAACTTTAGCCGCCTCTGGTATTAAAGACTTTGGTAAATTGCTAGACTATGCCGCCGATTCATCAGCGCTTAAACGCAATGTAACCACCGAAGAAGTTGGTAACGCCGCTGCATTCTTATGCTCAGATTTAGCCTCAGGTATTACTGGTGAGGTTACCTATATTGATTCAGGTTATAATTTCTACGATAAAGGTCCAAACTTATAACCTTTAACCCAAATAAAATAAAAAAATACCAGCTTTTGCTGGTATTTTTTTTGTGCAAACCCTCTATAAACGCTCTGTAAATATTTCTATATCAGTATTTTTGTGCAATGTTGCTAGAATACTTTTAAACATTTCTTCAGATTCAAGACTAAGTATTGCCTTTGATAACATGCCGTTTATTGTGTTTTTGGGTGTTTTAACCGCTGACAGTTTTAACACGACTGCTTGACGCTCGCCCAAACTATACGCATCAAAAATAGCACCCTTGTTTGGCTTAGGCAACGCAAATACACGGCTGATAATCTTAATGTCTGCTTGTTTTGAACCTCTTGTAACCCAGTCAACTTCCTTCCATGTTAGCTGATTTTTGTCCATAAATGTTTGAGCAGCATCCGTATCACTACTAGTGAATGAATTGGCAATATTATTAACAATGTTATCGATAAAAGTCTTCGCTAACGAGTTGGCTAAACGCTGATTAATTTCAGATTTAACCTCATCAAATGTCTTTTGTCTCTGTGCCACTTTGCTGTCAATCCTTAGCACTACAAATTTATCCTTAGAGAGTTCAATCACCGCAGAATTTTCGCCCTTATTCAGCACTTCATCGCTATAAGCTGCAGCAACAAATTTAACATCATGTGCTTTTGTGTCTTGGGCAAAAAACTCAGAAGTTTGAAGCTCTAAATCCATTTGATCAGCAACCTCTTCCAAACTTGCCTCATACGCTAAATTGCCTAATTGCTCTGTTAGTTTATAGATAGATTTTTGCACGGCTTGCTCGGTGTAGAGCTTGGTTAATTCATCACGCACCGACTCAAAAGGCTTAACAGTTTCCGCTTTAATTTTATTCAATTTGATAATATGATAGCCAAAATCTGTTTTGATTGGACTACTGATCTCGCCCTCTTTCATAACAAACGCCTTGGCTTCAAACTCAGGCACCATCACACCCACAGTAAAAAACCCTAAATCTCCGCCATTGTCCTTTGAGCCTGTATCTTGTGAATATTTAGCAGCCAACTTAGCAAAATCTTCACCCTGCTTAAGTTGTGCGCTAATGGTGTTGGCTTGCTCCTCAGACTCAACCAAAATATGCTGGGCTTGGCGTTCTTCTTCAACACTAAAACGCTGCTTCTCATCTTCATAAAAATTAAACAAGTCATCGTCATTCACCTTAATACTTTTGGCAATTTTCTGAAACGACAATTCGACAAAATCAACGCTCACCTTCTCTGGATCAAAAAATAGTTGCTTTTTTGCCTCATAAAATTCTTCGACACTCTTGGCCTCTACTTTTACTTTATTGGCGTAATCTTCTACATTAAGTTGAATATAACTAAATTTTCTCTGTTGGTCGTTTAACGACTGCAATCGCCTTAGCATTGACGGCGTTATAAACGCAGAATCTAGAAAATTATATTTAATTTGATTTTGCGTTAATTCTTTAATTTGTGTTTGTTCGTATTCAACATCCAAGTAACCATTTAGCCTAAGTATTTGCTTATACTGCTCCACAGAGAATTTGCCATCGTCCTTAAACACATCGTTTGATTGAATAAATGCCTGCAACTCTCGTTGAGTCGTCACATAGCCCAACTTGTCCGCCAATTGTGCCAACACGCGCCTATTCACCATTGATTGAATGGTTGAAAGTTTCACCGTACGATTTAACTCAGCTGTATATTTCTCGCCCAGCTCTTGTTGCAAGCGTCTTTTAGTGTTGTTAAATTCCAATAAAAATGCCTTTTTAGAAATATCATCACCATCAACCGATGCGACCACAATATTAGAAGTCCCCGTAAAATACTCATTAACCCCGAACAAAGCAAACGGAATAACAATCAAACCAATAATAACATAAGCAATCCAGCCTTTGGTTTTGTCTCTGATAGAACTCAACATAGTGCAATTTTATAAATTTATAAGATGGATAATTATAAACGAGCGGGCAAAACAAATAACACTCATTTAGAGCGCTATTTATTCATAACTTTTTCACTTATTTTTGTCTCTAATGCAAAACAATAGAAGATTCTAAGTCGTTCAAGGTTGCATTTACGCCCTGTAAAGTGATTTGAACATCTGGCACATTGTCTAATATTCTACCGTTAGCATCAACATTAAGAATAGTGTCATTGCCACTATTGCTAACCTTGATAAATTTACTCAGATGATATGCCCAATGGTCTTCGTCAACAATCAAATCTTTTAAAACCAACCAGTCTGTTCCAATCTCAAAATCTGTAATAATATCATTGCCTTGATTGGCAACACTTCCTGTGCTGTAGTTTGATTTATAAATAAATTTATCAGCACCAGTGCCGCCTGTCAAGGTGTCATTACCATTTCCGCCAATAAGTTTGTCGTTACCAGCACCGCCAATTAAGATGTCATCTCCACTACCACCCACAAGTTTATCTTTGCCATTACTGCCTGTTAAAGTGTCATTGCCATTTCTACCTCGATAATGAACTGGGGTATCTGCTGATGCAGTTATAACATCATCACTATTACTACCACCAAATGTAACTATTTCGGCTTCAAACTTATTACCCGCCATATCTTTTACCGCATTGCCCGTGTAAGTAGTCAACCCTTAAAAACCCTATAACCATTTGATTTATAACAATAAAATCAACAAAAACTATCGACAAATCAACCAACTTTTGGTAAAATGACCTCATTCCTTGGTCGTTTTGTTTAAAAAATATGCTAACCCAATCTCCTTTAATATCCACCCAATCAAACCTCTTTCACTCAGAGCTTTTTAGCCAACTAGATAATAAAGACCCTTTAATGCAACTAGCAAACATTATTGATTGGTCAATCTTTGATACTGCCTTTGAGAAGTATTATTCTAAAGACAATGGCAGACCTGCAAAACCTATTAGGTTGATGGTAGGTTTAATCATCCTTAAACAACTAGAGAACCTCTCTGATGAGCGTGTTGTTTTGCAGTTTAAACGCAACCCTTATTATCAATACTTTTGTGGTCATGCGTCATATACGCCTGATGTGCCTTGTAACGCCACTGAACTGGTGCACTTTAGAAAGCGTATAGGCACTGAAGGCTTTAATCTAATCTTTAAAATGAGTGTCAAGCTACATGGCAAACAAGCACAAGAATCAACCGTCTTAATCGACACCACAGTTCAAGAAAAAAATATAACTTACCCAACTGATGCCAAGCTGGCAATCAAGATTATTAACCGCCTTAACAAACTAGCAAAACACCACGGCATTAAACAACGCCGCACTTATGTCAAAGAAGTTAAAAACTGTCGTCTTAGTATTCGTCACTTCCGCCATGTTAAAAAACGTGCTAAAGCTAAAAAAGCTTTAACAAGGCTTAGAACCATTGCCAATAAACTTATTAGAGAGTTACAACGCAAACT
>JAQRMT010000050.1 GCA_028599035.1 Gammaproteobacteria bacterium
ACTACAAATAAATAGTCAAACTGCCACTAATGACAGCAACAACTTAATCAATAAAACCGACTAAGCACAACAATTAACCACTTGCCACTAACAAATAAAGCCCTCAAAAGAGGGCTTTATTACAGGAAATATGCTGTTGGTTTATAGTGCTTTAATCTGTGCGTTGAGGCGAGATTTTTTTCTGCCTGCTTGGTTTTTGTTCATTAAGCCTTTACTGACTGCTTGGTCAATCTCTTTTTGCATTTTAGCAAAGCCGCCTTGTGCGTCTTTTTTGTTGCCATCTACTAAAGCGTAAGCGACTTTTTTGATAAAGGTGCGAACTTTGGCACGAATTTGAGAATTGTGTTTGTTGCGTTTAACTGCTTGTCTTGCGCGTTTCTTAGAACCTGCTGAATTAGCCATTGTATAAATTATGAAATGAATAAAAAGGCGTAATTATAAAGTCTAAAGCATTAAAAGTCCATAGTGTTTATTAATTTAAGTGCTTGTTTTTTATTAAACAGCAAATGCCAAGTTTTGCCGCCTTGTGACTTCCACAAGGATGCGGCTCGAATGCCTGCCAATAGTAATGCTCTGATGTGGTTAGCGGTGTGTCTGTTGGATAAATAGATTTGTTCTCCATTAACCATAATTGTTGGATTGAGTTCGCCCAAGGTGGATTTGTAGAGCTCGGCTAAACGAGCTAAAGAGTTAGAATGACCAATGTCAAAAAATTCTTGTTTTTTTATATGTGCAATCTCGGTTGATATTTGCGATAAGAACGCTTGATTTTTCATTAGTTTCTTTTCAAGATTGATGAGTGCCAAAGAATAAAAGATGATACTTTGTATGTTTTTTGTTTTCTTACTAAAGGCGGCTTTCAGTGAATTAAGCCCAACAGACAAGTCTTTTGGCGAGTGAAACACATCTTCGATATTGGTGCTATTGGTAACAATACTCTTTAGGCTAACTTCATCGCCCTTGCTGTCGCAAACGCCTGTGCGTGCTAATTGGTCAACCAGGGTTGCGCTTTGTAGTAGGGAGGCAAGTGCTAGGGTGCGTTGTTTTAGATTGTTCATTTTTTTGTAATATTAATTCCTGGTTTCTATGATAGCGCCACCCAGACAAGCATCTTGTGTATAAAAAACCACTGATTGTCCGGGTGTAATAGCGCGTTGTGGTTGTTCAAAATTAACTTTAATCTCTCCATTTTTCTCACTAATTGTGCAGTTTTGTGATGCTTGGCGGTAGCGTATTTTAGCACTACATTCTAATGGGAATATTGGTGGTGTTGTAATCCAATGTGGATTTGAGGCGTTTAAACATTGGTGATAAAGCAGTGGATTATCGCCCTGTACCACGACTAATTCATTACTATCCAGTCGTTTATCAGCCACAAACCAAGGCTCGCCTGATGTGCCAAATCCGCCACCGATTTCCAAGCCTTTGCGTTGACCAATGGTGTAGAAAGCTAACCCTTGATGGTGTTTGATAAATTGCCCGTTTTCGTCAATAATATTGCCTTGCTGTTTGGGCAGATAAGTGGATAAAAACTCAGAAAAATTACGCTCACCGATAAAGCAAATGCCTGTGGAATCTTTTTTATCGGCTGTAATAAAGCCATTCTCTGCGGCAATTTTTCTTACTTCGTCTTTGTTGATTTCACCCAAAGGAAACAGGCTGCTTGAAAGTTGGTATTGATTGAGTAAGTGCAGGAAATAACTTTGGTCTTTATTGTTGTCTAACCCTGTCTTGAGTTGATAAACGCCATTTTTCTCTTCAATGCGAGCATAATGCCCTGTGGCAATTTTGTCTGCACCTAGTGCTAGTGCGTAGTCTAAAAATGCCTTAAATTTTATTTTTTGATTACACAAAACATCAGGATTAGGAGTGCGACCTTTTTTGTGTTCTTGCAAAAAATGTGCAAACACATCCTCCCAATAGTCGCTTGAAAAATTAACCGTATGTAACTTAATCCCCAGTTTGTCTGCCACTTTTTGCGCATCAAACAAATCTTGCTGTGCCGTGCAATGCCCCTCTTTATCATCTTCTTCCCAGTTTTTCATAAACAAAGCCTCAACCTCAAAGCCTTGTTTGAGTAGCATATAAGCCGCAACAGAAGAATCAACGCCACCTGAGAGTCCAACAATTATTTTCATTCAAACTTATCGTATGCAGATACAATGCGTTGCACGAGATTGTGACGAACCACATCTTTGGTCGCAAAATGACAAAAAGCAATTTTATCTTCGTTTGCCAATACTTTGGCGGCGTGAATGAGTCCGGAGTGCTTTGGATTGGCTAAGTCAATTTGTGTGATGTCGCCGGTAATCACCATTTTTGAGCCAAAACCGAGACGGGTTAAAAACATTTTCATTTGTGGAATAGTGGTGTTTTGTGCTTCGTCTAAAATAATAAAGGCTTCATTCAGTGTGCGACCACGCATAAATGCTAGGGGCGCAACTTCAATGATATTTTTATCTAGCAATTTTTCGACTTTATCAAAGCCCAGCATTTCATACAAGGCATCGTAGATAGGGCGAAGATAGGGGTCGACTTTTTCATTCATATCGCCAGGTAAAAACCCCAGTTTTTCTCCTGCCTCAACCGCAGGGCGAACTAAAATAAGTCGGCGTACCGCAGAAGACTCTAGGGCTTCAACCGCACGCGCTACAGCGAGGTAAGTTTTCCCCGTGCCTGCAGGGCCAATGCCAAAGGTGCAATCTTTGTTTTTAATATCTAGGGCATATTTCTGTTGATTTTTACTCCTAATATGAATGAATTTGCGTTTGGTCTTAATATTGATCGCTTGTTCTGGCAAATTTGTATGAGAACACGCCTTAATTGCCATTTCCACATCGTGAATTTCAATGGTTTGACTGTTACTTAGTGCCGCTAAATCTTGCAATACTCTGGCTGCAATATGCTGGTTATCGCCTTGAATGACAAAATCTTCACCCTTGTTGCTAATTTCAACATTTAGGCTTTTGGCAAGGGTTTCTAAATGCCTGTCAAACGAGCCACAAATGCTGGCTAATTGTTCTGAGCTGTTAATTTCAAGAGTAAGATTCATATTCGGTATATTTTATAGGTAAAATGCAGCGTATGAATTTTAATAAAAATAGAGTGAAGACTATTTATGCAGTGATATTTGCATCCCTATTTCAGTTGCTTTCTTCAACGGTTTTTGCTTTAACACTTGGCTCTGAACAAGGCGGCAAGTATCTCACCGTTTGTACAATGCAGGGTTATAAGCAGATTTGGGTCAATGCAGACAACGAACAACACGACACCAATTCTGCTGATTTAAGCTGCCCATATTGTTTGTTAAATATGGGGGCATTAGATGCCATAAATACCAATGCAGAGTATTATCTTAATTTTTCAGATGAATACACTAATAGTTTTATCACTGTTCAAAACACTATTCAATCAAAGTTTTTATTAAAGTTTTTAGCCATTCGTGCGCCGCCTATTTTAAGTTAATGTCGTAACAAAATCTTTGTACTTACAAAGGTGCAAAGTAGTCTGCTTCTAATTTGGAGGCAGAATAACAGCAACAACTTAAATTCTTAAAGAAGGAAAACACTATGTTTAATAAAACAAAAAAACTTGTATTGGCGACTACTACGCTAATAACGCTAAATAGCGCCATTGCAATGGAGCATCATCACATGAACCAAACCATAGCCGAAAAGGTTATGATAAACAATCCATGGGTGCGCTCAGCGCCGCCTAATACACCTATGCTGGGTGCATTTATGGAAATTCACAATAATTCTAATCAGGCTGTTAAATTGTTGTCTGCGGACAGTAAAGGCTACAAACGACTTGAATTACACAAGACTCAGTATGAGGATGGCATGATGAAGATGGTTAAGCAAGATTTTATGCCTATCCCAGCTCATGGAAAATTAACTTTAAAGCCAGGCAGTTGGCATATTATGTTGATTGCCCCCGAGTCAGTGCCACGCGAGGGCGACACGGTGATGATTGACTTGGTATTTGATAATGGTTTGTCAAAAACCGTGCATGCTCCAGTCAGGAAAGCAAAGAAAATGATGGGCAATCACCATCATATGATGCATTAGCAAAGGAAATATTTAAACAAGACCTTTATATAATTATGTAAAGGTCTCCAAACATACAACAAGGATACATATTATGAAAAATTTAAACTTTATCATTAGAGCAATGGCATTTTTGCTTATTACAAGCGTCGTTACTGTAACTCATGCGGAGCCCCCAAAAGGCGGGCTATTCGTTAATTTAACCACTGATAACACTCGGGCAGCGACTAAAGCAATTATGTTTGCACATAAAAAAGTATTAAAGCGTGGGTATAAGCCAGTGGCAATTTGGCTAAATGTTCGAGGTATTTATTTAGCAGATAAAGATCGCACCCCTCGTGCTCAAGATTTAAAGAGGCGCAAGGGTAAATCTATTCAAGGCTTACTGAAAGCCTTCATTAAAGATGGCGGCATAGTCATTGCGTGCAGAGCTTGCTCAAAAGCGGCGGGATTTGAACAGGCTGATTTTATTGATGGTGTGAAAATGGGTAATGCAAAGCTCATTTCGGAACTATTGTTTAATCCTATGGTTAAAACCCTTTCTTGGTAATTGTGCCAATCAGGTAAAAACCCTATATTTTAAGGAAATACGGTGAGCAATCATCGTATATTAATCTTATGAATAATAAATTACTTAGCGGCATTGGTGTGATTGCATTGGCGATTGCGGCGTTTTATTTTGCGACCGCTGGTAAGGACTATCAAGCGTTAAAAAAACAATTGAAAGTTTCTTACATCCTGCATAATCCAGACAAACCACTGCCTGAATTTTCTTTGCTTGATCATAATCGTCAATTATTTGATAATGCACGCTTAAAGGAGGGCTGGTCGTTGCTGTTGTTTATGTATACGCATTGCCCTGATATTTGCCCAACCGAGTTGTTTGATATGTCTCGCCTAAAAGACATTATGGAGGAGGATAAAACAGCAAATATGCCAAGCGTTGTTGCCATTACTTTTGATGCGCTTAGAGACACGCCTGAGGTCATGAAGGAATATATTACCCATTTTGACAAAGATTTTATTGGCGTATCTGGCGACCAAGCGCAGATTGACCGGCTTATCAAGCCTTTTGGCGCTTATTATGAGCGGGTTGTTTATGATGAAAAGAGCAAGCCTGTTATCTTAAAAGCCAGCGATGAATTGCCAAAAGGCGCACTTGAAAAGGGGTATATCATCAATCACACTGCTTGGATTTATTTAATTAATCCTAAGGGTGAGATTTTTGCCGGCTTTCCCTCACCGCATAAACCCAGTGCTATGGCGCAGGATATCAAACTCTTGATGCATTATTAAGAGTTTCACAATCTTATGCAACACAAGCCCGTCCTTATTATTGCTGCAATCTTATTGGCATTTATTGTCTTATTGGGGTATTCGGTTGTTAATTGGAACTCCCAGAATATCGATTATTACCTTCCAGTTGATGATTGTAAAATAGATAAAACCAACTGTCAAGTTACACTTGATAAACACAGCTCTATTAAGGTTAACATCTTGCCAAGAGGCATTCCCAGCACTGAAAAACTAACTGTTTATGTTGAGGAAAAAGGCGACGAACTTGATGAATTAAGCATCTCTTTTGAGGCAATTGAAATTGACACCACTACGCCACAATATCGCTTATACAGGCAAACTGAAAACAGTTTTTCAGGTGGTGCTTTTTTAGCAATATGCTCATTATCAAGACAAAGTTGGATCGCACATCTCTTTGTTAAAAAAGGCAATGAAACTTGGGAAATAACATTCCCATTTAGCAAGCAGTTAGAGGAGCAACTCCCCAATAAGTGAGTTGCCTCGTGCATTTGTAATTTTGACATTGACAATTTGACCGATAAGAGAGGCGTTGCCGTTGAAGTGGGTATTGCGCATGTTTTCAGTGCGACCGAATAAGTTGTCGTCTTTTTTTGCTTTGTTTTCCACTAGGACTTTCTGCACGCTGCCAATCATCGCCTTAGAGATGGTTTCCGTGGCATCATCAATGGTTTTTTGTAGTAGTGCAAGACGCTCTTTTTTAATTGCCATATCAACATCATCGGGATAGCTGGCTGCAGGTGTGCCAGGGCGTTGAGAGTAAATAAAACTAAAGGATTTGTCAAAACCAACATCATTAATAAGTGTCATTGTGTCAGTAAAATCTTGCTCGTTTTCCCCGGGAAAGCCAATAATAAAATCTGAAGAAATGGAAATATCAGGGCGAATCTCACGCAAACGCCTAATTTTAGATTTGTATTCTAATGCAGTGTGCCCGCGTTTCATTAGGGTTAAAACTTTATCAGAGCCACTTTGAATAGGCAGGTGCAAGTGCGAAACTAATTCAGGCACTTCAGCGTAGGCTTGAATCAGGCTATCGCTAAATTCAACAGGGTGTGAAGTGGTGTAGCGAATCCTATCGATGCCGTCAATTTGTGCCACAATATTAATCAATAGTGCCAAATCAGCCATCTCCCCATCGTCCATTTTTCCCTGATAAGCATTGACATTTTGCCCTAATAAATTCACCTCTCTAACTCCTTGTTTGGCGAGTATTTGCACTTCATTAATAACATCGTTAAAGGGGCGAGAGACTTCTTCGCCTCGTGTATAAGGTACTACGCAGAATGTGCAGTATTTAGAACAGCCTTCCATAATAGAGACAAAAGCGGTTACGCCATTAGTTTTTGGTTCAGGCAAGTGGTCGAATTTTTCAATTTCTGGAAAAGAAATATCAATACTCACAGATTTATCACCTAAGGCGTTGTTGAGCATATTTGGTAATCTGTGCAGTGTTTGCGGACCAAAAATCATATCTACGAAAGGCGCTCGTTTGAGGATGAGTTCGCCCTCTTGTGAGGCGACACAACCACCTACGCCAATAATTAAATTAGGATTTTTGTCTTTGAGTTTGCGCCAACGACCGAGTTGATGGAATAGTTTTTCTTGTGCCTTTTCACGAATAGAACAAGTGTTGAGTAGCAATACATCGGCTTCAAGTGCGTCATCGGTGAGTTCCAAACTGTGCGAATGTTTGAGCACATCGATCATTTTTTGACTGTCGTATTCATTCATTTGACACCCAAAAGTGCGAATATGTAATTTAGATGGCGCCATTATTTTTGAATATGTAGGGTTTGTGTTGGAAAGGCAATCTCTGCCTTGTGTTTGGTAATAATATCTGCAATACTGAGTAACACCTCTTGTTTGACTCGTTGATATTCATCCTTGCTGATGGTTTTGGTAAAAGCATAAATATTAAAATCTAGCGATGAAGCGTTGAAATAATTAAAAAATACACGCAGTGCTTGAGATTGGTCAATTTCTTTGTGTGCTTTTAACATAGCTTCTACTTCCGTAACAATGATAGACATTTGTGCGATGTCATCATAACGGATACCAATCACTTCAGTGATGCGTCTATTGGTCATTCGTGAAGGAGTTTCAATAGGGATTGAGGCGAAAATTGAATTAGGGATATAGATTGGATTTTTGCTAAAAGTGCGAATACGCGTCATCCGCCAGCCAATTTTTTCAACCACACCTTCAAATTGGCTAGAGCGAATCCAATCACCAACTGAAAAAGGTCTGTCCATTTGAATCATCAGCCCGCCAAAGATATTTGATAGCATATCTTTGGCAGCGAAACCCATCACAATGCCGCCGACACCACCAAAAGTCAGCAAACTAGAGATTGAAAAGCCAAAATGTTGGGCAATACCGAGCGCAATAGAGGTAATAATCAGCAGCTTGATTAGACGAGTAATCATCCTTACCGAGTCGTTACCAATATTGGTATCACGCTCAATTAGGTAAGATTCAATATTGGATATTGTCCGTAATACACCCCAAGTAATAATAAAAATTGGAGTAATATTGATGTAATCGATTGCCTTGGTGAGCAGTCCGCCTTCCTCTTTAAATACATTGATAGAAAAATAAACCCAAGCAAACCAAACCAAGACTTTGAGCGGTGCAGAGATGGATTTAATTAAATAATCGTCCAATTGATTTTTGGTCTTACTGGCTCGGGTGGCGAGTTGTTTTAGCAACAGCCCTAGGGCGATATGTGCCACAATAGCCGTGATGAGTAAAGCGCCAACGGTTTGATAAAGGCTTAAGTTTTGTAAAAATTCCATATTATTTTAGGTAGTTAAGTGGGTTAATCGGTGTTTCAAATTTTTTCATTTCAAAATAAAAATTATTTTTTCCAGTGAGTGCAACAACCTGTCCTTTTTTTACTTTATCACCGCTTACTACTTTTAGCGTTTGATTCTGCGTATAAGAACTGTAAAAACCCAGCGGGTGCTTGATAATAATCATTTTGCCATGGCTTTTCATTTTATTGCCACTATACACCACAACACCATCACGAATAGCACGCACTACTTGACCAGAGCTGGTGTTGAAGGTTAAGCCCTGGTGTTTTTTAGAAAAGCTGTTGATAATTTCCCCAGTAACCGGGATGAATTGAGTCTTTTTTGTCGTTGCTTTTTTTTGAATTTTTTTATCAGTTGTTGTTTTTTTGATTGTTTTTTTACGGATTTTTTTGGCGGCAGGTCTGCCTGTCTGAATATTAATAGGCACTAAATTAATATTTTCTTGTCCACTTGACTTGTCAATAATGATCACAGGTTTTTTGCTTTCGTCAGAAAAACAACCAGAAAGCGCCATAGAAACAAAAATAACAATCAAATTATTTAACATACCAAACCCCTAGTGCAACAACAACAATCAAAACATAACCCAAGCGATCAATGTATTTTTTTAACCAAGCATCACAAGCATTGCCAAATTTTTTGACGAAAAATGCCACCAAGAAAAATCGCATACCTCGTGCCAGAAATGACATTAGTATAAACGGTAAAAGTGCCATATTGGAAACCCCTGCACCAATGGTAAATATTTTGTAAGGCATAGGTGAAAATCCCGCAATTGCCACAATCCAAATACCGTATTGCGTAAACCACTGTTTAATGGTATCGAGTTTATCAACATAATGTAGTTTGACCAATAAGGGCTGAATATTGTCTATTAATAATGCGCCTAAAAAATAACCAGCTACGCCGCCTAACACTGATAAAGCCGTGCAAATCAAGGCAAATCGATAAGCGCTTTTAGGCTTTTTCAGTGCCATTGGTGCGAGCAAGACATCAGGCGGCGGGTAGGGCAAAATGAAAGATTCCACAAAACTTACCAACGCAAGCCAATAAACCGCATGTTTACTCTGCGCCCAATTTAATGCTGTTTGATAAAATTTAGAGAAAATTTGCATATATTACTAGTTTTTCTTCACCATTGGAAAGCCGAGCGTTTCACGAGAATCGTAATACGCCTGAGCCACTTTTTGACTCATTGAACGCACACGACGAATAAAACGCGCCCTGTCGGTAACGCTAATTGCGTGGCGTGCATCAAGTAAATTAAACAAATGTGAAGCCTTCATTACTTGCTCATAAGCGGGGTAGGGCAGAGCCTCGTCAATCAATCTTTCGTTCATTGCCTCGGCTTCATCAAATTGTTTGAACAAAACATCGGTATTGGCAATTTCAAAATTATATTTGGATTGTTCCACTTCATTTTGATGAAAAACATCGCCATAACTCACGCCATCAACCCACACCAAATCATAGACGCTATCCACACCTTGTAAATACATTGCCAAGCGCTCAAGCCCGTAAGTAAGTTCGCCCGAAACAGGCTTACAAGGCAAGCCACCGACTTGTTGAAAATAGGTAAATTGAGAAACCTCCATGCCATTGAGCCAAATCTCCCAACCTAATCCCCAAGCGCCTAAAGTAGGTGATTCCCAATTATCCTCAACAAAACGCACATCGTGTTTGGTTAAATCAATGCCGATTTGCGTTAAAGATTCTAAATACAAATCTTGAATATCTTTAGGCGAGGGTTTAAGCAATACTTGGAATTGATAATAATGCTGTAAGCGGTTCGGGTTTTCCCCATAACGCCCATCAGTAGGGCGACGAGATGGTTGCACATACGCTGCTTTCCACGGCTCAGGGCCAATGGCTCTTAAAAAAGTAGCAGGGTGAAAAGTCCCTGCGCCCATTTCCATATCAAAGGGCTGCAACAAAGTGCAACCCTTTGATGCCCAAAATGATTGCAATTTTAGAATTAAGTTTTGAAACGAAACTGTTGCATCTAAGTCTTGTAATGACATATTAATTCAATCAAAAATAACAAAAAATTTTACCGAAAACTGCTATAAAGAAAACTCTATATCAACCTAATTTAAAAACAAAGCCCATCCACCACCAAAAAAACCCAGCAATTAAGCTGGGTTTTTTCTCCTCTCACCTAAGCTCCTGCTTAGTAGCGTATGCGTTCCCAAGCAGGAGCTTGGGAACGAGGTACCTTGACGAGGGGGCTAATTAAAA
>JAQRMT010000051.1 GCA_028599035.1 Gammaproteobacteria bacterium
TTTTTAAACAAAACGACCAAGGAATGAGGTCATTTTACCAAAAGTTGGTTGATTTGTCGATAGTTTTTGTTGATTTTATTGTTATAAATCAAATGGTTATAGGGTTTTTAAGGGTTGACTAAGTAACACAAGTATTTTTTACTTTCTATAGTTGGGCGATTATAGGCACTATATCATTCACTTTATTTTTGTAAATGGTATTAATTGTTAATTGTTCAAAGTTGGAGGCAAGTTGGAGGCAGTAGTGAAGGCAAGGCTTTCACTATTTTCCCTTCCAGAGCAACGCGGGGAAGTTCTTGCCTTATTGTTGTTTTTCTATTGCTTTGGCGTAAAAATTAACGCCGCGTTCGACTTTGTTTTGCCCTTTGGATTGGCGCCAGAGATTGGTGTCACGAAGGGAGTAGACGCAGCCGCAGTATTGTTGTTGGTAGAATTTTTCACGCTTTGATAGTTCTAGCATTCTGGATGAGCCGCCTTGTTTGCGCCAGTTAAAATCCCAATAGGAGATGCCTGGGTAGGGGTTGGCTGCACGAGTGCCGCAGCCGTTGATTTGACCCATGTCTTTCCAGCGAGAAATGCCTAGGGTTGAGGATATTAGATCAAAGCCGTGGGCTTTGGCGTATTGGGCGGTTGCTTCAAAACGCATATCAAAACAGGTGGTGCAACGAGCGCCTCGTTCGGGTTCGTTTTCTTGTCCTTTGATGCGTTCAAACCAGTTATCTTGGTCGTAATCTGCATCAATGAACGGCATACCGAGTTTTTGGGCAAAGCGAATGTTTTCTTGTTTGCGTAGTTGGTATTCTTCTTTTGGGTGGATGTTTGGGTTGTAAAAGAAAATGGTTGTTTCGATTTCAGAGGCGGCTAGTGCTTCCATGATTTCGCCCGCACAGGGTGCACAGCAAGAGTGCATGAGGAGTTTGGTCTCGCCATTGGGTGTTTGTAATTTTGGGCGTTTAAAGCCCTCTAGGCTGTAGTCTATTTTAGGCATTGTTTAAGTTGTTTTAGCACTTCCCATGCTTCGCGTTTGCGTTGTTGGTTGTTTAAAATAACGCTGGGGTGGTGGGTGGCAAAGTGTTGTTGTGTGGTGGGTTTTAAATCTGTGCTCATTAATAATACTGTTTTAGCGTTGTGTTGTTTGAGCGTGGGGGTTAAGTCGGCAGGGTTGATGTTTTTGAGTTGGATTTGGCTTGGTTTAAGGCCGATAGCGCCTAGCATTTTAAGCAAAAAATCTTGGGTTTTTCCTGTTTGGCAGAATGAATGTGGGTTTTGGGTTTCAATAACTAGGCATTGGGTGTTGATTTTTGGGGTCGGCTTTGGGTTTTGGGCGTGCAAAAAATCTGGCACACCGAGTGCTTCTAGGTAGTTATGGCGTTGTGTTTGGTTCATATTTGTGGGTGCGGTTTGTCAACGGCTATCAATATTTTATTGAGTCCGTGAATATAGGCTTTGGCGCTGGCAATAATAATATCGGTGTCTGCGGCTTGTCCGTTGACAATACGGCCGTTGTGTTCGAGGCGTACATTGACTTCACCCAACGCATCGGTGCCTTGGGTTACATTTGAGACTGAATAAAGTTGTAGGTTTACCTTTACGCCAACTAGGGTATTAATGGCGCTGAAGGTCGCATCAACTGCGCCTGAGGTGTGGGCAATGGCTGATTTTTCTTTGCCGTCAATGCGTAGGGTGATTGCGGCTGAGTTTTGTTCGCCTGTTTCGCTAGAGACTTTAAGTGCGACTAGGCAAATGCTTTCATGGGTTTCAATTTGGGCTTCTGAAACCAGTGCTTGTAAATCTTCATCGAAAATCTGGTGTTTTTTATCGGCCAGTTCTTTAAAGCGCCTGAAGGCATCGTTCAGACTTGCTTCTGAGTCAAATTCTACACCAAGTTCGCCCAATCTGGCTTTGAAGGCATTGCGTCCTGAGTGTTTTCCCATTACCAGTTTATTGGTATTCCAGCCAATATCTTCAGCTCGCATGATTTCGTAAGTCTCACGATGCTTAAGTACGCCGTCTTGGTGAATGCCCGCCTCATGGGCAAAGGCGTTTGCGCCAACGATGGCTTTGTTGGGTTGCACGATAAAGCCTGTTACACTGGAAACCAAACGAGAGGCTGAGAGGATTTGTGTGGCATCGATGTTGCTGTCGCAATCGAAGACATCTTGGCGAGTTCGCACTGCCATCACCACCTCTTCAAGTGCGCTGTTGCCTGCTCGTTCGCCTAGGCCATTAATGGTGCATTCTACTTGGCGTGCGCCATTGAGCACTGCTGAGAGCGAATTGGCTACTGCTAGACCTAGGTCGTTATGGCAATGTGCTGAGAAAATCGCTTTATCAGCATTGGGAACGCGTTCAATCAGGGATTTCATGGTGGCACCGAATTGGTGTGGCATATTGTAGCCTACGGTATCGGGGATGTTAATTGTGGTTGCGCCTGCGTTAATTGTCGCTTCAATAATGCGGCACAAAAAATCTTCATCTGAGCGACCTGCATCTTCGGGGGAAAATTCAATATCGTTTGTGTATTGTTTGGCACGCTTAACGGCACGAACTGCTTGGTCTAGCACTTGGTCGGGGGTCATTTGCAGCTTCATCTTCATGTGAATGTCGCTGGTGGCAATAAAGGTGTGAATGCGTGAGGAATTAGCGCCTTTTAGTGCCTCGCCAGCACGGTCAATGTCTTTGTCTAGCGCTCTGGCAAGGGAGCAGATGGTGGCATCTTTGATGGTGTTGGCGACTGCTTGAACGGCTTCAAAATCTCCCACTGATGCGATGGCAAAGCCTGCTTCAATCACATCAACACGCATTTTTTCTAGCACTTTGGCAATGCGTATTTTCTCGTCTTTGGTCATTGACGCACCGGGTGATTGTTCACCGTCTCTTAGGGTTGTGTCAAAAATAATTAGCTTGTTGGACATTTGTCTCTCCTGTGTTTGTTTTGTATTTTGTGTTTTTGCAAGGGTGCTGGCTTTTCAGCCGAACAAGGTGATAGATTACCTTACGGTAATAATCGTAACAAAACTAGGAGCGTGTTGCGTTTGCGTAGAGGAGTTTTAATCTGGTTGGTCATAAAGCGGTATTATAGATTAAATCTATGGAGACCTTTGCTTTTTTTTCAACGCACGCTTTTTACGCACATCAATCATGGTCATAACCAAGCCAGATAAGGTGTAAACCAAGAAAAATACAAACAGAATTGTGCTTGGTGATAGGGTGATGACGATAATAATCAATATGGCAATTAACAGTAATTTAAACGATGCTCTGCCTTTGAGGTTGATTTCTTTAAAGCTGTAATAGCGGATATTGCTGACCATTAGCACGCCGGCACTCACTAAGATAATCCAACTTACCGCAACAAGGTATTGATCATACGGTGTAGTGCCAATAAATTCCTTAGTCCATACTAAACCTGCAATCAAGGCAGCGGCAGCTGGTGAAGGTAGTCCTTGAAAATAGCGTTTATCCTCAACACCGATTTGTGTATTAAAACGAGCCAAACGCAATGCACCAGCAGCGGCATAAATAAAGGCACCTATCCAGCCAATTTTACCCACTTGTTCAAACTGCCAAAAATACATCAATAACGCAGGTGCTACGCCAAACGAAACCATATCTGCCATGGAATCGTATTGCTCACCAAAGGCGCTTTGAGTATTCGTTAGTCGTGCCACACGCCCATCCAAGCCATCCCATAACATAGCTACAAAAATGGCAATAGCGGCCTCTGCGTATTGACCTTTACTGGCTAAAATGATGGAAAAAAACCCAGCGAATAACCCAAATGTTGTTAGCACATTAGGCAATAAGTAAATCCCTTTTTTTGTTTTTGTTTCTACCATAATCTCTCTTAGAGGCAAAAACGCCCAACTCAGTTGGGCGTTTAATCTGACTTCTAGTTTTTACTCTGGTCAATAATTTTATTTTTTGCAATCCAAGGCATCATTGAACGCAGTGATTCGCCCACTTGTTCAATTTGATGTGCGCGTTGCACTTCACGGCGAGCAGGAAGTTCACCAACTTTGGCAACAAATTCTTTGGCAAATGAACCGTCTTGAATTTCACTTAAGATTTTCTTCATCTCTAGCTTAGTTTCAGCCGTAATGATGCGAGGCCCACGGGTTACATCGCCGTATTCTGCTGTGTTTGAGATTGAATAACGCATATTAGCAATGCCGCCTTCATACATCAAATCAACAATCAATTTAAGCTCATGCAAACACTCAAAATACGCCATTTCTGGCTCGTAACCTGCTTCAACCAAAGTCTCAAAGCCCGCCTGCACCAATGCTGTTGTGCCGCCACATAATACGGCTTGTTCGCCAAATAAATCGGTTTCTGTTTCCTCTCTAAATGAAGTTTCTAAAATGCCTGTGCGTCCACCACCAATGGCTGATGCGTAAGACAATGCAATGTCTTTTGCGTTGCCTGATACATCTTGTTGCACGGCGATTAAGTCAGGAATACCGCCGCCCTTAACAAACTCTGAACGCACTGTGTGACCTGGTGCTTTAGGGGCAATCATAATCACATTCAAATCTGCTCTTGGCTTAATCATTTCAAAATGGATGTTTAAACCATGTGCAAATGCGAGTGTTGCACCCTCTTTAAGGTTCGGCTCAATGTTATCTGCGTAAATTTGTGCTTGAAACTCATCCGGTGCAAGTACCATCACTAAATCTGCCCACGCTGTTGCATCTTCAACTGATTTCACAGCAAGCCCAGAGTCGGCTGCTTTTGCCGCTGAAGCCGAGCCTTCTCTTAAAGCAACAACCACTTCAACGCCTGAGTCTTTTAAATTATTTGCGTGTGCATAACCCTGAGAGCCATAACCAACAATTGCCACTTTCATGCCTTTAATAATATTTAAATCTGCATCTTTATCGTAATATCTATTCATTTTTTCCTCTTTATTTTAATTTTAATATTCTCTTTTCTGACAAACGCCTGTTACGCCTGTTCTAGAAACTTCCAAAATTTTACTCGCATCAATCGATACTAGAAAATCATTTACTCGCTGGCTTTTTCCAGCCACTTCAACTGTGTAAGTATCCTCACTCACATCCACTATCTTACCGCCGTACTCATCAATATGTTTGTCTATCTCAGCTTGAGAACTAGGATTAACATCAATCTTCACCAATACTAACTCTCGCTCAATATGTTCTGTTGCCGTTAAATTAGTCACTCGAACCACATCAATAAGTTTGTCCAATTGTTTAACAATTTGCTCAATAATATCGTCATCACCAATGCTTACAATGGTCATGCGTGATAAGGTTTCATCATTAGTAGGGGCTACTGTTAGTGATTCGATATTAAACCCACGCGCTGAAAACAAGCCCGCTACTCTTGATAATGCGCCTGATTCGTTTTCTAATTGTAATGAAATAATATGTCTCATAATGTTTACCCCTAAACTAGGTTCAATCCCTCATCATTGGTGGATGCCATCTCATCACGGCCTGCTAATAACATCTCGTGATGTCCGGCACCTGATGGAATCATTGGAAATACATTTTCACTAGGATCTGTCAAAATATCCAAAAATACGGTTTTATCTTTTTGCTTAAATGCCTCAATCAACGCAGGCTTTAAATCCGCTTCTTTTTCAACTTTAATGCCTATGTGTCCGTAACTTTCCGCTAATTTAACAAAATCTGGCAGTGCATCCATATACGACATTGAATAGCGCTTGTCATAAAAAAACTCTTGCCATTGGCGTACCATGCCCAAATAACCGTTATTCAAATTGATAATTTTTACTGGGGTGTTGTATTGCAACATGGTTGAAAGCTCTTGCAACATCATCTGAATACTGCCCTCGCCCGTTACGCAAGCAACATCCATTTCAGGTGCTGCTAATTTTGCACCCATTGCCGCAGGCAATCCAAAACCCATAGTGCCTAAGCCACCAGAATTAATCCAACGGCGTGGCTTATCAAATGGGTAGTATTGTGCCGCCCACATTTGATGCTGTCCAACATCGCTGGTAACAATCGCCTCACCTTTAGTCACTTCATACAAGGCCTCAATCACACTTTGTGGTTTAATCACACCTGCTTTAGTTTTATATGCCATAGAATCAACGCTACGCCAT
The DNA here is from genome assembly GCA_028599035.1 of Gammaproteobacteria bacterium. Lineage (GTDB taxonomy): Bacteria > Pseudomonadota > Gammaproteobacteria > PS1 > Pseudothioglobaceae > Thiodubiliella. The sequence continues at coordinate 6,098 of JAQRMT010000051.1, forward strand.
GTTTCGATTTGTGCCCACCATTGACTAATATCGGCTAATTCCTTGCCTTTCAATGCTTGCATTAATGCGCTCAAGGCATCATTAACTTGGCCGATAATCGGCACATCAACACCCACAGTTTTGCCCACAGAAGAAGGGTCAATGTCAATGTGAATAATTTTCGCATAAGGGCAAAATTTATCCAGATTACCCGTAATACGGTCATCAAAACGCGCACCCACAGCAATAATACAATCTGAATCATGCATTGCCATATTGGCCTCATAAGTACCGTGCATACCTAACATACCCAGTGCTTGTTTATCGCTGGCAGGGTAAGCACCTAATCCCATTAAAGTTTGGGTGATTGGAAAGCCTGTATGACGAGTAAACAAGCGCAGTATTTTGTCAGCATTGCCAATCACACTGCCGCCGCCTGAATAAATAATCGGTTTTTTTGCTTGAGTGATTAACGCAACGGCCTTAGTGATTTGATCTGCTTCAACTTTTATCTCAGGCTGATACGAACGCATATTGATTGACTCAGGATAGCCAGCAAACTCCCTCTCAATAATCGTTGTATCTTTAGTAATGTCGATGAGCACAGGGCCAGGACGACCTGTAGTGGCAATATGAAATGCTTTTTTAACAACATTTGCTAAATCATTAATATCAGTTACCAAGAAATTATGCTTAACACACGAACGCGTGATGCCCACTGCATCAACCTCTTGAAAGGCATCGTTGCCAATCACCGCAGAAGATACTTGCCCCGAAATAACCACCATAGGAATGGAATCCATGTAAGCCGTGGCAATGCCTGTTACTGCATTAGTTAGTCCCGGCCCCGAAGTAACAAGTGCCACGCCACACTTGCCGCTAACACGGGCATAACCGTCTGCCGCATGTACAGCGCCTTGCTCATGGCGAACAAGAATATGTTTAATTTCATCACACACATTCAGCGCATCATAAATGTGCAAAACTGCACCGCCAGGATAGCCAAAGATATGGTCTATACCTTCACTTTTAAGGCTATTTACAAGTATTTGGGCACCATTTAACTTCATTATTTTCAGTTGAGCGTAAAAAACCTGCCAATTATACCTAATGAAGTGTCAATATAAACCTACTATTACAAGGAATTGTGCCAATCTTCTGAATAAAATTGAATGGGGGAATTGTCAGTTTCAAATGTTTCAATCGACCAAGTCTCTGGTTGATCAAGAATAGCTGACAATAGCTGGTCGTTAAGCAAATGTCCCGTTTTATAGCCTTCATAATGTCCAATTAAATTTGAACCTAAAAGATATAAATCGCCAACAATATCTAAAATTTTATGTTTAACAAATTCATTTTCATAACGCATACCGTCTTCATTTAACACATCATCATCACTCAGCGCAATGGCATTATCCATGCTTGCGCCTAAGGCTAAATTATTCTCTTGCAGTCTTTCCACATCGCGCATATAGCCAAAAGTTCTGGCTCTGGAAATCTCCTTAAGATAAGATTTTTGTGCAAAGTCAATACTGAGTTTTTGCCCACTTTCCTTAACTTTTTTATGCTCAAAATCAATCTCAAGCGTTACCTTGAAGCCCTCATAAGGCGACACTTGCGCCCACGAGTCGTTGTTTTCTACACGGATGGTGTTTTTAATCACAAAGAATTTTTTAGCTTCTTTCTGTTCTTCAATGCCTGCTGACTGCACCAAAAAAACAAATGGCGCTGACGAGCCATCCATAATTGGCACTTCAAATGAGTCTAATTCCACCAGCACATTATCAATGCCCAATGCTGAAAATGCACTCATTAGATGCTCAACAGTTGAAACCTTAACACCTTTATTCTCAATGCTGGTCGATAAAATTACCTCGTTTACAAAGGCATTATGCGCTCTAACCAGTTTACCACCCACATCCATTCGTTTAAAAACCACGCCATGGTCGGCCTTCGCAGGGATGAGCGTCATATTAATCATCGCACCACTATGAATGCCAACGCCGCGCGCCTTTACCGTTTTTTTTATTGTTCTTTGTTTAATCATTGTATTAGTAAGGCTTGCATCCTATATTGAAAATCGTGCTGTTTGTTTTTTAATTTTACCAAAGATACCTTTTGTATTGCTTGATTGTTGTTCAGAATCAAATTTATCGGGCTTAAACAGTAGTAAGCCTAAAGCACAAGCATACTCTGGGGCTAACAAATCATCATTTGAAAAAGCGACAGAAAGCTTTATATCAATCAAATCAGTGTTTACCCGCCCTATTTTGGCTTTCTTTTTAAAATGACCGTTCATCAATATGTCGCAATCCTTGATTTTTGCACCACCACCAACCAAAACAAAGCCTGCGTTTAGCGAACGATATAAATTTTGTTGTTTTAATTTTGTTCTAATCAATGAGAACAATTCTAAATAAAAATCTTCAATCACCTCAGCCAGTGATTCGTAAGACAGGTAATAATCATTCGAATCATCTATTTGCTTAAATAAAATCAGTTTATCCTCTGCAATTGCTTTGACTTGCGCCCGCCCATGTTTTATCTTGAGGCGTTCTGCCTCTTCAAAGGAGGTGTTAAATGCATCCATAATATCCCTGGTTGCTTGCTCCGAACCACTTTGAATTGAGGTACTGTAAAGAATGCCCTCCTTATTAAACACAGAAAAATCCGTCACGCCTGAGCCAATATCCACCAAACAAACACCTTTGTCTTTCTCGTCTTTGGTCAAATAAGGCTCACTACTTGCCATTGAGTTTGGCACTATATTAAACAAACCTAACTCACTCTGCTTAAGGCTATTATCAATCTCCTCCACATGTTGATTAGAAGCAGTAACAATGTGCATACTAATTTCTAAGTTTTGTGCCTTTTCGCCAATGGGTTGTTTGACCACAACCCCCCTATTGCTAAAAGAGTCTTTGTCCAGCGTGCAACACTGCGTTACTCTGCTGATGAGTTGTTGATTTGGCGGTATTTTCGACTGAGCAGTCTGCACAACTATATTCACATCGCTCTGCTTAACTTTGCCTGATATGTGTATATTAGGAGAAGCGTTAATCGCAGTAAGGTTTGGGTCTGAAATATTGACACTCACATTATGAAATTTAGTATCACAACTTGAAATAGCCTCCTGCTTAATTCGCTTGATAGCCGCTGCAACTTCTTTGACTTCAATTATTTCACCTTTATTAACACCAGCAGAGTTGCCTCGTGCATAGCCAAAAATTTCCAATCTGCCACCCTTCTCTTCCGCAAGGAAAATCACAATCTTACTGCTGCCAATATCAACACTTGCTAAAAAATTCTCGTCAGCCATTTAGGCTTGCCTCCCTGAGTCCACAAAATCCAACCACTGATACAAATGCGTCAATTCAACCACCTTACCGCTCAATAATTGCCTAAACTTCTTGGCATTCGGCTGAGCGTGATACAAACCCAAAATATGCCTAGTCATTGAACGAATTGGCACACCTTGATTGTTCTGAGTCTTCATATAATCAATAAAGTGCAATAATACTTGTTCACGCGATAATATGCCATTTTTTTTAATAGTTTTTTGATAAATTATCGAATCCACCTCGCTCAACAAATACGGCTGATGATATGCCGCCCTGCCAAGCATCACGCTATCCACATACTCTAAATGCTGTTGCGAACTTTCAATATCCATAATGCCGCCATTGATGCCGATATTTAGCTGTGGGAAATCCCGCTTAATTTGATACACCCAATCATAATTCAGCGGCGGCACACTGCGATTTTCCTTTGGACTTAGCCCTTTTAACCACGCCTTTCGTGCATGAATAACAAAATTATCACAGCCCGCCTTTTCCACTTGAGCAACAAAATCCACCAAAGCATCATAACTCTCCATATCATCCACGCCAATGCGTGATTTCACACTCACAGGAATATCGCTGGCTTGACACATCGCATCCACACAATCTGCCACAATTTCAGGCGTTTGCATCAAACACGCCCCAAAACTCCCCGATTGCACCCTATCAGACGGACAACCGACATTAATATTAACCTCATCATAGCCCCAATCTTGTGCCATCTTCGCACACTGTGCCATCTCATCAGGCTCACTACCGCCCAACTGCAACACCAACGGATGCTCTACCGCATCAAAATCCAACAAACGACTTTTATCCCCATGCAATATTGCCTTGGTCGTCACCATCTCTGTCCAAAGCTGTGCCTCCTTTGACAGCAAACGATGAAAAAACCGACAATGGCGATCCGTCCAATCCATCATTGGTGCTACTGAAAACTTACTCACTTCGTCTTCTCCATTTTTACGGCGTTAGATTCAAAAAACTGTTTG
>JAQRMT010000052.1 GCA_028599035.1 Gammaproteobacteria bacterium
TTTTTTCATGTTTCACTCCTTTTTCTTGTCGGATTAAAGGGTGATCAATATACCCTTTTGACCAACTAACGAGTGTTGCGCTTATGATGTGAATTCAAGATGGCATTATATTATACTATTTACAAAAATAAAGTGAATGGTATGGTGCCTATAATCGCCCAACTTAGTGCTTTTTTGACAAGACTAGCGTATTAAGGTGTTTGGTTTTATTGATAATATTGCTTGATACATTGACCAGGATTGATAGATTGGCAGCCTCCCAAACAGGCAAATCACGCAGATGGTCACCCATATAATCAAAGCCTTGTTTGTCAAAGCGTTCAATCAATTTCTCTGCTTTGTTATGTGAGGACAGATTAAACCCTGCATTGCTTGCCATAACATCATCAAATAATTTAAGGTGCTTGGCAACTGCAAACGCATAGTCTTTGTGTGAGGCGGTCGCAAGTATTACTTCGCAGCCGTCTTTTTTGCGTTGCTGAATATAGTCAATGGTAGTTTGGTTATAGGGCAAGGCAGTGATGTCGATATCGCAATGGTTGACTAATTGTTCTTTTAGATAGCCTTTACCTTGTGCGAACCAAAAGGGATATTTTAATATTAGCCATGGGCTTTTTTTAAGTGTTGCGATTGAGGATTCGTATAATAAATCGGTGTCAATTAGGGTGTGGTCTAAATCAACAATTAAGGGTATGCTTTTCATTCTAACGCACTCCACTGCTCATAATAACGCTCTAAATCAGCCTCCAGCCTGGCAAGTTTGATTAAAGCCTCTTGAGAGGCATCTGTTTGAAAAAACTCAGGGTTAGAGAGTTTTAACTGTATTTCTTTAATTTTTACCTCGGCTTTTTCAATTTTTTCGGGTAGTTTGTTGAGCTCCTGTTGTTGCTTATAGGTGAGTTTATTGGTTGCTTGGGTTGTTTTTTTGGCTGGTTTGGCTCTAGTTTTGGCTTTTTCTTTGGCGTTTAAATCACTTTGTTTTTGGCTGAGATAATCATCATAGCCACCTGCATATTGATTGATGATACCATTGCCATCCATCACCAAGGTTGAGCCGACCACATTGTTGAGAAAAGTTCTGTCATGGGAGATCAAAATCAGCGTACCTGTATAGTCCACTAGCATTTCTTCTAACAACTCCAAAGTTTCCACATCAAGGTCGTTGGTCGGCTCATCCAGCACTAATAAATTGGCGGGTTGGGATAGGATTTTGGCCAGCATTAGGCGATTTTTTTCACCGCCAGAAAACATTCTAATCGGCGCCATCGCTTGTTTTCCAGTGAATAAGAATTGACGCAAATAGCCGATAATGTGCTTACTTTTTCCGCCAATATCGATGCGTTCGCGACCACCTGAAACAAAATCCATAGCTTTCATATTTAGGTCAAGATTTTCTCGCATTTGGTCAAAATAAGCCAGTTTGATGGTTTTTGAGCGACGAATAGAACCGCTGTCAGGTTGTAATTCGTCAAGTAGTAATTTAATAAAAGTGGATTTCCCTGTGCCGTTGCCGCCAATAATGCCGATTTTTTCGCCTTTTAACACCAGCATAGAAAAATCTTTAACCAGTTGTAAATTTCCGATTTTATAAGACATTTTTTTGACTTCAAAGACGACTTTTGAGGTGCGTTTTTCATCTTCTGCAACTGAATGTATCTTAACCTTGCCTTGTTTTTGTCTGCGATTGATGAATGAAGAACGCATTGCTTGTAAGGCACGCACTCTACCTTCGTTGCGGGTTCTTCTCGCCTTAATGCCTTGGCGAATCCACACTTCCTCTTGTGCCAGTTTTTTGTCAAATCTTTTATTCGCCAACGCTTCTGAATTAAGGACATTGTCTTTGCGTTTAACATAATTCCGATAACCACATTCAAATACCGCTAAATTACCACGGTCAAGGTCGTATACTTTATTAACAATACCCGCAACAAAAGAGCGGTCGTGACTGATGAGCACCAAAGTGCCATGATAGTCTTTGAGCATTTTTTCCAAGTCAAGAATGGCAGTAATATCCATATGGTTGGTTGGCTCGTCAAGTAACAGCACATTTGGCTCTTGTATCAAGGCTTTTGCCAACATTACCCGTCGTCGCCAGCCGCCCGACAAGGTGGACAAAATCGCTTCTGGATTCAGGGTAAAGCGTTGTAGGATGATTTCGATTTTATGCAGATATTGCCAGCCATCAAGCTGGTCAATTTGTTCTTGCAACTCAGCGGCTTGATCCAGTTTGCCTTCTGCCATTAATTGTTGATATTGTGTAAGGATGACCCCAACATCTTCCAAACCTTCGGCAACTACATTAAATAATTTTTTTTCATTGTCTTCGGGCGGTGTTTGTTCCAAATAACTGATTTTGATGCCATTTTTAATCTTTAATTTACCATCATCTGCCTCAATTTCACCAGCCAAAACACGCATAAAGGTTGATTTTCCTTCGCCATTACGCCCGATGAGTGCGATTTTATCGCCTTTTAAAATGGTGGCACTTACCTCATTTAGAATGGGTTTTTCGGCAAAACGCAGAGAAAGATTGTCAAGTGTGATTAACGGCATAGGTTAAAATTATTCATTTTTATTTAGCGAGATTTATTGTGCGTTATTTTATTCAATTTTTGTTAGTGTTAGGACTTTTTAACTCAGTGTATGCTGAAAGCATCGATGCGACCAGTTTTACCTCAAAAAAACAAGAGCAGCGTTATCAGGCTCTAATTGGCGAAATTCGTTGCCCAGTGTGTCAAGGGCAAAGCATTGGTGGCTCAAATGCTGGATTGGCAAAAGACTTGAGGGAGAAGGTAAGGGCGTTAATTCTCAACCAAAAAACCAATGACGATATTCGCGTGTTTATGGTAGAACGATATGGGGATTTTGTGGTATTTAAGCCGCCTGTGAATAAAAATACTTATTTATTGTGGTTTGCACCTTTTGTGTTCTTGTTATTGGCAGGATTTTTTCTTATACGCTCGTTTGGTCGTAAAAAAGAGCCTGTTAACCTAGACACCAGTAAAGCCAAAGATTTACTAAAATGAGTGAATTGACAGTTGTTACCAACAACCGTGGTGCTGTTGAAATCACCCAGCAAGTGAACGGTATTGTTGCTAAGCAGGGTAGCGGTGCAAAATTGTGCCATATATTTACTACCCATACTTCAGCATCACTGATAATTACGGGCAACGAAGACCCTGATTTGCTGTTGGATATTGAGGATTATTTTCAATCCATTGTTATTGATGCAAGTCCAAATTACCGACATAATAATGAAGGTGACTTTGATGTGTCAGGGCATATTCGTTCAGTTTTAACAGGTGAGTCGAAAACCATTCCTGTGGTTAATAAAAAGTTAGCATTAGGTAAATATCAGGGTTTGTTTTTGTATGAACATCGTGCTGGTGTTAATAATCGTAAACTGATTGTTACGCTGCTATGAACAACGAACAAGAGATTAGTGATTTAATGGTTGCCGCTTACACGCATCAGAAAAATGGCGAATTATCTTCAGCCATTCAAGCGTGGAATATGCTACTTAATCATCAAAATGTAGACAAAGACCTCAAAGCCAATGCACATTTGAGTTTGGGTAATTTGCACCAATTACAAGGCAGTGATGATTTGGCGATGGAAAGTATGTCAAATGCAATAAAATCTAATCCAAATAGCAGTGAGGCGCATTTTTGTTTGGCGACTATGGCTCAGGAAAAAGAAGATTTTGAGGCGGCAGTTGAGCATTTTAAAAGAGCCTTGGCGTTGAATGGCAAAGATTGCGGTGCGTTTAATAATTTAGGTAATTGCTATGATAAACTGGAGCAATCCCAAGCGGCGATTGATGCGTATTCTCAAGCGCTTGAATTAGAGGATGATTACATTGCTGCCGTTTATAATCGTGGCAATGCATTTTTAAAACTAGGAAAAGACGATTTAGCGTATCAAGATTTGTCAAAAGCCATTAATTTAGACGAAAATTTTTATCAAGCCTATTATAATCGTGGCACTTTGCTTAAAGGTATGGGAAAATTGGCAGAAGCCGAACATGATTTAAGTAAGGCAAAAATACTCGCTCAAAGAGATTTGGAAAACCAAGAAAAACAACAGAAAACACATTAGGACAGTATGGATAATCAAGACGACAATAAATTAATAACAGAAAGAAGGGAAAAATTAGCCTTGTTGAGAGAGGCAGGCAATCCGTTTATCAATGATTTTAAGCCTCAGAATTTAGCCAAAAATATTGCGGCAGAGTTTGAGCAATTCTCGAAAGAGGCATTGGAGCAAAAAGTAGTCGAGGTATCAATTGCAGGGCGAATAATGCTAAAACGAGTAATGGGCAAGGCGAGTTTTGCTCATATTCAAGATGCCAGCGGGCAGATTCAGTTGTTTGTCACCCGTGATGAACTGCCTGAGGGGTTTTATAACGAGCAGTTTAAAAAGTGGGATATTGGCGACATTATTGGCGTTAAAGGTACGCTGTTTAAGACCAAAGTAGGCGAGCTATCTGTGCGTGTTAGTGAGATAAAGTTACTTACTAAGGCGCTACGACCATTGCCTGAAAAATTTCACGGCTTATCTGACCAAGAAACACGCTATCGCCAGCGTTATGTTGATTTAATCATCAACAAACAAGTGCGCAATACCTTTAAAAGACGCTCGCAGATTATTAGTTATATTCGTAATTTTTTTAACAATGCGGGTTTTATGGAAGTAGAAACGCCGATGTTACAATCTATTCCAGGCGGTGCGACTGCCAGGCCTTTTGAAACGCACCATAACGCCTTAGATATGCAGATGTTCTTGCGCATTGCTCCTGAGCTTTATCTTAAGCGATTGATTGTCGGCGGTATGGACAGAGTGTTTGAAATTAATCGTAATTTTAGAAACGAAGGGCTGTCCACTCGCCACAATCCAGAATTTACCATGATTGAGTTTTATCAGGCATATGCCACTTATCACGATGTGATGGACTTAACGGAAAACTTACTCCGAGGTATTGCCGTTGATGTCTGTGGTAATGCAGTTGTGCAGTATCAAGGCGATGATTTTGATTTTTCTAAAACCTTTGAGCGTATCAGCGTGTTTGATTCAATTTTGCAGCATAATCCTGATTTGTCAGCCGATGATTTGAATAAGGACAACGCCACCACCACTGCTAAAAAACTAGGCATAGCGGTTAAAGACACTTGGGGCTTGGGTAAAATCCAAATTGAGATTTTTGAAGTTACGGTAGAGGAAAAACTCATTCAACCGACTTTTATCACCGAATATCCGACCGAAGTCTCACCACTTGCACGGCGTAATGACGACAACCCATTTATTACCGATAGATTTGAGCTGTTCATCGGCGGTAGAGAAATTGCCAACGGCTTTTCTGAGTTAAACGATGCCGAAGATCAAGCCGAACGCTTCCACAAACAAGTAGCAGAAAAAGATGCTGGCGACGATGAAGCGATGCATTATGACGCTGATTATATTCGTGCCTTAGAATACGGTATGCCACCCACCGCTGGCGAAGGCATAGGTATTGACCGTTTAGTGATGTTGTTTACTGATTCGCCGTCTATTCGTGATGTGTTATTATTTCCACATATGAAATTGGAGAGTAAATGAAGCAAAGTTTAAATTTGTTTGGCAAGTTATTCTCAGTTAAATTATGCAAAGGTCTTATAAAATTAAATTATGGCAATAACCGACTGGCACGAAAACGACAGACCTAGAGAAAAGTTGCTTAAATTCGGCGCACAGAGTTTGAGCGATGCGGAGTTGTTGGCAATATTTTTGCGTACAGGTATAAAAGGCAAGAGTGCGGTTGATTTGGCACAAGATTTGTTGGATCAGTTTGGTTCTTTGCATAATTTGTTGAATGCAAGCGAAACTGAATTTTGCCAGGGAAAAGGCTTGGGACAGGCAAAATATGCACATCTTCAAGGTGTGCTGGAGATGGCTAAGCGACATTTTGAATCGAGTTTGAGTAAGGGCGATGCATTTGCCAGCCCAGAACAAATTGCCAAGTATTTGCATTTGCATATTGGTAACTCAAGTCGGGAGAATTTTGCAGTTATGCTGTTAGATCAAAAACACAGACTGATTGAATTAGTGAATTTATTTACTGGCACGCTAAACCAAACCAGCGTACATATACGAGAGGTGGTTAAAATCGTATTGGAGCAAAATGCATCAGCTGTGGTTTTGGCACACAATCACCCTTCAGGCGACCCTATACCGTCACAATCTGACATTAATATTACTAGAAAAATTAAAGACGCATTAGCACTGATTGATGTGCGAGTGCTAGATCATATTATTATCGGCGATGGCGGGCGTTTTGAAAGTCTAGCGCAACGGGATGAGATGTGAAATCTGGGCTTATAAAATGGCTAAATCGCCTAATATTGTTCGGTGTTGTTCTTTTTGCCATATATTTGACTCATTTACATATACTGGTTAAAGACGAGTTTTCAAAACCACTTAATACGACAAATTCTACTTTATCGTTAGAGCAATACCCTAAGGCATTAATTAATATGTTGTTGGCAGTAGAAGACCAATCGTTTTTTCAGCATTCTGGTGTGGATTTTCGAGAGATTGCCAGAGTTCTGCGTGATTATTATTTCAATGGCAAGCCAATGCGAGGTGCTAGCACGCTAACACAGCAATTGATTAAAAATTCATTACTAACTCGAAATCGAACCATTGATAGAAAATTTAAAGAAGTGCTGATGGCACTATTGTTAGAACATTCATTTGATAAAAATATGATTTTAAGTCGCTATATGAACAGTGTGTATTTAGGGCAAAGGGGTAATTATGTGGTGTATGGGTTTGAGCGTGGGGCGCAGTTTTATTTCAACAAGGATATTAACGCATTGTCTTTGCAAGAGTTGGCATCACTGGTGGCTTTGGTTAAGGGTCCGAGTTATTACCATCTGTTCAAACACCCAAGTCGATTGAAAAAACGCAGAAATTTGGTGTTACGCTTGTATCATAAGTACAAAAAGATTATAAAATAGCCAAATGAAACAAAATATACTCGCCATTGATACCTGCACCGAAGTGTGCTCTGTAAGTCTTTATTCTCAAGGTGAAATCAGCTCTCGTTTTATACAGGGAGTGGCAAAAAGTTCTGGCTTAATTTTACCATTGTGCGACGAGGTATTTTCTGAGGCGGGCATTAGCGTGGTGGATTTAGATGCTATTATTTACACCAAAGGTCCTGGTGCATTTACGGGTGTGCGGATGTGTGTTAGCGTGGTGCAGGGGATGTCGTTGGCGTTTGATATTCCCACTGTGGGTTTTTCCACGCTTGAAGTGGTGGGCGCTGGTGCGGTTAAAAAATATAATGTCAGCAAGATTGCGGTAGCACTTGATGCACGAATGGCTGAGGTGTATTGGGGTGTGTATGAGGGCGGCGTATTGATGAACGAACGCCTAGAGAAGCCTGACGAAGTTGATGTGTTAAGTAATGACTTTATCGGCGTGGGAACGGGTTGGGGCGCATATGGTAATGAACTGATTAAACAAACAGGTGTTGATAAGTTTGTTTCAGATTTTTACCCTAAGTCTGAAAATTTGATTGACTTATATCTAAGTCAAGCACCTATATTTGACGACGAATTAGCGTTACCGATTTATTTACGCAACAATGTGGCACAAAAAAGCGTTAAAATAATTTAATTTTTATCAAACCGAAAATCAACTATGTGGAAATGGATTCAGGCATTTGCCTCACCACAAAATTTTTATCAAAGCAGTGAGAGAATCATTCCTTGGTTAATGGTTCCGTTTATTGCGTTGTCGTTAGCGGGGTTGTATTGGGGTCTAGTGGTTTCGCCAGCTGACTATCAACAGGGTGACAGTGTGCGTATTATGTTCGTACATGTGCCAGCCGCTTGGATGAGTTTATTTATTTATGTGGTGATGGCAGTTGCGGGCGGCATTGGTCTTATTTGGCAGATTAAACTCGCTTTTGTGGTGGCAAAAGTCTCTGCACCGATTGGTGCAGCATTTACTTTTTTAGCGCTAATAACGGGCAGTATTTGGGGTAAGCCCATGTGGGGGACTTGGTGGGCGTGGGACGCACGGCTAACATCAGAACTTATTTTATTGTTTTTATATTTGGCTTATATGTCATTGAACAATGCCTTTGATAATCCAAAAACAGCGAATAAGGCTTCTGCTATTTTAGGGATTGTAGGTTTAGTTAATATCCCGATTATTTATTATTCTGTTGAGTGGTGGAACAGCCTGCATCAAGGCTCATCCGTCAGTGTTAGTAAGGTATCTATGCAAATTGATATGTTTATTGCGTTGATGTTAATCAGTTTTGCTTTTAAGTTCTTATACGGGGCTTTGATGCTGATGCGTGCCAGAGATGAAGTGCTGGTGAGAGAACAAAATTCTCGTTGGGTGAGAACATTGATTACTGGGAGTGAGAAATAATGGATTTTTTATTATTTGATAAATATACAGCATATATTTGGGCTTCGTATTTACTAACTTTTGCCACCATAGCGATTTTGTTTATTAGTACTAAATCAACACATAAACGCACTATGACACAACTACGCATTAAATATGCACGAGGAAAATAATGACTAAAAGACAAAACAGAATGATATTTGTGGGGCTGCTTATTGCAGGAGCGATACTAGCAGTAACATTATTATTTCAAGCACTTGGCACTAATAGTAACTATTTTTATTCACCAACCGAAGTGACACAGGGTAAGGCACCTGTTGACAGGAGTTTCCGTTTAGGTGGTTTGGTTGCAGTGGGTAGTTTTAAACGCGAAGATTTGAAATCAACTTTTGAAGTTACCGACAATAAAAACAAATTTACCATTCAATACACAGGCATCTTGCCAGATTTGTTTAGAGAAGGGCAGGGTATTATTACCACAGGCTCTTTGGTAGGTGGTATATTTATGGCAACGGAGGTACTGGCAAAACACGACGAAAACTATATGCCACCAGAAGTGGCCGATGCCCTAGAAAAAGCCAAAGAAAAATAATGAAGAAGTTTTTCCCTCTAATTTTATTTGTTGTATTGGCTTGGTTTTTGTATGATGGCTTAGGGCGTGACACTAAAAAATTGCCTTCGCCTTTAATCGGAAAAACTTTCCCAAACCTTGAAGTTGAAGATTTTCAAACAGGTGAAAAATACCAACTACAAACACGATTAAAAAACAAGGTATCGTTGATCAATGTATGGGCATCTTGGTGTGTAACTTGTCGTGCTGAGCACAGAATGTTGAATACTATTGCCAAGGATAATCTTGTGCAAATGGTGGGCGTTAATTACAAAGACACTAAAAAAGAAGGCAAGCGTTTTTTACGCATACTCGGTAACCCTTATGATTTCATTGTATTCGATGAGCAAGGAAAACTAGGTTTAGAGTTAGGTGTATATGCCACGCCAGAGACCTTTATTGTTGATAAAAAAGGCGTGATTCGCTTTAAGCGTATTGGCGAAATCACCCCCCGTATTTGGCAAGAAAAAATATTACCAACAATTAATCAATTAAAATTAATTAATTAAGTATAATACCTGCTTTTTGGGCGCTTAGCTCAGTTGGTAGAGCATCGCCCTTACAAGGCGAGGGTCACAAGTTCAAGTCTTGTAGCGCCCACCAAAAAAAATGGAGCGGTAGCTCAGCTGGTTAGAGTGCCTGCCTGTCACGCAGGACGTCGCGGGTTCGAATCCCGTCCGCTCCGCCATTTTTTAAATAGCACTCTAAATGAGTGCTATTTTTTTGTCCGCTCAAAAGTCTTTGCTGAGTTAACAGATAAGGACTATATTATGCAGTTATCAGAAACCAGCGCAGAAGCGTGGAGGCAGGCTCGTAAAACTGTCATTAAAGAAGCACAACCCATTTCTAATAAAGAAGAGAAAGAAGGTGGCAAACACAAACTCACCTTTGGTGCTTACTACTATTATGAGTAATAAAACATAAACCCAAATCCAAAAATAGAACCACCAAAACCCAAACCCACGCCAAAAATCTAAAAAATTGTTCCTATTCAAGCCTTGCATCCATAAAAA
>JAQRMT010000053.1 GCA_028599035.1 Gammaproteobacteria bacterium
CAACCTTAGCAAAACTAGCAACAAGGACACGGAAAAAATATTTGAACTTGCCAAAATAGCCATAAAATCCTTTAACAGCAACAAAAAACAGGCAATCACAGCCTAAATAATCATTTTTTAAGCAACAGGAGAAACCCCTATGGACAGCAAAAAATATAGCAGTTTTTTACTCAACAGTAACTGATTTGGCTAAATTGCGAGGTTGATCGACATCCGTGCCTTTAATAAGTGCCACATGGTAACTCAATAATTGCAAGGGAATGGTAAAGATAATCGGTGCAGTAATACGCCCAAGATTATGCGTGATTGGGATAATATCCATACTATCCATCGGCGTAACATTCGATGCTTCGTCTTCAAATACAATCATATGCGAGCCACGAGATTTTACCTCTTGTAGGTTGGATTTTAATTTGTCTAGTAATTCATCGTTTGGCGCTATAGCAATAACAGGTGTGTCTTTATCAATTAATGCAATAGGCCCGTGTTTGAGTTCGCCTGCGGGGTAGGCTTCGGCGTGAATGTAACTAATTTCTTTAAGCTTGAGTGCGCCTTCCATGGCAATCGCGTGCATTGATCCTCTGCCTAGGAATAAGGCGTTAAATTTGTCTTTGAAGGTTTTAGCAAGTTTAATAATTTGACCTTCTTGTTCTAATGCTTTGGCAACCAAGTTAGGCAAATGATTAAGCCCATCAACAATGGAGGCCTCTTGTTTTTCCGATACCTGATTATGGCATCTGCCAATGGCGACTGATAAAAGTGCTAATGACACTAATTGTGTAGTGAATGCCTTGGTGCTGGCTACGCCAATCTCAGGACCGGCATGGGTTAAGAAAGTTAACTCTGATTCGCGCGTGAGGCTTGATTCTGCACAATTACAAATCGTCAGAGAGTGGATATTTTTGTTGCGTTTTTTTACTGCCTTAAGCGCTTCTAAGGTGTCTGCTGTTTCGCCACTTTGGGAAATTGTGATAAATAAAGTATTGTCCAAAATAATGGGATTGCGATAGCGATATTCACTGGCGACTTCGATATGAGTTGGAATTTTTGCAATGTCTTCTAGCCAGTATTTGGCCACCAAACCTGCGTTATAACTCGTTCCACAAGCAATAATTTGAATGTGTTCGGTGTTTTGAAATATTGCTTTTGCATCGTGTCCAAATGCATTTGTCAGCACTTTGTTTTTGCTAATGCGAGATTCTAGTGTGTCTCTAATCGCCTGAGGCTGTTCGAAAATCTCTTTTTGCATATAGTGCGTGTATTCACCCTTTGAAACTTGTCCGCTTTTGAGTTTAGAGATTTTAATTTCTCGTTCTACTTGCTTGCCACCTTTATCAAAAATAGTAACAGAGTCTAGCGTAATATCAGCAACATCCCCTTCTTCTAAGAATATGAATTGTTTAGTAATGTTTAGCAATGCCATTTGGTCAGAGGCAATAAAGTTACCCTTATCACTCAGTCCGATAATTAAAGGCGAGCCACTTCTAGTGGCAATAATGTGCCCTGAATTTTCAGGTGAAATCATCCCAATGCTATATGCACCTTTAAACGAAGTAATGGCTTGTTGTACGGCTTGTAATAAGGTGTCGTTCCTTTTTAACGCATGATGAATGGCGTGTGCAATGACCTCGGTATCTGTATCTGATGTAAAATCATACCCTTGTGCTTGTAGGCTGGTTTTGAGTGCTAAAAAGTTCTCAATAATGCCATTATGTACTATACCAATACTATTTTTGCAAATATGCGGATGTGCATTTTTCGTCGAAGGCTTGCCATGTGTTGCCCAACGAGTGTGTGCAATACCAATCGTGCCATTAACCTCTGGATTAATGCTGTTCTCAAGATTAATAACTTTACCCGCTGAACGGGCGCGCTGTAATACATTATTTTTGGTTAAAACAACCAAGCCTGCCGAATCGTAACCCCGGTATTCTAGGCGTTTCAGTCCATCAATTAAGAGGGGGGCAATGTTATTTTTAGTAATTCCACCAATAATTCCGCACATATTAACAATAATTAAGATTAATGCTTGAAATTATAACCAAATTCATTGGATAATAACGATTATGATTGATTTACACAACCATTCCTATTATTCCGATGGAGTTTTATCGCCCAGCGCAGTGGTGCGTTTAGCGAAAGAGTCGGGCTGCGAGGTGTTTGCACTCACCGATCATGATACAACTGATGGTCTGGCTGAAGCGCAACAAGAGGCGGATAATCAACAGATTCAACTTATTCACGGAGTTGAGGTTTCAGCTATGTGGAGTAATATGACCGTTCATATTGTTGGGCTGAATATTGATAAAGACAATCCGACTTTGCAAGCAGGGCTAAAACAGCATCAAGATTTTCGCAAACTCAGGGCTGAGAAAATGGCACGAGGTTTGGGTGGTGCAGGTGTAATAGGGGCGCTGGAAAAAGCCAAAGCACTTGCTAAAACCGATATGCTAACACGCACACATTTTGCGCAAATGTTGGTTCAAGAAGGTGTTTGTAAAGATATGAAAAGTGTTTTTAGACGGTTTTTAACGGGTAAAAAACCTGGTGGTGTGGGCGGAAAGTGGGCAGAATTTGACGAAGTAATTGCGTGGATTAAAGCAGCTGGCGGTGTGGCAGTATTGGCGCATCCTTTGCGCTATCGAATGACCAATACTAAAGTTCAACGAATGCTTTCTCATTTGTCTAATGCTGGACTTGATGGCGTAGAAGTGGTTACCGCACACAGCACTGATGAAGAAATTACACTAATGTCTAAATGGGCAGATGAGGTCGGTTTATTGCATTCTTGCGGATCAGATTATCACGGCTGGCATAATCAAAGAGTGAAAATTGGGGCTTTAAAAGATTTACCTAATGCTGATAGGGTGTTGTGGGGCGAATGGTAGTGGCACAAATATTAGCCATTCATCCGAAAAACCCACAACAACGCTTAATAAAACAAGTGGTGGATGAGTTAAATGCTGGTGGGGTGATTGCCTATCCGACTGATTCTGGCTACGCATTAGGCACAGCGTTGGGGAATAAAAATGGGTTAGAGCGAATCCGCCATATTCGTAGCTTATCTAAGCGCCATGATTTTACCTTGATGATGCGTGACCTTTCTCATATCGGTGAATATGCCAAACTTGATAATAACGCATTTCGTTTATTGAAAAAAATCTTACCAGGCGCTTACACCTTTATTTTGCAAGGCACACGCGATGTACCAAAACGCCTATTACACCCTAAGAAAAAAACCATTGGTTTGAGGGTTTCCACGCATGGCGTGGTGCAGGCCATTCTTGATGCGCTTGATGCGCCGTTAATGAGTGTTTCTCTAATCCTTGAGGGCTATGATTTTTATGATATTAATGATGTACGCAAGGCATTAGAAAATCAGGTGGATATGATTATTGATGACGGATATTGCCCGCCAGAGCCGACCACGGTGATTGATTTATCGTCAGGTAGTATTGAAATTATCCGTCAAGGTGCGGGCGACACTAATATATAATTAGGCGTTTTTATATTCACTTAGTTTTCCTTATGAAGACCGCACAAATTAGACAAAAATTCCTAGATTTTTACGCTTCAAAAGGACACACCATTGAGCCGAGCGCTTCACTGGTTCCACATAATGACAAAACTTTATTGTTCGTCAATGCAGGCATGGTGCCATTTAAAGATGTGTTCAGTGGTGTAGAGAAACGCCCTTACACGCGTGCAGTGAGTTGCCAGCGATGTGTGCGGGCTGGTGGCAAACACAACGATTTGGAAAATGTGGGCTATACTGCCCGTCATCATACTTTTTTTGAAATGTTAGGTAACTTTTCCTTTGGTGATTATTTCAAGCGTGAGGCGATTAAATATGCTTGGGAATTTTTAACCGTTGAACTTGGGCTGCCTAAAGAAAAACTTTGGGTTAGTGTGTTTGAAGAAGATGACGAGGCAGAGGATATTTGGGTGAATGAAATTGGTTTTCCAAAGAACCGTATTTCTCGTTGTGGTGCTAAAGATAATTTCTGGCAAATGGGCGATACTGGTCCTTGCGGTCCTTGTAGTGAAATATTCTACGACCACGGCGAAGATGTCGCTGGTGGGCCACCCGGTCACGCCGATGAAGATGGCGACCGCTATATTGAAATCTGGAATTTGGTTTTTACTCAATATGACAAACAAGAAGACGGTTATTTAAAGCCGCTGGATGCACCTTGTGTAGATACGGGAATGGGGCTTGAGCGACTGGCAGCCGTATTGCAACACAAAAATAACAATTACGATACCGATGGTTTTAAATCGTTAATCAAAGCCATTGTTGAATTAACACCAAAAGACAGTAATATCAAGCAAGATAATGCCTCAATTCGTGTGGTTGCTGACCATATTCGCTCCACAGCATTTATGATTGTTGATGGCGTTATTCCATCGAATGAAGGCAAAGGCTATGTATTGCGCCGTATTATTCGCCGTGCCATTCGTCATGGGCATAAAATCGGTATTAATAAAGTATTTTTCTACCGTTTAGCGCCAGTTTTGGCGTTGGAACTCAAAGACGCTTACCCAGAATTGAAAAAAGCATTGGCAAATGTTGAAAAAGTGTTAAAACGAGAGGAACAGAGATTTGCCCAGACGCTAGATCAAGGCATGGGGATTTTAACCGAGGCAATTGCGCAACTTAAAGGCGGTGAGATTGATGGTAAAACCGTGTTTAAACTTTATGACACTTATGGTTTTCCAGCAGATTTGACTGCCGATGTGGCACGAGAGCATAATTTAACCATTGATATAAGCGGCTTTGAAGTTGAAATGACCAAGCAAAGAGACCGTGCTAGGCAAGCGGGCGATTTTAAAACCACTCAACAAGGCGTGGCAATCAGCGAAGCCACTGAATTTGTGGGCTACGAGCAATTAGAAAACGCCTCTACTGTGCAAGCCATTGTGCAGGAAGGAGAGTTGGTTGAAAGCATTAATGCAGGTGAGCGAGCGATTGTGGTGTTAGCGAGCTCTAGTTTTTACGCTGAATCAGGCGGTCAAGTTGGTGATGCTGGTACGCTTGCAAACGCCACAGCTGTATTTGCAGTAGACAGAACGCAAAAGCAAAAATCGGGTGCGTTTGAGCATCATGGCGTGCTAAACGAAGGCGTGCTAAAAGTCGGCGTTGTGATGGAGGCAAAAGTTGATAAAAAAGCCCGAAAACGCATTGCCAGGAACCACTCGGCCACACATTTGCTGCACGCCGCATTACAGACGGTTTTGGGTGAAACAGTTACCCAAAAAGGCTCATTGGTTGACAGTGAAAAACTGCGTTTTGATTTTTCACACGATGAAATGATTGTCAAATCAGACCTTGATAAGATTGAGAGCATCGTTAATAGAAAAATTTTAGGCAACACCAAAGTACACACCGATGTTACCGATATTGACAGCGCTAAAAAGAAAGGTGCAATGGCATTATTTGGCGAAAAATATGGCGACACTGTGCGTGTTCTCACTATGGGCAAAGATGATTTTTCAGTAGAATTATGCGGCGGCACGCATGTTAATCAACTTGGCGATATTGGGCTGTTTAGAATTACCTCAGAAGGTGGCGTGTCTGCTGGTGTGCGTCGCATTGAGGCGATGACGGGTTATGATGCGTATCAATTTGACAATCATACACAAGACAGTTTGAGTCAAATTGCACAGATGACCAAATCAAGCAACGCCCAAGTTGTGGAAAAAGTGGCACAACTGATTGAACACCAAAAAACCCTAGAAAAACAACTCGCCTCATTCCAAAAACAACTCGCCAGCAATCAAGGTGACGATTTGGTTAGTCAAGCGCAACAAGTAAATGGCATTAAATTACTTGCCAGTGTTGTAGAGGGTGTAAACGGCAAAGACCTGCGCAATATTGCCGACAAACTCAAAGACAAGCTAGGCTCTGCTGTTATCGTCCTCGCAGTAGTAAATGGCGAAAAAGTCTCTTTAGTCGCAGCCGTTACTAAAGACTTAACTAGCAAATACCAAGCTGGAAAAATCCTTAACCATGTCGCTCAACAAGTCGGCGGCAAAGGTGGCGGTCGTGCTGATATGGCGCAAGGCGGCGGCACAGATCCTAGTAAAATAGAGAAAGCACTGACATCAGTTAAAGAGTTACTTTAATTAGTGGGGCGATTATAAGCACTATATTATTCATTTTATTATTGAAAATGGTATTACATCAATATGAATAATCATCAAAATACATCATCCCAAAACCTTTTTCAGCTGATACTCTGAAAGATATTCATTTGTTAGAAAATAGATAAAAAAATAAAAGCCTGAAAACATTCAGGCTTTTATGGTCTTATGAAAAGTTTTATTTAATCAAAGTTATACTTTAAAAGTTTGTCTAAATTTTCCTTAGAGCCAATATCTTTTCTATACTCTAAGTCAGCATGAACAAAATTTTCTATAGCTTGATTAACCAAATCTCCAGCGTCTTCTATTTTATCTGCAACTGCACCAAAAGCAATAGCCCTTGATTTTTTAAGTGTCTGATAATTACCATCCGATATTTTAATAGAAGATGCAAAAAAGATATTAACACCCATATCATTAATAGCCTTCTCGTCCATAGTAAATATAGTTGCTTCATCACTTTCTTGTGGATATTCTTTTGCCACAAGATATTTAATCACTGACGACTTTTTACTGAAATGAACTTTTTTTTCAGATAAAGTTTTATGCCACATATCTCTTATTACTTCAGCAAATGAACTTTTTAAGACAGTGAGAATATTTAATCCTTCAGGGTCACCAAAGCGACCGTTGAATTCCATAAATTTAATACCTTCTTTGGTTTTAAAGAATCCACCATTAAGAACACCACTAAAAGACAACCCCTCATTTCTCATTTCGTCAATGATTTTTTGTATAATATCTCGACAATCTCGCAGGTCTTTGTCATTCATAAAAGGTAGTTTCTTTTCCTTGTTAGTAAAACAACCCATTCCACCAGTGCCAGCACCCAAGTCATTTTCAAACCTAAAAGGATAATCATAACTTGCAGGCGATACCACCAAGTTTTCACCATCGGTAATACCCATAATAGTAAATTCAATACCCTTGAGTTTTTCAACTAAAAGCACTTTTTCATCAGGACATTTTTCTAAAAGCTCTGAAGCATAGTCAATACAATCATCATAAGTTGCCAAGTGTTCAGGCATTACCTTAACACCTTTTCCACCTGTCAAGCCTTGAGGTTTAACTACTACCTCTATTCCTCTATTTTTGAATTCTTGAATAGCGGATTGCAATTCTTCTTCTTTTTCAATTGCTTGATAGTAGGGGTTGAATTCAGGACAAACTTTTTGCATCATATCAATAGAATATATTTTATCCCATTCTATTTTTGTTGCTGCTTTTGTACCACCAACAGCTTTGATATTTTTATCAAGCATGGCATCTACCACGCCATTTGCTAAAGGATCATCGGCACTGACAAAAGCGTAATCTATATTATTCTCAGATGCAAATTTGGCCACTTGTTGGGCATCATTTACATTTCCAACAATATAACTTCCGCCAGATTTTTCAACACATTCAATGATGGTGGGATTTTCATGGCTCATAAAAGCATGAAGCACTGTATCTTCAAACAACCTTAAGGCAAAGGCGCATTCTCTACCACCCGAACCCACTATTAAAAAATTATCTTTTTCCATGATTTTTCCTTATTAATTAAAAAGAAATTATACTATATTATCTAAATTTTACCTATTGGCTTTTGTGTACAACTTAACTTGGAGGGCAATAAAACAGGGTTAAAATAAAGTGAATTTAATCTTAGGGAGAAAAAAATGAAATTAGTTTTACTACACAATCAATCACAGGCGAATTCAACCCATAAGTGCAACACTACCATTTAAAAACTCCATAATCTTAGGATAATATTTTGCAGGGATATTTTTAGTGCTGTTCTTTTCCCAATTAACTATAGTAAAATTATCAGCCCTATAATTTCCCCAACATTTTTTTGAGTTTTGTTGCTTTCCAACCTTTTCTTTTTAATATGGTCGCCAAGGGTGATTAATTCTTTAGGCATGCCCACAATAGGCTTTGGAACAGTAAAAATTAAAAACGGTAACAAGGCAACTAAACCCTGGCCGTTCTCCTCATTTTTGGGTAAAAAATACACTCTCTTCTACACTCTCTAAGTCATACTGGGTTAATGCAGTGGTCTTACAAGGTAAATTTATGGCATAATTATGTGCTTTATGTATTAGGTGTTAATCAACCATGGGAAAAGTAACTGGCTTTAAGGAATTTGACAGAAAAACTGAGGATTATCGTCCTGTTGAATTGCGTGTTAAAGATTACGGTGAGGTTTTCACAAGCACGCATAATGCTGAGCATCTACAAGAGCAAGGGGCGAGATGTATGGATTGCGGCGTGCCATTTTGCCAATCAGAAAACGGCTGCCCTGTTGATAATTTAATTCCCGAATGGAATGATTTGATTTATCACGATAAATGGCAAGAAGCATTAATTCGCCTGCATAAAACCAATAATTTCCCAGAATTTACAGGGCGAGTTTGTCCTGCGCCTTGTGAAGGGTCGTGTGTGCTGGGGCTGAATAATCCCGCCGTTACTATTAAGAATATTGAACAGGCGATTGTTGATAAGGGGTTTGAAGAAGGTTGGATTCAGCCTTATCAAGTTGCGTATCGAACGGGCAAAAAAGTGGCAATTGTTGGCTCTGGGCCTGCGGGTTTGGCAGCAGCAGACGAGTTAAATAAATTAGGGCATAACGCTGTTGTGTTTGAGCGCACTAATCGTATTGGTGGTTTGTTGATGTATGGTATCCCAAATATGAAACTCGACAAAGATGTGGTTAATCGTCGTGTGAATTTACTAAAAAGTTCGGGAGTTGAATTTATTGCCAATGTTGATGTGGGTAGGGACATTAGCACTAAGCAACTGCAAAAAGACTTTGATGCAATCATTTTCACCACAGGATCAACGCAGGGGCGCGATTTGTCAGTAGATAATCGTGACGCACATGGTGTGCATTTGGCGATGGAATATTTGACCAAAAGCACCCAAAGTTTGTTAGACACTGGCAGTGCCGATAATTCTGATTTATCTGCCAAGGGCAAAGATGTGATTGTGATTGGTGGCGGTGATACAGGCACTGATTGTATCGGTACCGCATTGCGCCAAGGAGCAAAGTCGATTGTGAATTTTGAATTGATGGGCAAACCTCCTATTGAACGGTCGGACACTAATCCTTGGCCACTGTGGCCGTTGATTTATCGGGTTGATTATGGTCACGCCGAAGTGGCGCAGGTGTTCGGCGCAGATCCGAGACAATATCATTTAATGACCAAATCATTTATTAAAGATAAAAACGGCAAAGTGATGGGGCTTAATACTATCAATGTTGATTTTAAAGAAGGTCAATTAATTGAGATTGAAGGTAGCGAAAAAACTTGGGACACGCAATTGGTGCTTTTATCAATGGGTTTTGTCTCTCCTGAGCATTATTTAAGTGATGATGCTGATATTACCCTTGATGAACGGGGTAATTATCAAGCAAATTATGGCGAATACACCACTTCTCAAAAAGGTATTTTCACTGCAGGAGATTGTCGCCGTGGTCAATCGCTAGTCGTATGGGCAATCAACGAAGGGCGTGGTGTTGCCGCTCAGGTTAATCAGTATTTAGCGTAAATACCTAGTATT
>JAQRMT010000054.1 GCA_028599035.1 Gammaproteobacteria bacterium
TTTCTTTCAATCACAACTTCAGCCATGGCCTCTTCAATATTTGCGATTGTTTCTAGTCTGTTTTCACCCTTCATATCGTCACTAACTTTATCGCGAACAATTGATGCCATAGTGATGTCGCTCGTGTCTAGTAAGGTGTTAGCCATTGGCATATAAACTTTTTCCATGGCTTTCGAGTGCAGTGTTGGCGAAATCATCTCATTGATAACTTTACTGGTAATGCCGTATTGTGCTTGCAATAGCACCATATAGTAAGTGGAAATTGCACCAATAATAATCAGCGCCCATTTAATAAATCTAATTGTATTCATTTTTATTCTCTCTTGTTAGTTATAAAGTTAAGACAGTTGAGTATTCTAACAGTCTATTAATACAGTGCAAGTTTATCACTATATAATAATTTTCTTATACAATATGTAAGCCATTCAACACAATATTGGTCAAACTAACCACGCCGACTATTTTGCCGTTATCTAGCACTGGACAACGAGATAAATTCAATCGAGTGAGCAATTTAGCGCAGTAACGAATCTCCATATCAGGATGTACGGAAATGGCAGGTTTGGTCATAATTTCATAAGCATTAACACGGTCTGGTGCACGCCCTTTGGCGATCACTTTGGCAGCAATATCGGCAATCAGCACCACGCCATACTCATCATGCTCATGCACTTTGTCAACGATTAACATCTTGGTTTTTTTATGCTTCATGTTTTTTAAAGCGTTTTGTACGGTGCATTTGCTATTGATAATATCAACTTCTGTCCACATAATGTCTTTGACTAATACTGGGGTGTTCATAGTTTTTCCTCCACGGTTGTTTCTAATGCTTGTATTTGATGTATGACACCAACAGCATCCTCTACATCAATTTGAAAAGCGATGCCCTCTTGGTCATCACGGTCGAAATCTCCTGCTATAGCAATACTTTCTAGAATTGATCTAGAAAGGTGCTGCTCCACAAGTAGTAATAAGACATCCCTTGGGGCTTCAATATTGAGCCCCAGAAATGTTTTGTTATGTTCCAAGCCTTCACCTCGGGCTTGAGAAATAATGGTTGATCCTGTAGCGCCTTTGTTTCTAGCCGCCTCAAGGATTGCGTCAGTTTTATTGCTATCAACAAAAGCAATAATCAGTTTAAAGTGCATCGTTTTTTCTCCTGTTTAAAAAATTTGTTATTTGTGCATACGCCAGCACACTCATGATTGGAAACAGCGAAGCAAAAGCAATCAGTCCAAAACCATCAATGATTGGATTTCTGCCCTCAATTGTACTCGCCAAACCTAAACCTAGGGCGGCAACTAATGGTACGGTAACTGTAGAAGTGGTTACACCACCTGTGTCATAGGCTAGCGCAATGATGTCTTTTGGTGCAAAATAAGTTTGTATCAAAACAACCACATAGCCTGTAATAATAAAATAGTGAATCGGCAGCCCAGCCACAATACGAAAACTACCCAGAGAAATGCCCACCGCAACACCGAATGCGACAATAATGCGAAGCGACCAGACTTTAATAAAACCACCTGATACTTGATTGGCTTTAATGGCAACTGCTAGCAGCGAAGGTTCGGCAATAGTGGTAGCAAACCCAATAGCAAAGGCAAAAATATAGACCCAATAGTAGCTGCCCCAGTTAGTATTAATGCCAATAAAATCAACACTGGTAAGTTGGTTTGCCATGAGTTTTCCGAGTGGAAATAGCGCTTTTTCTAAACCAATAATGAACAAAGTTAGTCCAATCCAAACTAAGATAAAGCCAATAATAACCTTTTTTAAATTGGGAATCTTTTGTTTAAGAATGAGGAATTGGAAGCCAAACAACACCAGAGCAATTGGTGCTACATCCCCAAGCATATCGATAAAAGGCTGCAATAAGTCTACCATAACATTCCAAAAATCATAACCGCAACAATGGGCAATAAAGCAGTGATGGCGATCATACCAAAACCATCAATCATCGGACTCCTGCCACGAATTGAACTGGCTAAACCAACCCCCAATGCGGTAATCAATGGCACAGTAATAGTGCTGGTAGTTACACCGCCAGAATCATAAGCAATGCCAATAATATTGTCAGGGGCAAAAGCAGTGGTAATAATAACCAGTAAATATCCGCCAGTAATTAAATATGTGAGTGGCCAACCTTTAATAATACGCAATACACCTAATAAAACGGCTAAACCAGCTGAGGTTGCTACAAAATAACGCAGTGTTTGTGCGTAAGTGTGCAGATCTGCTTTGTTTTCTATTAAGCCGCCGAGTTGTGCCACATTAGCGGCTTCATTAGCAACGGCAATAAGGGCAGGTTCTGCCATAGTTGTGCCAAATCCAAGTGCAAAGGCAAATATTAACAGCCAAATCAGAGAACCTTTTTTAACAAAGGCAAATGCCAGCGCCTCACCAATGGGAAACAATCCTAAATTTAAGCCATAGACGAATAAAGTTAAACCCAATAACACAAATCCTGTGCCAATAATAATATCGGTAAAATTAGGGATATGCTGTTGTAACACAACCAGTTGAAAAAAACCAATCACTAATACAATCGGCACTAAATCTTTAGCACTGTTTAGCAAGTTGTTCATAAATACGAAGAAGGTTTTTTTCATTAGGGTTTTATTGTGATTTCGGCTAAATTAACGCCCGTTGGCAATTATAATAGAATCTATGAAAGAAGTCGTTTTAATTAATGGAAAACAACAATCTCAACTTAGCGTGTTTAATCGCTTAACGCAGTTTGGCGATGGTTTATTTGAGACTTGCGTCGTCAAAAATACGCAATTATTGCTTTGGTCAGCACATTTTTCTAGGTTAGAAAAAGGTCGTGAGCAACTTAAAATTAATCGCGTTAGTGAACAACAATGGTTGAAAGATATTGCCAAAGCACTTTTAATCGCCAAGTTAGAGCAAGCTGTAGTCAAGGTGATATTGTCTCGTGGGCAAAGCGTACGAGGATATGGGTTTGAAGTAGATATTGAGCCAACACGACTTATTATTGTCTCAAAAATGCCCGATAAAATGCCGAGCGAATATACGCTCAGTGTTTGTAACAGCGGCTATGCTAATAATCAATTATTGTCTAATATTAAACATTGCAACCGTCTTGAGCAAATATTAGCGCGCAGTAATTTGCATGCTGACGAGTGTATTATGTTAGATGATGACGGCTGTGTGGTTTCGGTTACGCAGGGCAATATTTTTGCCATAAAGTCAGGTGTATTATTAACACCAAGCTTAGAAAAATGTGGCATTGCAGGCACACGACGAGCCGTGATATTAAAAATTGCCACAGCACTAGGTTTACAAGTTAAGGTAGGCATATTAACATTGCAGACGCTGAATAACTGTGATGAAGTGTTTATCAGCAATAGTATAATTGGCATCAAGTCCGTTACAGTTATTAATGAAAAACGCTTTAATCAACACACTATTACACAGCAATTAGCGCAAGCCTTAGAGGAAAAACTATAATGAAAAAAATTCTAACAACCATTGCCGTACTAGTACTAACCTGGTCTTATTGGGCAAACACCATTAAGACCACCCACCCAACTGTTTATCACCTACCTCAAGGCGCCAACATTGTTTCAGTCGCCAATAATCTTGAAAAGCGTGGCGTGATTCGCTCTTCTTATTTCTTGCGTATAGTGGCTAAGGTCTTTGACCTTGAGTCCGAATTAAAATCTGGCTATTACGACATAGCGCCAAACATGAGCGCAATGGATTTGCTTAATGATTTTGCATCAGCAACAGTAGCTGAGCGTAATATTGTCCTAATTGAAGGCGAAACCGTGCGCCATTATTATCAACAATTGCAAAGCATTGAGGCGTTAAAATCCAGTGGCTCATTGGCAAACACGATGCGTTTGGCGGGTGTTCAAGCACCTTATGAAGGGGTTTTTTGGCCAGACACTTACCGTGTGCGTTATGGCGATAGTGTTGCCAGTGTTTTTAAAAGGTCGCATCAAATTATGCAAGAAATATTGTCTTCTGAATGGAAAAATCGAGATAAAACCCTGCGTTTAAAGAGCGCATCTCAAGCACTGATATTAGCATCTTTGATTGAAAAAGAAACCGCACACAATGCTGAAAAATCGCAAATAGCAGGTGTATTTATGCGCCGTTTGCAAATAGGTATGCGCCTGCAAACTGACCCAACAGTTGTGTACGGTTTGGGTGAAAAATATCGTGGTTTTTTAACACGACAAGACTTAAAACTCAACAGCCCTTATAACACCTATCGAAATCACGGCTTACCGCCAACCCCAATTAGCTCAGTTAGCATCACTTCGTTGCGTGCGGCAATGCATCCTGCATCGGGCGATACTCTATTTTTTGTTGCTAAGAAAAATGGCACTCATGCTTTTGCAAAAACTTATCAACAACATCGCCATAATATTCAGAAGTATTTAAAATAAGCCCATGCAAAAAGGAAAATTTATCACCATTGATGGCGTAGAAGGCGCAGGAAAAAGCACCCAAATTGATTTTATTTGCCAATATTTGGCGGATAAAGGCGTTAATATTGTACTGACTCGAGAACCAGGCGGAACAGCAATAGGCGAGAAGATTCGCACCTTGTTATTAAGCAATTCAACCGGCAAGATGCACGCAGACACGGAGTTAATGCTGATGTTTGCCGCTAGAAACGAGCATATTCAAAACAAAATAACGCCCGCATTGGCGCAAGGAGATTGGGTCTTGAGTGATAGATTTACTGATGCCTCTTACGCCTATCAAGGTGGCGGTCGTGGTTTGGATGTTGCCCGCATTACGCAGTTAGAAGATTGGGTGTTACAGGCATTTACCCCTGATATGACGCTACTGCTGGATGTGTCTGTGGATATTGGTATGAAGCGTGTAGAATCCAGAGGCAAAAAAGACCGCATAGAGCAGGAAGATTTTGATTTTTTTAATCGTGTGCGTGAGGCTTATATTACCCGCTCTAAACAACACCCTGAGCGTATTAAATTAATTGACGCTACGCAAACGATAGCGCATACTCAGCAACAAATTAAAGCTATTTTAGATTCGTTATGACACTTCCTTGGCACCAAGATGCGTTTGCAAAACTCAAACAGATGATTGACCAAAATCATCTACCCCATGCGTTATTGATTACAGGTGTGTCTCGAATAGGTAAGTTTGACTTAATGCAACAACTCATTGGCGTATTATTAAATGATGATGAAATTATTAGAAAGGATAATGCACAGCAAGATTTAGACAACGCTGTGTTGATTAGGCGTTCCCATTACACGAATATGATTTATTGTCGTGCAGGTGAAATTAATCCAAACACCAAAAATCGTTCTAAAGATATTCGTGTTGATCAGGTGCGTGCATTTTGCGAGGCATTAAACAAAACTGCTGATAAATTGCAAATAGGCGTTATTTTTTACGCCGATCAAATGAATATTAATGCTGCCAATAGTTTGTTAAAAACGCTGGAAGAGCCGAGAAAAAACACATTAATTATCTTACTGGCACATAATCCTAAAAATCTACCAGTTACGATTGTTTCCCGTTGCCAAAGCGTGCATATTAGCCCTGCTTACGACCAAGACACCAGGATGTGGATTGAGCAACATATTGAACACAAGGAAGATTTTGATACAATACAGCTGTTAGAAGCTGCACATGGCGTGCCTTTTAAAGTCATTGATGGGCTTTCGGGGGATGGCTCTATTCATTATCAAAAATGGCAAAATCAATTATTAAGTATTGCCCTGCATCCAGCCACCATTAACAAAGTAGAAGGCTTTGAGAGTAACGAAGTTGAGGTTTTGAGTTGCTTGCAACACTTAGTTATCGAGGGTATTCGACTCAAAGCACTTAAACGAGAAGGAGGCTTGATTGAGTTAAATAAAATCATCAGCCTGGCAAAAACAGATTTTTTGTTTAAATTATTAGATGACATCTCTCGTGCCATTGCCCTAGCAAAAACCAGTGTGAATATAAAATTATTATTGGATAATGTGCTGATTGTATGGTCGCATATTACCCATCTAAAAACCTACCCACAAATATTGGAGCATAAATAAATGACAAAATCAGAACAACTTTTTAGCGAAGCGCAACACTACATTCCAGGCGGGGTGAACTCCCCCGTTCGAGCATTCAAGGGCGTAGGCGGCACGCCGATATTTTTTACCCGAGGCGAAGGCGCTTATTTATTTGATGCCGATGACAAACAATACATCGATTATGTCGCCTCATGGGGGCCGATGATTTTGGGTCATGCCAACCAAGGCGTGGTGAACGCAGTAGAGAAAGTCCTGCACAATGGCTTAGGCTTTGGTGCACCGACCGAGATTGAAACTGAGCTGGCAAAAAAAGTATGTGAAATGGTGCCTTCTATTGAGTTGGTGCGCATGGTAAGCTCAGGCACAGAAGCCACTATGAGCGCTATTCGCTTGGCACGAGGCTTTACTCAGCGTGATGCTATTGTGAAGTTTGAAGGCTGTTATCACGGGCATTCAGATTCGCTGTTAGTCAAAGCAGGCTCGGGCGCATTAACACTTGGCGAGCCAAATTCAGCAGGTGTACCAGCAGATTTTGCCAAGCATACATTGACCTTGGAATACAATAATTTAGCGCAAGTGAGAGAAGTGTTTGCCGAAAAAGGCAACGAGATTGCCTGTATTATCGTTGAGCCTGTTGCCGGTAATATGAACTGCATTCCACCCGTTGCTGGATTTTTGCAAGGGCTTAGAGCGATTTGCGATGAATATGGCACAGTGCTAATTTTTGACGAAGTAATGACCGGTTTTAGGGTCGCAAAAGGCGGCGCACAAGAGAAATTTAGCATTCAGCCTGACCTAACAACACTTGGAAAAGTGATTGGCGGTGGATTACCAGTCGGTGCATTTGGAGGCAAAAAAACCATTATGGAGTGCATTGCCCCCTTAGGCTCAGTCTATCAAGCAGGCACACTCTCAGGCAATCCTATGTCAATGGCAGCAGGTCTGGCAATGTTAGAGGCAATTGATAAGGACAAAAATTTATACCAGAATTTAGCACAAAAAGCCACCAAACTCACCAACGGCATTGTGAAAAAAGCACAAGAAAACAACATCCCAATGACGGCCAATGTGGTGGGCGGTATGTTTGGCTTGTTTTTTACCGATGCCGACAGGGTAACGAACTTTGCACAAACTTCACAGTGCAATGTTGAGCGTTTTAATCAGTTTTTTCATTTAATGCTAAAAGAGGGTGTTTATTTAGCACCCAGCGCCTACGAGGCAGGGTTTATCTCCACAGCACATAGCGATAGTGATATTGAGCACACTATTGAAAAGGCAGAGAAATGCCTTAAACAACTGTAATTAACGGGGTTTATTAATATGGCACTTGCATTATTTGATTTAGACAAAACCTTATTAGGCGGCGATAGCGATTTTTTGTGGGGCGAACTTTTATCCGAAATTGGTGCAGTTAATGTTAATGAATACCAAAAGAAAAATCAGGCGTTTTTTGATGATTATGCACGAGGCGAGTTAGACATTAATCAATATCTAGAATTTTGCCTCAGTCCCTTAGCAGACAATTCTATCAAACAACTCAACAAATGGCATCAACAATTTATGGTTGAAAAAATCCAGCCAATTTTTTTAGAAAAAGCCAAAAAAGTGGTAGATGCACACAAAAAAAACGGCAATAGGGCGCTAGTCATCACCGCTACTAATTCATTTGTCACCCGCCCAATCGCCCAAGCTTACGGCATTGAAGATTTACTCGCCACCGAGCCTGAAATGGTAGACGGTGAATTTAGCGGAAAAGTATCAGGTGAGCCTTGCTTTCAAATCGGCAAAGTCCATAAACTGAAAGCGTGGTGTGAAGCAAATAACGAAACCTTAGACGGCGCTTATTTCTACTCCGACTCACATAACGATTTGCCATTATTGGAATTAGTCGATAACCCCATTGTCGTGCATGGTGATAAAAAGTTATTAAAAATTGCCAGACAAAAAGGCTGGCAATGTATGGACTGGACTTAGTCTTTTTAATGTAATTTGAGACCTTTTTTGACAGGTATATAAAGAAATTATCGTACTGTTGTAAGGCCTTATGTTTTTTAGAATATTATAATTTAATGATAGTTTTGTGTTGCAAAGCTAAACAAGGTAGAATTATGATTTTTTAAATGACTAAGGAAGGAAATGGCTTTAACACGCAGAGATTTTATTAAAGTAGTGGGTGCAGGCTCAGCGGCTGGTTTGATTAGTGGTTGTGGTAATGATGCGGACAAACTGTCTGCCCAAGACAATAGATACGAGGTGGCAAAAACAGGTAATGCGCGTATTTTGCACATTACCGATACTCATGGCAATTTACTGCCAAATTATTTTCGTGAACCAAATGTTAATCTAGGTTTTGGGTCTACTTTTGGACAGTTACCTCATGTGGTTGGCAATAAATTATTGAAACAAATCGGTGTGAAGCCTGGCACGCCTGAGGCCTATGCATTTACTTATAATAATTTTGAAGAATTGGCTGCTAAATATGGCAAAACGGGTGGCTTTGGTCAGATTAAAACGGTACTGGATTCATTGCGTGAGAGTGCAGGTGGTGTGCAAAACACGCTAACTGTTGATGGCGGCGATACTTGGCAAGGCTCTGGCACATCGCTTTGGACACGAGGAGCAGATATGGTTGAGGCGTGTAATATGCTCGGCGTTGATGTGATGGTCGGGCATTGGGAATTTACTTATAAAGAAGAAGAAACACTCAAAAATATTGGCTTTTTTAAGGGAGATTTTTTAGGTCAAAATGTGCGTATTTTAGAAGATGCCTTACTGGGCGATGAGTATATTGCCATGACAGAAAAATTTGGCGGTAACGGTTTGTATAATGAAGATGATGGACTGCCATTTAAGCCTTATGTCATTAAAAATGTGGGCGGACATCGTATTGCGGTGATTGGTCAGGCATTTCCTAGAACTTCTAATGCTAATCCACAAAAATACTTTTTTCCAGATTGGTCATTTGGCTTGCGTGAAGATGAGATGAGCGAACTGGTTGCTGATATTCGTACTAATGAAAAACCTGATGCGGTGATTGTGGTGTCGCACAATGGCATGGATGTGGATATTAAAATGGCATCTCGTGTGGTTGGCATTGATGCAATTTTTGGCGGACATACGCATGATGGTATGCCGAAGCCGATTGAAGTAAAAAATGCAGGCGGTATGACCGTGGTGACTAACGCAGGTTGCTCGGGTAAATATATTGGCGTGATGGATTTAGATATTAAAGACCATAAAGTAGCTGGTTACCATTATAAAATGTTGCCAATTATTACCAACCTTATTAAGCCTGATGCGGCAATGGTGTCGTTTATTGA
Organism: Gammaproteobacteria bacterium; assembly: GCA_028599035.1. Lineage (GTDB taxonomy): Bacteria > Pseudomonadota > Gammaproteobacteria > PS1 > Pseudothioglobaceae > Thiodubiliella. The sequence continues at coordinate 9,350 of JAQRMT010000054.1, forward strand.
CAAAATGCGTCAGACTAAATACGATAAAGCCGTGGTTGAGGCTCGTAGTAGTGCAATGAGTAATAATCCAGACCGTGTTGGCAAAACTTTTGATGCTATTTTGACTGAAAAACTATGCACCACTGAGCAAACCTTGTATCGTCGTGGTAATTTTATGGGCACTTGGGATCAGGTGCTGGTTAATTCACTACGCGCTGAACATGACGCAGATTTTGCCATGTCAGCAGGCGTGCGTTGGGGCACATCAGTGCCAGCAGGGCACGATGTTACTATGGAAGA
>JAQRMT010000055.1 GCA_028599035.1 Gammaproteobacteria bacterium
GAGCTTCTGCCATGACTTTAGTGATGGCAGCTGTTAGGGTGGTTTTACCGTGGTCAACATGACCGATGGTGCCTACATTGACATGGGGTTTGGTTCTTTCGAATTTTTCTTTTGACATTTTCTCTTCCTCTTTTTTTATATTACAATTAATTTGGAGCTCACCAGCGGATTTGAACCGCCGACCTCTTCCTTACCAAGGAAGTGCTCTACCGACTGAGCTAGGTGAGCGCAACCTTATTTCTCTCCTTTTTTCTACCTGGAGCGGGTAACGAGAATCGAACTCGTCTCATTGGCTTGGAAGGCCAAGGTAATACCAATATACGATACCCGCAATCTTTTTTAATTCTTTTTTGTCTTTTGGTGGAGAGAGAAGGATTCGAACCTTCGAAGCCGGAGGCGACGGATTTACAATCCGCATACTTTAACCACTCGTAAATCTCTCCCCAAAAGGCAATCGCCTATTATTCCATAATTTCTTATCAACAACAAGGTTTTTAGTAGATTTTTTTAGAGAGCCTTTAAAGGGGCTTATAGTCGTGAAACACCACTTGAAATAGCCGCCTCAAACACGGCTTTTGGCACGACATCAATCAATCTTTTGTCAAAAGGTTTGGGAATAATATAATCTTTGCCAAAACTCATTGTATCAACATTGTAAGCTTTAAGCACTTCATCTGGCACTTCAAGTTTTGCCAAATCTCTCAACGCATATACAGCGGCAATTTTCATCTCAACATTAATTTCACTGGCTTTAGCATCCAATGCCCCTCGAAATATAAATGGAAAACCCAGCACATTATTAACTTGATTGGGGTAATCACTGCGCCCCGTTGCCATAATCAAATCATCACGCACTGAATTAGCGTCACTAGGTGAAATTTCAGGATCGGGGTTAGACAAGGCGAATACAATCGGATTACCTGCCATCGAACGCACCATCTCTTTAGAAACCAAATTGGCAGAAGCTACGCCCACAAAAATATCGCAATCTTGCATAGCATCTGCTAATGTACGCTTTGATGAATCGCTTGCATACCTAGATTTTTGCTTGCTTAACTTTACTCTATCTTGAGTAATGACACCTTGAGAATCAACCAATAAAATATTGGACTTTTTGAAACCAAGCTCACACAATAAATCAAGTGTGGCAATACCAGCAGCACCGGCACCTAAGCAAGTCAAAGTTGCACTCTCTAGGGTTTTTCTTTGAATTTCTAAGGCATTTAAAAGTCCAGCAGCAATAATAATTGCCGTGCCATGCTGATCATCATGGAAAACTGGAATATCTAACATTTCAATCAATCGTTGTTCGATTTCAAAACAACGCGGTGCGGAAATATCTTCTAAATTAATGCCGCCAAAAGTAGGGGCAATATTTTTAACTGTTTGCACAAACTCATCCACATCTTGGGTATCTACTTCAATGTCAAACACATCTACATCGGCAAACTTCTTAAATAATACCGCCTTGCCCTCCATGACAGGTTTTGACGCCAAAGGTCCAACATTACCCAGCCCCAAAACAGCAGAGCCGTCTGAAATGACTGCCACTAAATTACTCTTAATCGTATAATTATTCACCAAGTCTGGGTTGTTGGCAATTTCTCGCACAGGTGCTGCCACGCCTGGCGTGTAAGCCAATGATAAATCTTCCTTACTGTCTAGTGGTTTATGCGATGAAACAATCAACTTTCCTGGTCGATTGCCCTGATGATAATCAAGTGCTGCTTGATGGTGCTCTAAACTCATTGAAGCTTATCAAATAAAAAATAAAATGGAATTATACTTACTTCAGCAGATTGCGTGAACCTACTGCCTCTTCAATTGAGGAAAATCCATCTTTTTTAAGTAATTCAACCAAACCTCGGTTAATCTCTCCAATCACTTGCGGACCTTCAAAAATTAGCCCAGTAATCACCTCAACCAAATTAGCGCCAGCGGTAATTTTTTCATAGGCATCCTGCGCATTAAATACACCACCCACACCAATGATGGTGATTTCTCCATGCGTTCTTTGATAAACATGGCGTATCATATTGATCGATATTCGTTGCACTGGTAAACCACTAAGTGCGCCCTTATCAAAGGTTAATTCTTCTTTAAAATATTCACCACTCATTGACGGCTTGGTTAAATTAGTCAATACCAGTCCATTGACCTTATGCTCTAAGCAAGTATCAACAATGGTATTGATTTCATCCGTGGTCAAATCCGCCGCCATTTTTACATATACTGGTTTGCACGCTTGTTTGACTTTATCAAGCGCACTAAGTAGTGCATCTAAATTTTCCCGCTCAACAAAAGGTTCGCCATCTTGCGTATTTGGACAAGAAATATTAATCGTATAATAACTGCCAATGTCTTTAAATTCGCCCAGTGTTTTTAAATAATCATCAATCGAAGTTTGTAAATCAAAATAATCAGAATCATTTGTTTTGGCGGCATTAATGCCAATTGGAATACTGAATTTTTTAGACTTTAATCTCTTTGCAATCGCCACTGCACCTTGATTATTCAGCCCATACCACACCAAAATTGACTTAGATTTAATCAAGCGGAATAAACGCCTGCCCACGCCTGGATTACCGGCACACCTATCACCCGTAAAAGAGCCCAATTCTGCAAAACCAAAACCAATAGATGGATAAGCATCGGTCAACTCTCCGTCTTTATCAAACCCCGCCGAAAGGCCAATTGGATTGTCGTATTTAATACCGTCAACTGTGGTGTTTAGGCTGCTATGTTGATAGTAGAATAAAGCTTTTAACACGCCTCTGCCAAACTTATTGGAGGCAAACAATAAACCAAATTGCTTCAATTTATTGTGCGCCTTTTCCGCCTCCCATAAGAAAATAATCGGACGCACAATCCAGCGATAAAGCAAATTATTAATCAAACTTCGTAATGCGTAAATTAACTTATTCATTCGCTTATCATATCACAATACCTTACTCAAGTTATTAAATAACAAAAGTGTATAAAAGTGGAATAAAGTGGTATAAAATGTATTTTTAATACTAATTAAGTGGAGTAAGTAATGCAATTAAAACAATTTATTATTGGCGGACTACTATCAACTATTTCGTTAAGCACACTAGCATTAATGGGCACTCAACAGGCACAAATCAATAACTTTAAGCCCTTTCTTGTGATTATCCTTGTCGCTTTAGTTCTTGGCGTAATGGCAATTTACCAGAAACATTTACAACATCACTAATACTTATCATGTTTCGTGGGGTACACAATTTAACCATTGATGCTAAAGGGAGGCTAAAAATTCCCACACGCCACCAAGCGCAAATTAATAAAACTTGTGCAGGGAAAATGGTGTTAAGCATCCACCCAGATGATGCTTGTTTATTGCTTTATCCTTTACAAAATTGGCAAATGCTTGAAGACAAGGTCAGTGCTCTGCCGTCGCTCAACATTCATACTAAACGCCTTAAACGCAAACTAATTGGCCATGCAACTGATTGTGAGCTAGACAATACATTGCGTATTCTCATTCCTGCCACTCTCAGAGAATATGCCAATATTGATAAAAAGATTATCATGAGTGGGCAGGGGCATAATTTTGAACTGTGGGATGAAGATGCTTGGCATAAACAACTTGCTAATCTTGACGCATTAAGCGTACAAGAAGACATCCCAACCAGTATTACTGAGCTATCGTTATGAGCTCTAACCATCACCAATCAGTGATGTTTAAAGAGTCTATCAAAGAGTTAAAGCTAAAACATGATGGCATCTATATTGATGCCACTTTTGGTCGTGGCGGACACGCACTTGGTATCTTGGACAAACTAGGTGAGCAAGGACGGCTAATTGCTTTCGACCAAGATATCAGCGCTATTGAGTATGCCAATCAACATATGAATGACACGCGTTTAACGCTTGTCCATAGTGCGTTTGCCAATATGCACCAAATTCTTTCTGAGCAAGGCTTACTTGGCAAAATTGATGGTATTTTGATGGATCTCGGCGTCTCATCGCCACAGCTGGACAATGCGCAGCGAGGCTTTAGTTTTAATGCCGATGGCCCACTTGATATGCGCATGAACCAAACCCGTGGCATGAGTGCAGCGCAGTGGTTGACTCAGGCAGATGAGGTTGAAATTGCTGATGTTATTTATGCGTTTGGTGAAGAGAGAAAAAGCCGATATATCGCCCGTGCAATCAAAAAATTTCAAATAGATACACCACTAGAAACCACGCTGCAATTGGCAAATATTGTCAGCAGCGTGGTGCGTCCACAGAAGAAAAAACACCCTGCAACACGCACTTTTCAAGCCATTCGGATTTTTATCAATCAAGAGCTCAAACAACTCTCTGAAACACTTGAGCAAACCCTTGATTTGTTAGCGCCAGAGGCTCGCTTGTGTGTCATTAGTTTTCACTCAATTGAAGACCGTATTGTTAAACAATTTGTGCGCAAATACTCACAACAAAAACAACTGCCCAAGGGTTTGCCGATTATGGATAGCGGCATACAGCAAACATTATTGCAAGACTTGGGCAAAAGTTTTGCCAACCCAGAAGAGATTAGTGTCAATAGACGCTCAAGAAGTGCGATATTGAGAATTGCACAACGCACCACCAAAACACACGAAAAATGTTAAGTCAAAGACCCGGCATTACCTATATTAATATCATATTCAGTATGATTATTGTTGCATTATCCGTCTATACAATCAGCTGGCACAACCAAAATTATCAACTTTATAAAGTAGCAAATGCTGTGCAAAAAAAGAATCAAAAAATTATGGCACTGCACAAGCAATTACTCAGCGAGCACTCGGCACAAATTAGTGGCAAGATGATTAAAGAAAAAGCTTTAAAAATACTACAAATGAAGCATCCTAACAGAATCAGAACGCTTGTATTATGATGCACCGATTAAAAGCATTATTCAAATTCTCTAGCAGAACTCAGCACTATTCACGCCGTCAAACCTTTATCAAAAACTTTTTTTTCGTACTTATGTGCTTTTTTGCTTATCATTCTATTGCCATTCATACATTGAATGCTGGCAATATTAGTATTCAGCAAAGGGCTACTGAACAGGCAAATCTCATCTCTAACACCAAAGCGCGTCGCGGCGATATTTTGGACAGAAATGGCGCTGTACTTGCCAGTAATTTGATTTTAAAAAAAGTGAATTTAGATTCAACACAAGTTCAAAGTGCCTTTATTGCAAAACTCGCTACCGCCTTAATGATGCCAAGAAAAGAACTACAATCGGCAATCAATAAGAAACTTAGCAAGCACGCAGGGAGAAAAAATCTAGTGATCCGAAAAAATCTAGCACTCACTAGTCCAATTCTTGAAAATTTAAAAAAATTGAAAAAAAAGAAGCTTAGGATTTGCAAAACAGTGCAAAAAAAAGACAAACTTAATTGGCTTAATAAGGCGCTAATATTTGCCAAACTAAAAACAAACACACCAACTTACAGTACTATTAAAACCTGTAAACAAGAGTATATCAAAGGCGTTAGATTACAAACAGATGCCCGCAGATATTATCCGAAATCCGCCTCACTAGCGCCGCTCATTGGTCGCATTAATCATTCTAAGAAAGGAGTTTCTGGCATCGAAGGTGAGTTTGAATCAACGCTTGCTGGGCAAAATGGGGTGGTGCGCCTAGACCTTAATCAAGACTCTCAAGGCTCTTATTTTAATCCTGTAATTCACAAAACACTCAAACACGGTCAAGACATACAATTAACCATTGATGCTAATCTCCAATTCCACGCCTATGCCGCTGTTCAAAAGTCTGTTGAAAAACATGACGCTAATTCTGGATCAGCCATCATTTTAAAACCAAATGGAGAAGTTTTAGCAATGGTCAACTACCCTGCCGATGACCCAAATGACAAAACCCTCTATAATGCAAAAAACTATCGCAACCATGTGCTTGCAGATAAACTCGACCCAGGTTCGACCATGAAGCCATTCATTATGCTCTTGGCGCTTGATAAGAAGAAAATTACTGCCAACGAAGATGAGTTAATTGATGTTACTAAGCGCATTGGACATCTTAAACCCGATGGCAAATACAAGCAAATGACGGTTAAAAAGATTTTACAAAAATCACATAATTTAGGCACGGTCAATGTGGCCGAAAGACTGAATAAAAAAGAATTATATGATACTTGGCATAAACTTGGTTTCGGGCAAGGGCTTGGACTTGTTCCCAGTATTGAAAATTCTGGATTACTGAGATATTTTAACTCTTGGGCATTGTCAGATAAGCGTGCACTGTCTTTTGGCTATGGGCCAATGCAGGCCAATTTGGCACAACTTGCTAGGGCTTATTTAGTGTTTGCTAATGAGGGCGCTATTCCTACATTAAAACTTATTAGTAATATAAGCACGCAACCGAAAACAACACAAGTTTTTAGCAAGGCTGCCACCCATAAAATTGCCAATTTGCTAGATGCAGTTGTCTCACAAAGAGGGTCTGGTTATCGTGCGCAAATCAAAGGCTACGGCGTAGCAGGCAAGACGGGGACTGCAGAAATGGTGGTTAATGGTCGTTACAGCAAAGAAGGGGCAAAACGCACTTTTTTTGCTGGTTTTGTGCCTGTTGAGAATCCAAAATATATTATGGTGATTAAACTTGATCATCCAAAAAAATGCCACACTCACTACACACCTAAAGTAAAAATAAGTTGCGAGGGGTCAAATTCTGCGGCAATGGTGTTTAAAGAGACAATGGAAAATATCTTAAGTGGCGACCAGTCAATCAAATTATTGGCTAAGAAATAATTTAATCGATTAATCTCTACTTTTTAGCCTTGTTTTTAGCAATGCCTTCCATCACTTTTTGTTGATCTTCTAAAGTTTTAGCGCTTGCGATTGAGTATTTGACTTTAATGATTTCTTGGCGTTTCTCAGCATTGTTTAACGCTGATAAAAACTCATCTCTCGCCTGATTTTCACTCAAAAATGGCTCTAATATACATAATTTCTGTAAACGCTGATAAACGCCTAATTTAGATTTAAAAGGTTTGATTAAGCTTTCTTGAGAAATAGCTTCGTCCATTTGCGCTGAATGCACCAAATCCAATAATACTTGTGATTTTTCAATATTTCGCACCCTCACTTCAACCGTATCATCAGCCAATGATGGATAATTAAGCAGCAAACTAATCATCCTTCCCATCAACACTTTGACTGAATTGTTTTCTTGGGGTTTGGTATTCGGCACGAAATACTCATCAGCAAAATCTGGCATTGAAGGCTCATATCCCATGTCAACTGGTACTTGTGGTGTTTCTTGAATTTTCTCTGTTTGTTGGGTGAAAACTGCCATAACCTGTTCAACGCTTTGCCCTACAATTTGTGCAACACCTTCAAGAAGTTGCTGCTGATAAACATCGTGAGTAACAAGTGCAATTAATACTGTTACTTCTTCTAAAAACAAGGTTTTCCCTTCAATAGTGTCAAAATCCACTTCTGCTTGAATATGTTTAAACAAAAATTTTGACAATGGATATGCGTTACTAATGCGCGCCTCAAATGCCTGAGTTGATTCTTTTTTAACTAAGGTGTCGGGGTCTTCATCGTCAGGTAAAAACAAAAATTTAATTTGCAATCCAGATTTAATGATTGGTAAGGCAATTTTTAACGCCTTCCATGCAGCAGCACGCCCCGCCTCATCGCCATCAAAACAAAATACGATATTATTGGTCGTGCGTGCCAATGTTTGTAAATGCTGCTCAGTAGTTGCAGTACCTAGCGTTGCCACTACTTTAGTTATATCGGATTGATGCAATGCCACCACATCCATATAGCCTTCAACCACTAAGATATAATCCATTGAGCGTGAATATTTGCGTGCATGATAAAGCCCGTAAAGCTCTTTTGACTTGAAAAAAATCGGGCTTTCTTGCGAGTTGAGATATTTGGCTTTGGCTTTGCTGTCAAACGCCCTACCGCCAAAAGCAATGACACTGCCCTTGCTATTGTGAATAGGGAACATTAAGCGATCACGGAAAAAATCATAATCGCCATATTCACCTGTTTTAATCAAACCCAAGGTTTTCAAATCTAGAACCGCTTGCTCACTTTGTTCAAAAGCTAACAACAAATCTTTATTACTAGGCGGGGCAAAACCTAAGGCAAAGCGTTTGGCAATTTCACCACTAATACCCCTATCTTTGGCATAAGTAACAGCTTTTTCTTTGGCTGGTGAGGATTTAAGTTGCTGCACATAAAAATCACTCACTTTTTGAGATAATTCACGATAACGCTCTAATTTAGGGTCAACTGGCTTACTGTTACTGTCATATTCAATAACCAGCCCAAACTCATTAGCAATCATCTCAACCGCCTCGGGGAAACTCAGATTTTCATACTTTTGCATAAAACTAATTGCACCACCGCTCTCGCCACATTTAAAACAATGATAAAATTGCTCATGGCTATTAACGGCAAAATTGGGATTTTTCCCGCCATGAAAAGGACAAGGCGCACGATAACCACTACCCATTTTTTTAAGTGTAAGGCGTTTTCCAATCAAATCAACAATGTCAATTTGATTGGGCAGATCGTTAATAAAATTTTGACTAATGTAAGGCATAAAAAACTATTTTAATGAAAAAACAAAATTTTTATCATCCTAAATTTATTCCAACTTGGATTTTAATTGGTCTAATGAAGTTGGGCGCTAAATTGCCGTTTAAAACACAGGTTGCTATCGGCACTGGTTTTGGCAAACTGCTTTACCTGATATTGCCCCGTTTTAGAAAAATTACCCTGATAAACATAGTCAAATGCTTTCCCGATAAAAATAAATCTCAAGTTAGGCAATTGGCTAAACAACATTTTACAGCACTTGGTGTCGCCTTTTTTGAATCAGCCAACTGCTTCTATTTAAGCGATGTTGCCCTTAAAGAACGCTATCGCATCAAAAACACCCAAATATTACAAAATGCTCTAACTCAGAAAAAAAACATCATTCTACTGGTTGGACATTTCACCACCATGATGCTAGCAGGTCGCATATTATTGCAAAATTTCAAATTTGCCGACCTCTATCGCCCACAAAATAACGCCCTATTTGATGCAGAAATGACTAAACAATTCACCCAACATGGCAGCATTATGGTTAAAGCCAAAGATTCAAGAGCCTTAATCAAAACCCTTAAATCTGGCCTGCCAATTTGGTATGCACCTGACCAAGACTTAGGCATACAACGCTCCACATTTGCCCCATTTTTTGGCGTAGAAACTGCCACCATCAATGCCACTGCAAAACTGGCAAAAACTGGCAACACAATTGTCATTCCACTATCTTTCTTACGCAATAAATCAGGTTACGAACTAGAATTTTCCCCTGCACTTAGTGGCTATCCCTCCTCAGATGCCTTGCAAAACGCCGCTATTACTAACCAAATATTACAAGCACAAATTCTCAAAGCACCCGAACAATACCTATGGATTCACCGCCGCTTTAAAACTCGCCCAGAAGGCGAGGCTTCTTTTTACTAAATTTTTACTAAATTAAAAACAATTAGCGTATAATTGCCTCTTTATATTTTTTCGACTCATAACCTTATTATGTCAATTGATACACAAGCTATTATTAAAGAATACCAATCTGCC
>JAQRMT010000056.1 GCA_028599035.1 Gammaproteobacteria bacterium
CTAAATAGTGCCTTTTAAAGCAATCAACAAACCGATAAACACAAACCAATGCCCACCACCCATTTAAAGGTTTTCATATCTTTATCTAATCCGCCACTATGCTTAATCGAGTGTTTAGCAATCTGCTTTATTTGGCGCTAAACGCCATATTCATTGCGGTATGTTTCAATGCGTTCGATTAACGCTTCATCGTTACCTTGTTTTAAATAATCGATCAAATGACCGAGGTTAATAATACTTAAAACAGTGATGTCAAAATTTTGCTCAACTTCTTGAATAGCTGAGGTATCGCCTTTGCCTTTTTCTTGGCGATCAACTGCCACAATCACACCTTTAGCACTAGCACCATTCGCCTTAATAATATCCATCGCTTCACGAATAGCAGTGCCTGCGGTAATAACATCATCAATAATCAAAATATTACCTGTGAGTGGATGGCCGACAATATTGCCACCTTCGCCATGGGTTTTGGCTTCTTTGCGGTTGAAGCTATACGGCACATTTTTATTAAAATTATCGTTCAGTGCCATCGCAGTGGCAGTAGCGAGTGGGATGCCTTTGTAGGCTGGGCCGAATAGTACATCAAAGTCCAATTTGCTTTTTTGAATGGCTTGCGCATAAAACTTACCTAGTTTTGACAAATGTTCACCCGTGTTAAAAGCACCTGCGTTAAAAAAATAAGGGCTGATTCTGCCTGATTTAAGCGTAAATTCGCCAAATTTAAGCGCACCGATTTTTAACATGAAATCTACGAAGTCTTTTTGATATTGTTGCATGGGTTTTCCTATAAAATTATTTTTATGAAAAGAATTATAACGGCTAATGTTAACGGTATTCGTGCCGCTGAGAAAAAAGGTTTTTTTGACTGGATGAAAACGCAAAATGCGGATGTGGTTTGCGTGCAAGAAATCAAGGCGCAAGAAGACCAATTGGATGAAAGATTCTACCCTGAGGGTATTTACACCTATTACAAACCCGCACAGAAAAAAGGCTATAGTGGAACAGGGCTATATTGTAAAGAAAAACCCGACCGAGTTATCTTCAGCCCTTGGGAAGATTTTGATTTTGAAGGGCGTTTTATCCAAGCCGATTTTGGCAATCTCAGCGTGATTTCAATCTACATCCCCTCAGGCTCTGCCAAACAAGAACGCCAAGATTATAAAATGACTTTTATGCTTGAGCGTTTTATGCCTTATTTGCAAAAGTTACAACAAGATGGTCGCCAATATATCATTTGTGGTGATATTAATATCGTGCACAAAGAAATTGACATCAAAAACTTCAAAGGCAATAAAAATCGCTCAGGCTGCCTGCCAGAAGAGCGCGCTTGGATGGATGCGTTATTTAATGAGGTCGGTTTTATTGATGGCTTCCGTGAAATAAACCAGGAGCCACACCAATACACTTGGTGGTCAAACCGAGGTCAAGCCTGGGCGAATAACACCGGCTGGCGCATTGATTATCAAATCCTCAGTGCCAATCTGAAAGACACAGTTAAAAGTACCAGTATTTATAAAGATGAGCGCTTTTCTGACCATTCTCCACTGATTTTAGAATACAATTTATAAAAAAATAAAGGTATCGGTGTGAATTAAGTCCTTTTTTGCTAAAAACAGAAGCTGTGCTAGAATAAATTGGCAAGATATTTTTTAAGTAAGAATTTAGTTGTGGGATTCAAGACGGGTTGTAGCCGTATAACAAACCATTCAGATGCTTTAGAAAAAAAGCAAAAAAGCACCTAACAAAGTATTCTGCCTTAATGATTTATGCATTAGGCTTCTAAAGTTTTTAGCAAGTATTCAACCAATTCAATGCGCTCGATATTCTCGGGCATTTCGTGTTTGAATATTAGCTGATTTTGCCCTTTGAGTTGATAGGTTTTTGGTTGTGTTTGCACTAAGTTGATAATTTTTATGGGCTCAATATTGATTTTGTCTGAAAAAATAAGGTGCGCTTTGTCGTCATAGATTGAGACTTTATCAATACCGATTTTTTCGCAGAAAAGTTTAAGTCGGGTGGCAGCAAATAGGTTTTTGGTGGGGTCTGGCAATAGGCCGAAACGATCAATCATTTCAATCATCAACCCTTTTAATTCGTCCTCATCTTTGCCGTTGGCGATGCGCTTATATAAAACAAGGCGCTCATGTACATCGCCAAGATAGGTATCGGGGATGATGCAGGGAATGCCGGTGTCAATTTCAATTTCGTGGTTAATGGGGTCGTTGAGGTTGATTTTTTTACCTGCACGCATTGCCTCAATCGTGCGTTTGAGTAGGTCGTGGTAAAGGTTAAAGCCAATTTCACTGATTTTTCCCGATTGATTGTCGCCGAGCAGATCGCCTGCGCCACGAATTTCCAAATCATGATTGGCAAGCATAAACCCAGCGCCCAATTCCTCTAAAGATTCAACTGCCTCTAGGCGTTTTTTGGCGTTATCACTGAGTGATTGGTGTGATTTAATTACTAAATAAGCATACGCTCTATGATGTGAGCGCCCTACTCGCCCACGAAGTTGGTGTAATTGTGCAAGACCAAAATTTTGAGCGTTGTTGATAATAATGGTGTTGGCATTTGGTATGTCAATACCTGTTTCAATAATTGTAGTGCACACCAAAATTTGAAAACGACCGTGATAAAAATCACCCATAATTTGCTCTAATTCACGGGTAGGCATCTGTCCATGGGCGATACGGATATGTACATTTTTCATCAGCGATTTAAGGTTTTCTGCCATATTATCAATCGAATCAATGTCATTGTGTAATACAAATATTTGCCCGCCACGGTGCAACTCCCTAGAGCACGCTTCAACAATAGTATCGTCATCCCATTCATTCACAAAAGTTTGAATTGCACTGCGCCCTTGTGGCGGCGTGGCAATGATGGATAGCTCTCTGAGTGAGCCGAGTGCCATATTCAGCGTGCGTGGGATTGGGGTGGCAGTCATGGTTAAAATATCGCTTGTGCCTCGCATTTTTTTCAGAGATTCTTTTTGTTTCACCCCAAATCGATGTTCTTCGTCAATAATCACCAGCCCCAATTTTTTATATTTAATGCTACCTTGAATCAACTTATGCGTGCCGATCACGATATCGCAAGTGCCATTCAGTAGTTGTTGTTTAATCTGAGTTTGTTGTTTGGCACTTTGAAAACGAGAGAGTGCGGCAATCTCTACGGGGTAGTTAATAAACCTATCCTTAAAAGATTCATAATGTTGGTTAGCGAGCAAGGTGGTTGGCACTAAGATGGCGACTTGCCTGCCAGATTCTACCGCTAAAAACGCAGCACGCATGGCAATTTCAGTTTTACCAAAGCCCACATCGCCACACACTAGCCTATCCATGGGTCGGTGTGATTGCATATCTGCCAGCACTTCGCCCATGGTTTTGAGTTGGTCTGGTGTTTCTTCAAAAGGAAAACTGGCAACAAAAGAGGCGTAGGCATCGCTCGGCTCGGGGAAGGCAAAGCCTTTTTGCGTTTGGCGTTTGGCATAGATTTCTAACAACTCGGCGGCAATATCGTGTAGTGCCTCATGCGCTTTTTGCTTGGCCTTGCTCCACTGGTTAGTGCCGAGTTTGTGGAGTGGTGCAGCGTCTGGAGATGCACCCGAATAACGAGAAACCAAGTTGAGCGAAGTCATTGGCACCATTAATTTTGAGCCATTGGCGTATTCCAGCATTAAAAAATCTTGTGCCAAATCATCAAAATTTTGTGTTTTCAGCCCCAAATAACGACCCACACCGTAGCGTTCATGCACAATGGGGTCACCCATTTGGATTTCCACTAAACTCTTAATCGCCTCATCAAAGTCTTTGTGCTTGGCACGCCTGCGTCTTTGTTGCTTGACCACATCTGCACCGAATAAATTAACCTCGGTGATGATGGCAATGTCCTCACTCAGCAGTCCTTCGTTGAGCTCGTCATTGGTGATGCAGAGTTTTTCATCACTGTTGAGGAAGTCTTGCCAATGTTCGACTGGACGGGGCTGGCGTTGATGATTAATCAGCAAATCGCTGAGCACGCTTTGCCGTCCTTGTGATTGGCAAACAATCAAAATTCTGCCGTTGAATTTTTTCTCAAAATTTAAGAATTTACTCAATGGCGCTTTGTTTTGTGCATTGATATTAAGCGGCGGCAATAATTGACTGGCAAAGTTTAATTGACCGGGCTTGTCTTCAAGCTTTGAGGTGCCAATAATCAACTGTTGGCGTTGTTTAATGTGGCTAAATAACTGGGATTTATCAATAAAAACTTGATTAACCGGCAGTGGCAATCGCTCAAGATTGGCACTGGCTTGCTGATGTCGGTTGTCAATATCAGTATAAGTTGAGTCTACAAGCGCACTAAACCCCTGACTGGTGGCAATAATGCTATCGCTTGGTAGGTAATCAAACAGGGTGTTAGTTTGGGAAAAAAATAACGCAAGATAAAATTCTATGCCACTAGGTAGGCGAGATTCGCTGACTTCGTCAAAGATAAAGCCATCGGTGTTATTGAAAGTTTTTTGGTAATTTGTTTTAAAAGTTTCGATACTGTTTTGGTCAGTGGCAAACTCTCTGGCTGGCAACAAAGAAACCTCTTCAACAGTCTCAATAGAGCACTGAGTTGAGGTGTCAAATATGCGTATAGACTCAATTTCCTGGTCAAACAAATCTACACGATAAGGGCGTTTTGCACCCATTGGATAAATATCTATGAGCGAGCCTTTAATGCTAAATTCGCCATGCTCCCTCACAGTCGTTACCCGATGATAGCCGATTTTAAGCAAGCGCTGAGTGAAAGGCTGTATCTCCAATATATTGCCAATGTTTAAGCTCAAACTATATTGCTCAACAAAGGCTAATGGACACAGCTGCTGTGATAATGATTCCAATGTGGTGATCACAATGCCTTGTTTAAGGTTAGGTAATTTTGCCAGGGTATCTAGCCGACCAGAGGTAATATCTGGGTGCGGTGAAAAGTGGTCAAAGGGCAACACTTCCCAATTATCAAACCTAAGAATAGGCAAATCATCGCTATAAAAATTCAGAGATTTAAACCACTGATCAAAATGCCCAATGTCGTCTGCCACCACTAAAATAACCCGGTCTTGAGTTTTGGCAAATTCAATCAATGCTAAGGCTTGCGCACTGCCGTAGAGCGAACCCCAATAGAATTTTTGTCCAGAATTAAGGTCGGCGATGGGCGTTTTGCCTTGAGGATAAAGGTGTTGCATATAAAAAAAGCTAGTCTTGCAGAATATTAAGGCCTTCATTTTCCAGCATTTTAACCAGCTGGATAAGTGGCAAGCCAATCAGTGTATTAGGGTCGTCCCCTTCTATGCGCTCAAATAAACTGATGCCTAAGGCTTCGGATTTAAAACTACCTGCACAGTTATAAGGCCGTTCTTTTTGTAGATAACTTTCAATTTGTTTGTCACTCAATACCTTGAAAACAACTTTAGTTGTCTCAACAATGGTTTGTATTTTGTCGGTATTTGTGTTTAAAAGTGCCAAACTTGTGAAAAAAGTAACGCTATTGCCAGAACTTTGTTCAAGTTGTTTGGTGGCGTTTTCGTGCGTGTGCGGTTTACCTAAGATTTCATCTGCAAGCGTTGCCACTTGGTCTGAGGCAATAATAAGCCCACTGTGCGTTTTTGCTACTTCAAATGCCTTTTCTCGTGCCAATCGAAACACCAACTGTTCAGGCGTTTCACCGTTTTTGCGAGACTCATCAATCTCAGGCGACACTGTATCAAATTCTACGCCCAGTTTGTCAAGCAGTTGTTTTCTAAAAATTGATGATGAGGCAAGAATTAATGACACGATGGGCAAAAGTTTTGTAAAATGCCCATTTTACTTTATTGTTTATTATGCGCTTATCAATTATTGTGGCAATGGATGATAAGCAACTCATCGGCAAAAACAACGCCCTGCCTTGGCATTTGCCCGCTGATTTGGCTTATTTTAAAAAAACCACCACGGGTAAAACCGTGCTAATGGGTCGTAAAACCCACCAGTCCATCGGCTTTCCCCTGCCTAATCGACGCAATGTGGTGGTAAGTCGTAATGCCGATTTTCAAGCCGATGGCTGCGAAGTCTTTGCCAATATTGATGCCGCATTAGCGCTCGCTAAAGATGATGATGAAGTGATGATAATGGGTGGTGCCTCGTTCTACGAGCAAATGCTGCCAAGTGTTGATAGGCTATATATCACCCAAATTGAGGGCGAATTTGCAGGTGATACGCATTTTCCTAAATTCAATCGCCATGAATTTGTTGAAACCTCCAGAGAATCACACACTGCCGATGAAAAAAACCCACACCCTTACCATTTTATTATTTTAGATAGGAGATAACCATGTTTCAATTAACAACCTCGCTGTTATTAGTTTTATTATTATCAAGCTGCATGCTGACCAAGGTGGTAACCGTGCCAATGCGTGTAGGCGGTGCGGTGATTTCTGCCGTGCCAGTTGTCGGCGATAGCGTGGACGCAGTGATTGACACAGCAGCCGATGTGGTTGACGCAGCGCCAATCTAGCGCCAGATTTGGCAATTATCTACCTTTGAACAAACTTAATATTAATATCGCACCCAACAGCATTTGCATATTTACTGAGTGTTGCGAGAGAAGGTGACAGTTTGCCGTTTGCAAGTGATGACTCTATTCTTGTAATGGCTGTTTGCTTTGTCCCCATTCTTTTGGCAACTTCGGTTTGGCTAAGTCCTGCCTTTCTTCTGGCAGATAACATTTGACCAAGCACACTAAACTCTAGGGCTAAATTATCATATTCTTCCTTGACATCGGGATTAGAAAGTGCCTTTTTCTTTAATTCTTCATGTGTCATCATTTTTTTATCTCCTTTAATCTATCTTGTGCAACTTGCAAAACATTTTTAGGTATTTTTTGAGACTTCTTGGTATAAGAATGTAGCATAATAATCTGCCACCCAACTTGCGTGCAATAGAAGACTCTGGCTATGCCGTCTTTGCCTTTTAATCTCAATTCAAACAATCCGTTTTTAATGATTTGGTGTGCGGTGCGCCTAAATTTGAACCATGAACCAACATCATCTCTGTAGATTTAAAATACCTTGCTAATAAAGACGGCGGAAAATTCAGAATATCATCTTGCACCTTGCCATTTAAAGTAGGTTATTGTGTAATCCATGTTTTGTAGTACAACATATTTGTTATATTTAACCAATGCGCTAATAAAATCTTTTCTGGTTTTTGAATGATGGCTTTTATCACTTTCCTAAATTGCACCAGGCTATTTAAGTAAGAAAATATCAATTACATTGTTTCACTCGGTGGTTATAATGACAGAAAATAAACCCCGCATCTGTTTAACAGGGCGATTCAACGGATGAATTATGCGACCTTTGGCTGAAAAATTAAGACCACAAACTTTAGAAGAATTCTTTGGGCAATCGCATCTGTTGAGTGATGCGCATCCGTTGCGCCAAGCGATTGATAATAAGCAGCTGCATTCGATGGTTTTGTGGGGGCCATCGGGCACGGGGAAAACCACTTTAGCACGCATTATTGCCAGTCAAGTTGAGGGGCATTTTGCGCAGATGAGTGCGGTGTTGGATGGGGTAAAGGAGCTTAGAGCGGTGGTAGAGAACGCCAAAAAATTCCAAAATATTGGGCAAAAAACGGTGTTGTTTGTGGATGAAATTCATCGCTTTAATAAGGCGCAACAAGATGGGTTTTTGCCACATATTGAATCGGGGTTAATTACGCTGATTGGGGCAACTACTGAAAATCCTTCGTTTGAGCTAAATCGTGCGCTGCTTTCTCGTCTGAGTGTGTATGTGCTGGAGCCGTTAAATGCAGATGAGCTGACGCAAATATTGCAACGAGCTTTAACGCATGAAAATTTAGCAATCATGGATAAGCCCGTGCAGAACAGTGTTATCCACGCTAGTGGGGGCGATGCACGGCGCTTGATTAATATTGTTGAGCAAATTGCACTGGCTAAGTTGGCTAAGTTGGATATGGGCTCGGTGGGGCAGTTGTTGCAGGAGAAAATTAGCGTTTTTGATAAAGGCGGGGATGTTTTTTATCAGCAGTTATCGGCTTTTCATAAGTCAGTGCGTGGTTCATCGCCTGATGGGGCTTTGTATTGGATGGCAAGAATGTTGGTAAGTGGTTGTGAGGCAAAAACCATTGCTAGACGATTGTTGGCGATTGCCTCGGAGGACATTGGCAACGCTGACCCTAGAGCGCTGGAAATCACCCTAAATGCGTGGGATGTGTATGAGCGAGTGGGGGCAAAAGAGGGTAATCGAGCGATTGCGCAAGCGGCAGTGTATTGTGCTGTTGCGCCTAAATCAAATGCGGTTTATATGGCGTTTAATCAGGCGATGAGTGAGGCAAAAGAGACTGGGGATTTGCCTGTGCCTAAGCATTTGTGCAATGCCCCAACTGAGCTGATGAATGAATTGGGTTATGGCGAGGGATATCGTTATGCGCATAATGAACAAGGGGCTGTGGCAAAAGGGCAAACTTATTTCCCCGAGGCATTGGGCGAGCAGGTTTATTATCAACCTGTTGAGAGAGGATTAGAGATTAAAATTAAGGATAAATTGAAACAACTTAGAGGCTCAGAATGACTTTCTTTCCAACCATTTTGGCGATTGGCATCGGTGCGACGATTGGCGCTAGTGTGCGTTATTATTTAACCCAATTTATGCAATCTATATTCGGCTCTGGATTCCCTTATGGCACATTGAGTGCGAATGTTTTAGGGTCATTTTTGACAGGTGCTTTGGTCGTGGTTATTTTGGAAAAAGCCGCCCTCAATGAGGCTTATCGATTGATGTTATTAGTAGGCTTAACTGGCTCACTTACCACCCTATCAACCCTGTCTTGGGAATCAATTGAGATGATAAGCCTTGGGCATTATGGACAAGCCAGCATCAATATTTTGCTGAATGTTTTGCTGTCTTTATCGGCAGCAGGACTAGGCGTGATGCTTATGCGCTACTTGGTTTCCTCTTAAATATACAGTGTACTGTACACTGTGAACAATAAAGACAGCAAACTTAATACTCGTCAACAGATATTGAACTATATTGGTAGCTCGGATATGACAAGGTCAAGTAAACTTCTTTCTGTAAATTTCCCATCTATTCTATCAAGCCCACTCCTATCAATCCATTAAAAAACTACACCATCATCCAATCAATCATCACCCAAAGACAAATACGCTTTTGAACTTTGCCACTCATCTGAGATTTCCATAATCACTGCACTGACCAATAATATAAAGGGGTCGGTGTGAAGTTCCCCCAACAAACTGGACACTAAATTTAACAATTTAGGAGTCCAAAATGACCAGAAAATACACAGCCTTCACCAAAGCGTTCGGCGTGCCCTTGGGGTATAAACTAGAAGCCCTACACTTGGCAAATCAACCTAACACCTCTGTGGCACAACTTGCAAGAGATTTAGGTATTCGTAGAAACATGATAAGACCCCTGCATTAAATCCAAAAACTTACTAAAAACCTCTATACATAAATTAAAAACAATGTTAACTTAACAACAATTTAAAGTAAAATACT
>JAQRMT010000057.1 GCA_028599035.1 Gammaproteobacteria bacterium
GGTTGGGTTTTTATGGATGTAAGGCTTGAATAAGAATAGTTTTTTAGATTTTTGGTGTGAATTTGGGTTTTGGGTGGTTCTATTTTTGGATTTGGGTATGAGACCTTTACATAAATAAAGGTTTTTTCAGGTAAAATAGCGTCTTTCATTTTTTAAAGTTTAACCATGCCAATAATCACTTTGCCAGACGGCACTGAAAAATCCTTTGATCAGGCGATTAGCGTTTTTGAAGTTGCTAAGTCGATTGGCTCGGGTTTAGCTAAGGCGACGCTTGCGGGTAAGGTGAATGGCGAGCTGGTGGATGCTGCTTATGTGATTGAGGCGGACAGTTCGCTGTCTATCATTACTGATAAAGATGATGAAGGGCTTGAGGTGATTCGTCATTCTACGGCGCATTTGTTGGCGCAGGCGACGCAGATGCTTTATCCTGATGCACAAGTAACGATTGGTCCGGTGATTAAAGATGGTTTTTACTATGACTTTGCCTATAAAGATGGCTTCTCGGAGGGTGATTTAGCCAAGATTGAGAAGAATATGAATAAGCTGGTGAAGCAAAATTTGAGGATTGAGCGCAGTGAAATGTCGCGTGATGAGGCAGTGCAATTTTTCAAGAATAAAGGTGAACATTATAAGGCAGAAATTATTGAATCTATTCCTGCTAATCAGGCATTGTCCTTATATAAGCAGGGTGATTTTATTGATTTGTGTCGTGGTCCACATGTGCCATCCACTGCTAAACTCAAAGCCTTTAAATTGATGAAACTGGCGGGTGCTTATTGGCGTGGTGATTCTAATAATGAGATGTTGCAACGGGTGTATGGCACGGCTTGGGCAAGTAAGGACGATTTAGCGACCTATTTGCACCGTTTGGAGGAGGCTGAAAAGCGTGATCATCGAAAAATCGGTAAAACACAAGACTTATTTCATATGCAAGAAGAAGCGCCAGGCATGGTGTTTTGGCATGAAAAAGGCTGGACTTTGTATCAAATTGTTGAGCAATATATGCGTGGTATTTTTAGAGATAATGATTATAAAGAAGTGCATACGCCACAGTTGATTGATAAAAGCCTTTGGGAAAAATCAGGACATTGGGATAAGTTCGGTGATGCAATGTTTGCTACCAGCAGTGAAAACCGTGAGTATGCGGTAAAGCCGATGAATTGCCCTGCACATATCCAGATTTATAATCAAGGTTTAAAGTCTTATCGTGATTTGCCGTTGCGTTTGGCAGAGTTTGGCTCTTGTCATCGTAATGAACCATCAGGTACGCTACACGGTATTATGCGAGTGCGTAATTTTGTGCAAGATGATGGGCATATTTTTTGCAGTGAGATGCAGATTCAAAGTGAAGTATCGACTTTTATTGATTTGACTTTTGGAGTTTACCAACATTTTGGTTTTGACAATATTGATATTAAGCTTTCTACGCGTCCAGAAAAACGAGTAGGTTCAGATGAAGTCTGGGATAAGGCAGAGGCTGCACTTGCGCAAGCTTTAGACAACAAAGGTATTGAATGGGAGCTACAAGAGGGCGAAGGTGCTTTTTACGGTCCAAAAATTGAATTTGTACTTAAGGATTGCCTAGAAAGAGAGTGGCAATGTGGCACTTTGCAGGTGGATTTTTCGATGCCAGAACGCCTAGATGCACAATTTATCGCTGAAGACGGCTCAAAACAAACCCCAGTAATGCTACACCGTGCAATCGTGGGCTCATTAGAGCGATTTGTGGGTATTTTGATTGAACATTATGAAGGCGCATTTCCATCTTGGCTAGCACCTATTCAGGCTGTTATCCTTAATATTTCTGAGAAACAGACGGATTTTGTTATCAATATCGAAAAAAAGTTAAAAAAACAAGGGCTTAGAGTGATTTCGGACTTGCGAAATGAGAAGATAGGCTTTAAAATACGCGAACATTCTATGCAACGATTTCCCTATATTCTCGTGGTGGGTGATAAAGAAGTAGAAAATAACGAAATTTCAGTGAGAAAACGCGGTGGCAAAGATTTAGGGTCTATGTCAATTGATGCGTTTGCAGATTTAATCAATCAGGAGTAATTATTAAAAAACCAAATAGAATACGCATCAATCAACATATTAAGGCATCTCAGGTGCGTGTGATTGATAGCAAAGGTGGGCAGGCTGGTGTATTAAGCACAACAGAGGCGTTAAAAATAGCAGCAGAGGCTGGATTGGACCTAGTGGAAGTATCCCCAAATGCTGACCCACCTGTTTGTAAAGTGATGGATTTTGGTAAGTATCGGTACGAACAGAAAAAGCAACTGAGTGACCAAAAGAAAAAGCAAAAGAAAAACACTGTTAAAACCATTAAATATCGTCCTGGCACAGAAGAGGGGGATTACCAAATTAAATTTAGGAATTTGGTTAAGTTTTTAGACAATGGTGACAAGGTTAAAGTGAGTATTTGGTTTCGTGGCCGTGAAATGCAACACAGAGAGCTTGGCATGGATATGCTAGATAGGATTGAAAAAGACACAGAAGAATTTGCTAATGTAGAACAGAAAGCAAAAATGGAGGGTCGCCAGCTAGGCATGATGCTGGCACCCAAATCAAAAAAGAAATAATTTTTTTTGATAATGTTTAATCCCCAATAGGGGGTATGAAAAAGCCTGATAGGGCTAAATAAAGGAGTAAATGATGCCAAAGTTAAAAACCAATAGAGGGGCTGCAAAGCGCTTCAAAAAAACTGCCAGTGGCGGTTATAAATGTAAACACTCTCACCTGCGTCATATTTTGACCAAGAAGAGTACTTCTAGAAAACGCAGTTTACGCGCACCAGACACAGTCGAAAAGGCTGATGTACCAATGGTTCGTAAAATGTTACCGTATAGTTAAATAATAGGAGTATAGAAAATGGCAAGAGTATCAAGAGGTGTGCAAGCGCACGCAAAACACAAGAAAATTTTAAAAAAAGCGAAAGGCTACTACGGCGCAAGATCAAAAGTCTATCGTGTTGCTAAACAAGCAGTTATTAAGGCAGGTCAATATGCGTATCGTGACCGCCGCCAAAGACGCCGTCAGTTCCGCAGGCTTTGGATTGTGCGTATTAACGCTGAAGCGCGTAACAATGGTTTGAGTTATTCAAGAATGATTGATGGCATAAGCAAAGCGGGCATTGAAATTGACCGCAAAGTTTTATCAGATATTGCGATTTTTGATAAAGCAGCATTTGCAAAAATTGCAGATCAAGCAAAAGCAGCTTTGGGTAAGTAAGTTTACTGGTGATTGACGATATTCTCAATAGGGCAAAAGATGCTATTGAAAAAGCGCAAAACTTAAATGATTTAGAAGGGTTAAGAGTTACGCTTTTAGGTAAAAAAGGTGAGTTAACCGCTTTACTTAAAGGGCTTGGTAAATTGGGCGTAGAAGAGCGACCAAAGATGGGCGGGGTGATTAACCAAGCCAAGGGCGTAGTGCAAACGCTGCTAACTGAGCGTAAAAATACACTGGAAACCATTGCGTTAGAGGCGCGTTTATTGAGTGAGAAAATAGATGTTTCTCTGCCTGGGCGTAACGCCGAAATGGGCGGGCTTCATCCTGTTACTATCACGCTCAAGCGCATTCAGTCATTATTTGCGAAAAACGGCTTCGAAGTGGCAACTGGCCCTGAAATTGAGGATGATTTCCACAACTTTACTGCGCTTAATATCCCCAAACACCACCCAGCGCGTGCAATGCACGACACTTTCTATTTTGCTGATGGGTCTGTGCTTAGAACGCACACCTCCCCTGTGCAAATTCGTACACTTGAAAATCAAAATCCCCCTGTGCGTATTATTGCACCAGGGCGTGTGTATCGTTGTGACTCGGATATTACCCATACGCCGATGTTTCATCAGGTGGAGGGGCTGATTGTTGATAAAGATGCAAATTTTGCTCAGCTTAAGGGTTTGTTAATTGATTTTTTGCGTGCTTATTTTGAAAAAGAAGACTTAAAAGTGCGTTTTCGTCCTTCATATTTTCCCTTTACTGAGCCTTCGGCTGAGGCGGATATTGAGTGTGTTATTTGCAGTGGAGAAGGCTGCCGTGTTTGTAAAAAAACGGGCTGGCTAGAAGTGTTAGGTTGCGGTGTTGTGCATCCTAATGTTTTAAATTCAGTGAAAATAAACAGTGAAGAATATACTGGGTTGGCTTTTGGTATGGGTGTTGAGCGTTTGGCGATGTTGCGTTATGGGGTGAATGATTTACGCCTATTCTTTGAAAATGACATTCGTTTTTTGAGGCAATTCAAATAAGGATTTTGAGATGAATATTTCAACAACATGGCTGCGTGAATGGGTTAATCCTAAAGTTAGTGATGAAGCGCTGGCAGAGCAATTGACAATGGCTGGTTTGGAGGTCGATGGTATTGCGGCTGTCGCACCTTCTTTTGAAAATGTTGTGGTAGGGCATGTCGTGTCTTGTGAAAAACACCCCGATGCTGATAAATTAAATTTATGCCAAGTGGATGTTGGTTCTGGCGATAATTTACAGATTATTTGCGGTGCCAGTAATATTCGCACTGATTTAAAAGTAATTGTTGCCACAATTGGTGCAGTGTTACCGAATGGATTGAAAATCAAAAAAGCCAAACTTCGTGGCGTTGAATCATTTGGTATGATTTGCTCAGAAGCCGAGCTGGGTATGATGGATAACTCAGACGGCATTAGTGAATTAGAGGCTATTGCGCCTATTGGGGAAAACATCAGGAAATATCTAAATTTAGATGATAATATTATTGAATTGGATATTACGCCTAATCGTGGGGATTGTTTCTCGGTATTAGGTGTGGCGCGTGAAGTGAGCGCTAATTATAAATTACCTTTTGTGCTCCCCAGTTTCTCTATTGAAACACAAGGCGCACCAAGTGTTAGCGCCAGCGTTAGTAATACTTTGGCTTGCCCTAAGTATTTAACCAGAAATATTTCAGGTATTGACAATACGCTTAAAACACCC
Source organism: Gammaproteobacteria bacterium (assembly GCA_028599035.1). GTDB lineage: Bacteria > Pseudomonadota > Gammaproteobacteria > PS1 > Pseudothioglobaceae > Thiodubiliella. The sequence continues at coordinate 4,957 of JAQRMT010000057.1, forward strand.
AAGTGGATGGCTGATAAACTTATGCGTTCTGGGCAAGCGTTGCATTCACCGGTGGTGGATATTACTAATTTTGTGTTGTTAGAGTTAGGTCAGCCATTGCATGCGTTTGATGTTGCTAAAATCAAGGGTGAAATTGAAGTTAGAAACGCCAAACTGGGTGAGAAAATTGAATTATTGAACGAAACCACAGTGGTGTTGGATGAAGATACTTTGGTTATTGCTGATAATGATTCAGTGCTTGCCATTGCTGGTGTGATGGGTGGATTAGACAGTGCTACACAAAGTGATAGCACAGAGGTTTTGTTAGAAAGTGCGTTTTTTGAGCCAGTATCAATTGCGGGCAAGGCAAGAAAGTATGGTCTGCACACTGAGTCGTCGTTGCGGTTTGAACGAGGGGTAGATTTTGCCATTACTGAGTTGGCAATGGATAGAGCTACACAGCTGATTATTGAAATCTGCACTCCTCAAGAAGGTGTAGAGAAGAAAGGCGGACAGGCGAGTGATGTAAATATTTGTATTGACGAGGCATCTTTACCAAAACTTTCAGCAATCACCATCGATCAAGAGAAAATTCATAAGATATTAGGTTTTGAATTAGATGCTCAATGGATTGAAGAGAAATTTATTGGACTAGGCTTTAAAATCAGTGATAAAACTGACAATTCTTGGAGCATTATCCCACCAAGTTTTAGATTTGATATTCGCATTCCTGCCGACTTGATTGAGGAATTGGCAAGGCTTTATGGTTATGACAAAATACCTGTACAAAAGCTCTCGCTTGATGCTAATATTGGTGCTGTTGCAGAGGCGCAGAATGATCAATATGATATTGCGCAGTCCTTAGCAGTACGAGGCTATCAAGAGGTCATTACTTACAGTTTTATCTCGGAAAAATACCACAATTTGATTGATGTAAATGCCAATAAAATTATGCTGTCTAATCCAATTTCAGCAGAATTATCCATCATGCGCTCATCGCTTTGGGCAGGCTTATTGCAAAGCGTTGAATCGAATCAAAGGCGTGGACACAACAATGCTAGATTTTTTGAAATTGGTTTGTGTTTTTCTGGCGTTAAGGTGGCTGAGCAATCGAATAAATTAGCAGGGGTGGTTTCGGGTAATCGTTTTGATGCTCAGTGGTCAGGCGATTTAATACCGGTGGATTTTTTTGATGCTAAGGCTGATTTAGAGTCATTGCTTAAATTGACGGGCGCTAAATTTGAATTTAGAGCGAGTGAGCATCCCACTTTACAAAAAGGACAAACTGCCAAGATAGTGTTAAATGGGAAACAGGTCGGCTGGATTGGTGCTTTAGCGCCAAATGTTGCTAAAGAGTTATCATTGCCTAAGTGTTATTTATTTGACATTGATTTGGATGTGTTACTGGCAGGCAAGATTGCTAAATACGAGGCTTTTTCTCAATACCAACAATCTCAACGAGATATTGCTCTAGTATTGGATGAGTCAACCCCTGTGTCCGAGTTGATGAACGGTATTGAAGCATTACAACAACCTGATTTTGTTGGAGTGAATTTGTTTGATGTTTATACAGGTGAGAATATTGAATCTGGAAAGAAGAGTGTCGCACTTAATCTGGTTTATCAATCGCTTGAATCGACTTTAAGTGATGACCAAGTTAATGTTAAAGTTGACGAAGTGTTGAGTTTATTGCAAATTAAATTTGGTGCTGTGCAAAGATAATGTCATTAACTAAGAAAAATATCGCTGATTTGTTGTCAAAACAAATGGACATCAATTATAGCCAAGCGTTGTTGATTACCAATGATTTTTTTGATACGATTAAAAAATCGCTTGCTAAAGGTGAGGCTGTCAAGTTATCAGGTTTTGGTAACTTTGTTGTTAGAGAAAAAGTAGCCCGACCAGGTAGAAATCCAAAAACAGGCGAGCCAGCAACCATCTCAGCCAGAAAAGTGGTGATTTTTAAGGCTGGATTAAAGTTAAAGGCAACAGTTCAGTCTGGAGTTTGAGGTTTTTTAGAGGCGCTCTTTATTCTGATATTGCACTCATAAACCCTTTAAGCACTGGCATGACCTTATCAATCAATGCTTGATTTTGCTCTTCATTTCTAATTTGGCCTTCTAGTGTTTTATCAGTTTCTTTGAGTGTTACTTGATAATCATTATCAAACTCGAATGCGATAAAATAAAAACCCTTGCCCTTGTTTCTGGTTGAATGCACTGCTAAAAAGTCTGTCTCCCATGAAAGCTCTGCCTGATAAGCAGCCAGTGAATTGGTGTTGTCTTTTTGCACTAAGATAAGAGTATTGCCAAAATGAAAAATAAATTTGTCAGCATTGCAACTTGATGCGGGCCTGATTTGCAATTCGTTACCGTTAAGCGCATCAGCAATTTGTTTGAGTTGTGGGTCGCTGAGTTGGATATATTTAGCATTCAAATAATCATTAATATTGCTATCAGGGTAATTATTCTCTAGAAATTTAATCAGTTTTTTTAGCATACCGCTCTCTCGGATAAAAAAACCTATTATAATCGCAAAATCTATGAATAACACTCAACGAAATATCTTTTTAGGTTTGCTATTGGCATTTTTAGGTACTTTTTTATTTGCACTAAAATCTATATTTATTAAGCTGGCTTATCTTGAGGGTCTTGATGCTGATAGTGTGTTAATGTTGCGTATGGCAATTGCATTACCTATTTACCTGGGCATACTGGGTTATATTTTTTGGAAAAAAAGAAAATTTAAAGCACTTACCAAAACAACGCTTTTAAGTATTATTGGACTTGGTTTTATAGGGTATTTTTTAGCATCCTTGTTGGATTTAAAAGGGCTTGAAACTATTTCTGCGGGTTTGGAAAGATTGACTTTATTTACCTACCCCATTTTTACTGCTATTTTAGGCTCGCTATTTTTTTCCACACCACTAACTAAGCGCATTATTGTAGTGCTAATCACAACTTACTTAGGATTGTGGATTATGTTTAATCAAGAAAGCGTAACCAATGATAATACTCAGGTTGGTGTAGTATTGGTGTTGCTCTCGGCATTAAGTTATGCATTTTATGTGTTATTTAGTAAAAACATTATCAGCAAAATTGGCTCTGTTTTATTCACCGCAATTGCCATGAGTGCTTCCAGCTTATTTGTGCTGTTTTTTTATTTTATATTATTTGATTTTTCTCAGGTGATTGTCAGTCATAATGCGTGGTTGTGGGTGTTTTTATTGGCGACAGTGAGTACAGTGATACCCAGTTTTTTAATCAGTGAGGCAATTCACAGAATTTCACCACTACAAACAAGTATTATGGGCATGCTAGGACCTGTTATCACTATTATGCTGGCAATGTTGGTGCTTGCTGAGCCGTTTGGTATTTATCAGTTTTTGGGTGTTAGTTTAGTGGTGCTAGGCGTAGGGCTGCTGATTTTTAAACGCTAATTTATTTTTTCTTCCATTTGGCAAAGGCAATTAAGTTGCTGTTTGGGTCTTGACTTAAAATTTCGCTCATGCTTTTTGTCCCCATTGACAATAAATAATTAAGATTGTCGTTAAATTTTGCCCCTTCAATGACCAAAATATCATCCTCATGAACCTCAAACATAAAGCCACCATTGGGAATAGGACTCATTGAAAGTGTTACTGTGTAATGGTCTTTAATAATACTTTCTTTAATAGAATACATTAACCCAATGTTATAGCCTGATTGGGTAAAGCCTTTAATGGCCACGACCAAAACATCGTTTTTACCTTTTTTTGAGGAATTGAAAATATCTACAATGTCTTTAATTGTGGAATAGAACGGCACTTTTTTAACCAATAACTCAAGCATGGAGGCAGCGCGCGTGGTGGCAATACTGCCAATAATTGACAGCACTAATGCGGTGGCAACAATCCCTGCAATTACCCATAATAGGAAATATTCACTGGTATTAACGCCCAGTCCATCAAACAAAATACGGGTTAATGTTGAGGCTTTTGCAAACAACCAGTCTACAATAAAAATAATGAGCAGAATGGGCAAAATCCAAAAAAATCCTTGTAATGCGGTATTAAATATTTTTTTAAACATTGTTTTATGACTCCTTCATTTTTAATATTGAATAAGCAACTTGCTCATAAGGGTGTGCGGACTTCATTGCACTGATTGCTTGTTTAAGGTTTTCTTGTGTACAGAGCATTTCCACTTTGAGTTCTTCAAGGATTTCTAATTTATCTAATTTTCCAATCGTAGGATTGGCATCCTTGATTGGCTTAAACTGCCCTTGACCCAAGGTTTGCCATGCACAATTTTCATAATTTCCAATCTTGCCCGCACCAGCTGAAAACATTGCTTTTTTGACTGCTTCTGCCTTGTCCACTGGTATGTAAAAATAAATTTGATACATCAGAAATTTCCTTTTAAGTAATTCAGCCTTTCCGTCTCTTCCATGCGTTCAATCGCATATCTTAAAGT
>JAQRMT010000058.1 GCA_028599035.1 Gammaproteobacteria bacterium
ATGAATAATAGACCTAGGAAATGCTTGGGGTGGAAAACCCCATTTGAAGTCTTTGCTGAATTAACTGGTAAAGACTATTTTTTAAATGGAAGTGTTGCACTTATGGGTTGAATTCGCCACTTATTATAAACAACAACAGCCAAAGTTTCCAAAATTACCCATCAAGCAATGTTTTGATTTTTTCTAGATTGCTACTGCCAGCGGCGCTAATCCACTTTTCGTAATATTTTTTTGTCGCTAGGCTTGAATTTTATTTCAACCCTATTACAGTTTTCGTTATGCTGTTTTGCGGTATTATGCCTCGGGCGGAAGGTACACATTAGGGCGGTGTAATAAATTACGCTGGCTGTCAATTATCTTATTGCCGAGCAGTGAGTCTTTTAGGTGTTTAACCTTAATTTGACTAAATGAAAAATTATTTTGAATGTCTTTGGTTACAGATTTAAGGCCATGTGGAACAATGAACTTAATTTTTTTATTAGGCGATTTTCTCCATAATTTAGCGGGCTGCATAAAGTCAGAATCAGCTGATATGATCATAAGCTTGTCAATTTCATTGTCTCGTAACAACTCTACAGCTTTAACTGACAAATTAACGTCTGTTTCTTTTTCCTCGTAAGCATCATACTTCTTTCTACACTTCTTGCATGTGCGCGTTACTTTTTTAAACTTTCCAAATATAGGCTTCACGCCTTTTTCTTGTAAAAAACTTACATAAGTCTGGTGTCTTTTCAATCTTGCTTGGTTGTTTGTCGACTGTCCACCTACTTTTTCATCATAGTAGGCCGTGAAATAATAAACCTCAACAAGTTCATCTTGAGGCGATAGAAAGTGTTGAGATAGTTTGTGTAGATCAAGCCACTTTAAATGATTGCCAACAAGTTTATCCCCTTTGTAAGCACTCTTAATAGTATTACTTACAGAATGATATAAATTGTAGCCATCAACCAAACAAACAGTTTTTATTTTTTGTTTTTTCATAAAATAATGGGCAAAAAAAGGGCCCGTAAGACCAACCTTACGAGCCAAAGGCATAACGCCTGATTTCAATTGAACATTATACACTTATTCAATGCAGTAAATGTAGATTTTCCAAAATTACTTATTAAGCAATGTTTTTATTTTTTCTAGATTGCTGCTACCAGCGGTGCTAATCCACTTTTCGTAATATTTTTTATCACCAGGTTTGATTGAAGTGACTTAACTCTATTATTTATCATTAGGAAAATTATATATAAAGGGGTCAGTATATAAAGGGGTCAGTGTCAATTATATATAAAGGGGTCATATATAAAGGGGTCAGTGTCAATTATATTTTCTTTTTCCGCCATCCTTTTGGTCTGCCTCTATTTTTGCTTCTTTATTTCTCTCTGGGGAGTGAAATAGAAAAAGACGCAGAAAAAACCCAATTACGATAGTTCGTAACTGGGTTTTTTGTTAAAAAATGGTGCGGAAGGAGGGACTCGAACCCGACATTAAAACCACTCAGAGCCACAAACCGCTATACAAAAGCATTTAAAAGACTGTAATTAGTATATTTTGAACCTATTTAGAAATGATGCTGTCAAAATGTTGTCAATTTTTTAAGCACCCAATAAAGGCAGTAATTTACTTAAAACTTCATCAATAACAGGCTTGTCGGCTTTGGTGATTAATTTTACCTTTCTGTCTCTAAAACTCAGTGTATTGACAATGGCACTAGCAACTACGCTGGGCTTATCTAAGCCGTTAATTTTAACTTCCGTAAGTCCGCCACGAATACTGGTACTAATCGGAGAACAAATTACCATGCCCGTCTTTTTAGCATATTGCTTTGATGACAAAATAAGTGCAGGACGGTATTTGCCAATTTCCCTGCCTTTCGTAGGTTCAAAATCTAGCCAAACAATATCACCCCTGTCTGGAGTGTAATTATTCATATTCGCTGTTTAACAACTTAGGTGCTAATTCAACATGTGCATTACTTGGTGTTATATCTGATAGTAACTCTTGTTCAGTAAACTTTTTATTAGTTGACTTAACAGCATTAAAACCATTTTCATTAATGGTAATAGTTAGCAAGTCACCTTCTCTAAGGTTTGGGATGGTTCTCAATGCACCAGACACTCTAAGCGCTAATCCATTACCCCATTTCTGTACTCGGCTTTCTATTTGCATTTTTGACACCTCTATGATTGATACAAAGTATATACAGCATACCATGATTTTAAATTGATAATACTTATTTCTGTAAATTCCCATCTATTCTATCAAACTCACTCCTATCCATCCATTAAAAAGACGCAGAAAAAAACCCAGTTACGATAGTTCGTAACTGGGTTTTTTGTTAAAAAATGGTGCGGAAGGAGAGACTCGAACTCTCACGCCTTTCGGCACTGGAACCTAAATCCAGCGTGTCTACCAATTCCACCACTCCCGCGTGGTTGTGGCATTATACACTTTGTCTATGTTAAAATAAAAAATTTACAACGACAAGGATAACAAAATGACAATCAATAATGCAGTGTTGGCAATGGCAGGGATTTTTATCATGATTTCACTCTTACTTAGTGATATGGATTTTAGCGAGCCAAACTGGCTATGGCTAACTTTCTTTGTCGGCTTTAACTTGTTTCAATCCGCATTTACAGGCTTTTGTCCGGCATCTAAAATATTCAAAGCAACAGGGCTTAAAGACAGTAATTGTTGCACTAAAGACTAATACTTAAGCATCAAACCAATTCAGTTTTTCTCTTAACTTCACCACCTCACCAACAATAATTAGCGTTGGTGCATGGATGGTCTCGTTTGCCACCAAATTAGGCAATTCTGCCAGTGAAGTGGTATGCACTTTGTGTTCAGGTGTTGTGCCTTTTTCTACCAAGGCAACTGGCATATTGCCCCGCATACCATGGGCAATAAGTTGCTCCGAAAGATGTTGTGCGCCTTTGAGCGCCATATAAAATACAATGGTTTGCTGTTCAACTGCCAATTCTCCCCAAGGTAAATTCATACTGCCGTCTTTAAGATGCCCTGTTACAAACCGACAAGACTGCGAATAATCTCGATGCGTCAATGGAATGCCCGAATAGGTTGAGCAACCAGAAGCTGCCGTAATGCCTGGTACCACTTGAAAGGGAATACCATTTTCTGCTAAAGTTTCAATTTCTTCTCCGCCTCGCCCAAAAATAAATGGATCGCCGCCTTTAAGGCGACAAACCCGTCTGCCTTGCTTGGCTAAATCTACCAATAATTGATTAATCCCATCCTGCGGCACGCTGTGATTATCCCGTTCCTTACCCACATAAATCAGCTCCGCATCACGACGCACCAACTCCATCACCTCAGGAGAAACCAAACGATCATACAAAACCACATCTGCTTGTTGCATCAAACGCAACGCTTTGAAAGTCAACAAATCCGCATCTCCCGGCCCGCCACCGACCAAATACACCTCGCCCATCTCACTATCGCTACTGCCATCAAGTTGCGCTTGTAAATCAGCCTTAGCCTCAGCTATCTTGCCAACAAATACTTTTTCTGCCACTACTCCTGAAAATGCTTTTTCCCAAAAATAACGCCTGTCTTCAATATGGCTAAATTTAGCCTTTACTTGCGCCCTAAAATCGCCCGCTAATTGTGCCAATTTCCCGTACGCATTCGGCAATGTGCTTTCTAATTTTGCCCGAATTAAGCGTGCCAATACAGGCGCTTTTCCTGCGGAAGAAATAGCAATCACAATCGGACTTCTATCAACAATAGATGGAACTATAAACGAACATAAATCGGGCGAATCCACCACATTCACAGGAATATTGGCCGTTTTTGCTACCTCAGATACTTGTGCGTTTAACGCCACATCATCAGTGGCAGAAATAATCAAAACTTGGGTATTAACATCACTAGGCTCAAAGCTTTTTTGAATAAGGGTGATTTTCTGATTTTTTGCTAATTTTGTAATGCCGTCACAAAATGCCTTAGATACGCAAACAACCTGCGCATTCGCCTTAAGCAATAGATTGATTTTTCGATAAGCAATATCACCACCACCCACCACTAAGCACGGCTTTTGCGTCAATTCAATAAAAATAGGTAAGTAATTCATCCGCCATATTATAATGTGCTTATGCCTAACAAACACCACACTTGTCCTTTTTCCCATTTAATCCTTAGCGGTCGCTGTACCTGTAAATTCGCCGCTAAGGACTGCGTGGCAGAAAAAGAATTTGGCACCTGCCTCAACCAAAGTGCTTCAACTAACTGCCAATCCCTTTACTACCAACTTAGAGAAAACAGCAATTTTGTCCTAAAATCACATCATCAATCCAGTCTCTCAGTCGGCCAACAGTCCAAAATAAAAATGGGCGGCCTACTCGCCTTACAAGAAATCATCACCCACTCGCCCGCCAACACAATCAACAACATCAGCACATTAGTCGATACAGTTAAACAAGAATACGGCACTTTTGCACAAATCCCCTTCTCTCAACTTATGCCAAAAATTGCCAAATTTAAGTTTAGAAATCGGTAGTAACACCTGCTATTAGCAAAGGATGAAATGCGGCTTTAGTCACATTCTTTTTGATTATTTGTTTTCTACACGGGTTAGAAATGCTTTAATAATTGATTGCTTTTTTGCTTGAATGGCTTTTACAATATTTTGTTTGTCTAATTGAGCAACATCAATTGTATTGAGTAAATCTCGCAATTCGATAATATGCTTGACATCAATACCTAATAATTCAAAAGTTCTAAGCAATTCTGTAAAGCGCTCTTGTCGTCTAAGGGCATCAGTTTTTACAAAAAAATCAAACACCTCGTCGCTAGATTTTGTGTCAAAACTTTCTACAAATTGGTAAGTCATATTCACCAATGTTGCCAGTTGCTGATATTTTTTTGGGCACTTAATATTATCACACAATGCAGAAATCGCACTTAACTTCTCATCTTTTAACCAAACGCTAAATTTGATGTGCGGCTCGACAGCGTCTAACTTATCCAGCATTTCAAATGAATTTTGATGGCTATGATGTCCTTGAGGTTTAAGCGATGAAAAAACCCTCTCATAAGCGCCGCAAGCTAGCAATACCTTAAAAAAAGCCGATGGTGTGCCGTAACCCAAAGACTTTTCCAATTCTTTAAAAACTCGCTCAGGAGTAAGGGCATTGACCTCGCCCGAATCAACCATATTTTTCATCAATTGGTGTGTCGTGTGCGCCACCTTAAAGCCAAAAGGTTTAAAGCGTGCAGCAAAACGCGCCACACGCAAAATGCGCACTGGATCCTCGCTAAAAGCGACAGATACATGGCGCAAAATGCCATTATTTAAGTCCTCTTGTCCGTTGAATGGGTCGAATAATTCGCCCTCTTTCTGGGCAATAGCATTGATGGTTAAATCACGACGAGACAGGTCTTGTTCAAGGGTTACGGACTTGGAGGTGTCAAATTCAAAACCTTTATAACCTTTAGCGATTTTTTGCTCCACTCTGGCAAGTGCATACTCCTCTTGTGTGCCTGGATGCAAAAACACAGGAAAGTCTTTGCCCACTTGGCGATAGCCTAAATCCAGCATTTCTTCAGAAGAAGAGCCTACGATAAGCCAATCTTTTTCAGTATGCTCATCGGCAATGCCTAGTAGTTGGTCTCGAACAGCGCCACCGACTAAATACTTTTTCATGATTATTATAGGTAAATCAAAGAAATAAAAGCCCCTATAATACACGAATGAATTTACTTAAAAGACGCCTCTAAATGCACATTCACATTCTTGGTATTGCCGGCACATTTATGGGCTCTTTGGCACTGATTGCTAGACAAATGGGGCATCAGGTTACTGGGCAAGACCAAGGGGTTTATCCACCAATGAGCGTTCAACTTGATGAACAAGGCATTAATTACACGCACGGCTATCACGCCCAAGATTTACCCATAGCTGATACTTATATTATTGGCAATGCATTGTCACGAGGCAATGCTTGTGTGGAGGAAATCCTGAATAAACAATATACCTACACTTCTGGAGCACAGTGGTTAAGTGAAAATGTGTTGCGCAATAAGTGGGTGCTTGCTGTTGCTGGCACGCATGGCAAAACTACCGCTGCCAGTATGCTAACATGGATTTTAGAGGATGCAGGCTACAATCCAAGTTTTTTAATTGGCGGGGTGGTGGAAAATTTTGGTGCGTCTTCACGCTTAACTGATTCTAATTTTTTTGTGATTGAGGCAGATGAATACGACACGGCTTTTTTTGATAAGCGTTCAAAGTTTGTGCATTATCGCCCTAAAACTTTGGTGATTAATAATCTTGAATTTGACCACGCTGATATTTTTGATTCGCTCAAAGACATTCAAAAACAGTTTCACCATTTACTACGCACTGTGCCAAATGACGGTCTAATTATCCATCCAACTAATGAAAATATTGAGCAAGTGATTGAAAAAGGGCTTTATTCGCAACGACAAATATTACCTGATGCCACCTTATCAATGAGCAATATTGGCACCACATTTAAGATTGAAAATAGCACAGTTGATTGGAATTTATTAGGCGAACACAATATGCAGAATGGCTTATGTGCGGCTTATGCAGCGCATCATGCAGGTGTACCATTCACTGTGGTCTGTGAAGCATTAAATAGTTTTCAAGGCGTAAAACGCCGTTTAGAAATCAAACATCAAACCGAATCAATTACTTTGTATGATGATTTTGCCCACCACCCAACTGCTATCCAAACCACGCTTGAAGGCTTGCGTAAAAAAGTAGGTGATGAAAACATTGTTGCCATTTTAGAGCTGCGTTCTAATACAATGAAATCTGGCGTGCATCAGCAAAGTTTAGTTACGGCATTGAGTAAAGCTGACCAAATTTTTATCTTAAAACCCGATGTTCAAACATGGGATATTGGCACTTTATTTGATGAATCAGTGTTATTTAACTCAGTGAATGATATTGTTAAACAATTAGGGAAAATATCGCACGGTCATTTCGTGGTAATGTCTAATGGTGGTTTTGATGATATTTTTAACAAAATCATACTCAATCTAAAAATTTAAAACCCACACCCCCAATAAAAGCAAAAACAGAGCAAAAAACTTCTTCAGTCTCTTGCTATCTACACTGTGTGCAATTTTAGCGCCAAGCGGTGCGAATAGTACACTCATAATAGAAATACTCAGTAATGCCTCGGTATGAATAAAGCCCAAACCACTTGTTGTATTCAGTCGCCAGCCAACTACGATGAAACCAATACTACCCGCAATCGCAATCGGCAGCCCAATGGCCGCTGAAGTGGCAATGGCGTTTTTAATGTCCACCTTATTATAGGTTAGAAATGGGGTGCTCATCGTGCCCCCGCCAATACCAACGATGGCTGAAATCAAGCCAATCAGATAGCCTGTTATTAGCCAAACCCATCTGCTCAGATTATCCGCATGCCCAGAAGTGCTGATGCCAAACCACATCATCAATGCCACAGTTACCTCAAAGATTGCAAAGAAAATTCGCAAAAAATCAAAACTCAAATATTGAGTAATAATCGCTCCGCTAAAAGCACCCAACAAAATACTTGGCATGAGTTTGATAAAATAACGCCAGTAAATAGCGCCATGACGATGATGCGCCCAAACACTGGAAAGTGAAGTAAAGATAATCACTGCCAGCGCTGTGCCTATGGCGCTGTGCATTAACATGGATTGTTCAATATCCCCTGCCAATAAATATAGTAATGCTGGCACGATAATTAAGCCACCGCCAACCCCTAGTAAACCCGCTATAAAGCCAGAAAATACCCCCAACAATAATAAAGGTACTATTTCAACCAAGCGCTTACTTCGTCAATTAACAATTCATCTTTGTCATTAAAAAAATGATCAGCATCCACTTTTTTTTGTGTGTAATATTTATTTTCTTTAGAGGCTTGCGCTCGTTTACCAACAGATTTAAGCACAGGCTCAATATCATCCACGCCATATAAATCGAGTATTGGAATACGAATTTCTTCCAAATATTTAACCACTAAATCTGGCATTCCAACCGCTACAAAGTACTTCACTGGTTGTTGATTTTTATCCAAATAATGTGCGCTCATTACGCTACCCAGGCTATGGGAAATAATTGCATCTACGCTTAGACCTTGTTGTTGCAGATAATTAATCGCAACTTTAATACGCTCATCGCCTTGCATTAATAGAGACATATATTCTGGTGCTTCTCTATCATTTGCCAATACTGGCATTTGGATAGACAGAGTGTGCCACCCTTTTTCTGTCAAAGCAACTCGCAATGGTTGAATCACTTGCGCCCAATCGGGGTGCGCACCCAAACCATGAATTACTAACGCTGCACGCTTAGCATCCGTTTCACTAGGCGTATAAAGCGACAAAAACTTATAATTATTTGCACTTAACCAAACCACATCGCCATCCATCAAGCTGTCTTCTACTTGTGCCGCCCAACGCCCCTCTTTCGCATAATCTGGTACGGTTTGTGCAAATGCAAAATTACTGACAAGCAATAAAATTGATATGAATTTCATGCTCTCCTCCAAGAAATAGACTAAAGTCTATTATAAGACAATAGAAGATTCTTTTTTAAGAAAGTTTAGAACGGATAATACTAGAGACGATACCCATGTCGGCTTTACCCGCTAATTGAGCCTTAAGTAGCCCCATTAACTTGCCTATATCTTGCATAGAAGATGCACCAGAGTCGGCTATTGCCTTATCTACAGCAATAGCAATCTCATCTTCTGAGAGTTGTGCAGGCATATAGTTGTTGATAATAATAAGTTCTGCTTCTTCAACATCAACTAAGTCGGTACGGCCTGCTGCTGTAAATTGTGAGATTGAGTCTTTGCGCTGCTTAACCATTTTTTGAATAACAGTCAATACCTGATCATCATCAAGGTCAATGCGCTCATCTACTTCTTTTTGCTTGATGGCACCTAAAATCATACGGATGGCCTTTAGAGCGTCTTTATCCTTGGCTTTCATTACTAATTTCATATCAGCAGTAATGCGTTGTTTTAGTTCAAACATAGAATAGGGAATTAAATTAAAAAAATGCCGATACTCGTATCGGCAAAATTAAAAAAAAATTTGTTAGCGTTAATTCAACAAAACACTAAATTATTTTCTTTTAATACATGCGTTTACGGTGAATACGGTTCTTTGCCATTTCCTTATGGGTGCGCTTGACAGCTGCTGCTTTCATACGCTTATTAACCCATGTTGGCTTTTCGTAAAATTCTTTCTTTCTTACATCAGTGATAACACCCGCTCGATCACAAG
>JAQRMT010000059.1 GCA_028599035.1 Gammaproteobacteria bacterium
CGCTAACCCTCCTAGAGGATTGCTGTGTAGCGCTAACCCTGCTAGGACAAGGTTTAAGAAAATCACCAATCTGGCATTCTGTTCAATACCCCCTTGAGGGGTAAAAATTGAATTTTGCTAATCATCCCTATTTATGCAAAAGTCTCAAAGTTTGTTAAAAATGAGGGGTAATTTTTTGTATAATAAACGGCTTATTTACATAGGAGAAAAGTATGAAATTTGTAACCGCAATTCTTAGACCGCATCAACTAGACGATGTAAGAGAGTCCTTATCAGAGGCTGGCGTGTCTGGCATCACTGTTACTGAAGTTAAAGGCTTTGGTCGTCAAAAAGGCCACACAGAAATGTATCGTGGTGCAGAATATAAAATTGACTTTTTGCCTAAAATTAAATTAGAAATTGCGATTTCAGCATCAAAACTAGACAGTGTTATTGAGGCAATCAGTAATACTGCTAACACCGGTAAAGTAGGTGATGGCAAGATTTTTGTTAGTAGCCTAGAAAAAGTGATCCGTATTCGCACTGGCGAAACTGACCAAGACGCACTGTAAGGAGAGGGAAAAAATGAGGAGATACTTAATTTTATTGGCATTAATGCCAATGAGCGTGTTTGCAGAGGGCTTAGACGGGGCAAATACCTCGTGGATTTTGACTTCAACAGCCCTAGTTTTATTTATGACTTTGCCAGGTTTGGCATTGTTTTATGGTGGCTTGGTTCGTAGTAAAAATATTCTATCGGTATTAATGCAATGTTTTGCTATTGCAGGTATTGCTTCAATTCTTTGGTTAGTTGTTGGGTATTCAATCGCTTTTGCTGAGGGTAATTCTTATTTTGGTGGTTTGTCCAAGTTTATGTTATCAGGCGTGCTTGAAGGTTCGTTAAGTGGCAATATTCCTGAGAGTTTGTTTGCGTTGTTTCAAATGACATTTGCCATTATTACCCCTGCATTAATCGTGGGCGGTTTTGCGGAGCGAATGAAGTTTTCTGCCGTATTGTTATTTAGTGCATTTTGGTTAATTGTGGTCTATGCGCCAATCACGCATTGGGTGTGGGGTGGCGGCTGGCTACAAGAAATGGGTTTATTAGATTTTGCAGGTGGCACAGTGGTACATATTACCGCAGGTGTTGGTGCTTTGGTGGCAGCAATTGTTGTAGGTCCGCGTAAAGGATTTGGACATAAACCAATGCCACCACACAATATGACAATGGTTGTGACTGGTGCAGGCATGCTTTGGGTTGGTTGGTTTGGCTTTAATGGTGGCTCGGCTTTAGCAGCGAATGGCGATGCAGCAATGGCAATGTTGGTAACCCATATTTCGGCTGCAACTGCAGCGGTAACTTGGATGTTTTATGAGTGGATTAAATTTGGCAAACCAACTGCATTAGGTACAGTAACAGGCATGGTTGCGGGATTAGGTACGATTACACCAGCTTCGGGTTTTGTTGGTCCTGCGGGGGCACTGGTCATTGGTTTTGTTGCGGGCATTGTTTGTTTTAACGCTGTGATTATTATTAAACAAAAATTAAAAATTGATGATTCTTTAGATGTTTTCCCTGTGCATGGTGTAGGTGGTGTTTTGGGGACATTGCTGGCTGGTGTATTTGCTTCAAGTGAGCTGGGTCTATTTAGTGGTCAGGGCTTGGCTGAGGGTATGACTATTGCCTCACAAGTGGGCGTGCAATTTATCGGCGTGGTGGCAACCTTTGCTTATACGGCAGTTGCAACTTATATTATCCTTAAAGGTGTCGATATGATTATTGGATTAAGGGTTAGTGCAGAAGAGGAGCAGCAAGGATTAGATATTAGTTCGCATGAGGAAATAGGTTATAATTTATAAAGTGTGGCATAAAATTGGAAAACCCATTGAAATTTTATTTTAGTGGGTTTTTTATATTCAAAAAAACTATATAATAATATAATGCGTATTCAACACCCATTAACTGGCGCTATGGTCGCCCTTATTACTCCGATGCTTGAAGATGGTTCGGTGGATTTTAACGCCTTGGCATCTTTGGTTGAATTTCATATTGAGAACAACACTCACGCTATTATTTCCATGGGAACAACAGGCGAGAGTGCGACGCTTAATCAAAGTGAACATATTAAGGTAATGCAAAAAACCATCGAGTTCGCCAAGGGACGCATTCCGATTATTGCAGGTACAGGCGCTAATTCTACTTCTGAGGCGATTGAACTCACGCAAGCCGCTAAAGATATGGGTGCTGACGCTGTACTTCTGGTAACGCCGTATTACAACAAACCAACACAGGAAGGGCTTTATCAGCATTACAAGGCCATTGCTGAAGCGGTGGATATTGATCAAATTTTGTACAATGTACCGGGTAGGACAGCGGTAGATTTATCAGTAGAAACAGCGGTACGCTTATCAACGATTAAAAATATTATTGGCATTAAAGATGCTACAGGCGACTTAGCTGTTGCCCAAGCATTGATTGACCAATGTCCAGAAGATTTTTTGTTGTATAGTGGTGATGATGCAACAGCGGTTGAATTTATTGTAATGGGCGGTCATGGTGGTATTTCAGTTACCTGCAATGTCGCTCCAGCAGAAGTATCTAGTGCCTATCAAGCGGCTTTTAACGAAGACAGGGAAACCGCTGGAAGTATTGATGCAAACTTATATAATCTGCACCAACATTTGTTTATTGAATCTAATCCAATCCCAGTAAAATGGGCGTTACACAAAATGGGAAAATGCGACAGCGGTATTCGCTTGCCATTAACGAAGTTATCACCACAGGCTCAGGGCATATTAGAGCAAGATTTATCCAATTTAGGAGTTATATGATGAGAAGAATAACAATTGTACTACTTGCCTTCTCTTTGGCGGGTTGTTTTTCATTCGGCAATAAAGACAAGCAGACTACAAAGCAAGATCTTGGTAAAAAAGACATTCAATACTATTCAAATAAGACGGTGACTTCTTTAAAAATACCACCAGATTTAACCAAGCCAAACTCTCAAAATGCGTTTAAATTAAGTGAGTATGTTTCAAATATTGAAGAAGATACCATCAGTTTTTCTAAAAATGAACTCGTTAATAAAAAAGCGACAAGTATCTTAAATGGATTTACAAATGTTGCAATTAAAAAATCAGGTCAAATTCGCTGGCTGGTGGTTGATAAAAAAGTAGATTCAGTTTGGGGTTTAGCCAGAAGTTTCTTTAAGTCACACGGTTTTGCCATTAAGAAATCTGACAAGAAAATTGGCGTTATGGAGACAGACTTCTTAGAAAATCGCCCTGAAATTCCTGACCAATCAGTTGGCTTAATTCGTTCAATGTTAAAAAAAGCAGTTTCTGCAAGATATGCATTGCCAATTATTGACAAATATAGGATAAGAGTTGAACCCATTGATGATGGCAATAAAACCGAAGTTCACTTCACTTTAAATTCTATGGAAGAAGTGATTACCAAGGCAGGTGGCGAAGATGAAAATACCGTTTGGCAGGTTCGACCTAAGGACGATTCGTTAGAAACTGAAATGCTGTATCGATTTATGGTTTATCTTGGTAGTGATCACGCTGTTGCTAGAGAACAAATTACTGCCACTATACAGCAGAAGAAATCTAGCGTAGAAATAGTAAAAGGCATTGGCGGTTATGCAAAACTTAAATTTTCTTTAGGGCAATACGATACTTGGGAAAATATTGGCTGGGCGCTTGACCAGCTAGGTATTGATACTGAAGATAAAGATGTGAAAGAAGGTAGTTTTTATATCAATATTGCTCAAGATAAAGATAAAGGCGTTCTTTCACGCATCTTTGGCGATAATGCAATTAGAAAATCATACCAAGTCATTGTCAAGCAAATTAGTAGCAATGCAACCGAGGTAACTTTTAATGATTTGTCTGAGAAAAACAGTCAAGAAACCATTGATTTTAGTTACAAACTCTTGGGCGATATTGCTGAACAATTCAAGTAAGAATAAATGGCGTTATCACAAGCCATTATTGACAAAATAATTCTAGTAGACGAATTATCCGACCAGCAGTTGGCAGATTTTTGTGAATTAGCCAACACTTCATATCGTGCCGGCAGCCCTATCATTAGCGATCAAGATTATGATTTTGTTTATCTTGCTACACTTAAAAAACGCACGCCAAATCACCCGTTATTAAAAACTGTTGAGCCAGAAGGAGTAGGTTTTTCTAGCGATAAAGTCTTACTGCCTGAAATTATGCTTTCTACCGATAAAGCCTATTCTCAAGAGGAGATAGGTAAGTGGTTAGAGCGTATTAAAAAATCTAGCCTTGAGATTGATTTGGATATGCACAGTATTGAAATTAAAGCCACACCCAAGTTAGATGGTTTCGCAGGCTATGATGACGGTAAACACCTTTACACTCGAGGCGACGGTAAAAAAGGCAGTGATATTACTCGTGTATTTGAGCGTGGATTGCAGGTTTATAACGATGCTAAACGCGGACAAGGTGCAGGTGAAATTGTGGTTAAGAAAAGTTATTTTGAAGCCCATTTGACTAAAGATTTTGAATATCCACGCAATTTTCAAGCCAGCTTGATTAAGGAAAAAGAACTGGATATTATGGCAAAAAAAGCCATTGTTGATAAAGCCGCTTTATTTGCGCCTTTTAATCAATTGCCTAATTGGATTGGCAGTATGGATGAATTAGAATCGCAGTTTGAGTATATTGTGCAAGAAATGCTCGATAGTGTGGATTTTGATGTGGATGGCGTTGTGTTTGAAGTGACAAATGATATTTTAAAAATCCAAATGGGGGCAAATAGAAAGTTCCATCGTTGGCAGATTGCCTTTAAAGAAAATAAGGACAAGGCGCAAGTCAAGGTGTTATCTGTTACCCCACAAGTAGGACGCACTGGGAAGATTACCCCTGTAGCAGAATTAGAGCCTACTCTACTGAGTGGTGCGACTATTATGCGTGCCACGGGGCATCATTATGGACTGGTTAAGGAGCAAGGACTGGGTGTCGGCAGTGTGATTGAGCTTACTCGTTCTGGGTTGGTGATTCCTAAAATCAATCGAGTTTTAAAATCAGCAGAAGTCGATATTCCTAAAAACTGCCCAAGTTGTGGTGAAAAATTACAATGGGATGCTGATTTCTTAATGTGCGTAAATCACGATTTGTGTCCAGCACAAGTGATTGGAAAAATAGCATATTTTTTTAAAGTGCTGGCCAATAATGATGGTTTTGGTGTTGCTACTATTGAAAAATTATACGAAAATAACATTCGCAAAGTTTCACAAATTTACACACTCAATGCACATGATTTTACTAAGATGGGGTTTGGTGAAAAAACCAGCGAGAATTTGGTCGCTGAATGTCGCAGATCGGCTGCAGAACAAATCGAAGACTGGCGTTTTTTAGCGGCTTTTGGTGTGTCTAGATTGGGCACAGGGAACTGTGAAAATTTGCTCAAATCTTGCCTATTGCATGATGTTTTTACTCTAGATTTAGAAAAAATAGCCAGTATTGAAGGCTTTGCTGAACTAACTGCACAGGCTATTATTGTGGGACTTCAAAGTATCAAAGATGAATTTGAACTACTCAATCAATACAACTTTAATTTAGAGCCAACGCTCTTGCAAGAAAAATTAGCAGGATCCAGCCATCATTTTAGTGGCAAAAAAATCATCTTTACTGGCAAAATGCAATCATCCAGGGACGAGATGAAAAAATATGCCAAATCAATTGGTGTACAGGTTCAATCTAGCGTAAATACCAAGACAAATTATCTGGTTATTGGTGAAAAAGTTGGGCAAAAAAAAATTGAAAGTGCTAAAAAGTTTGGCATTGAAATACTGAGCGAGATGGAGTATTTAGCCATGATTAAATAAAAACAATGAAGAAAAACCTTGCATATTGAATTTTTTTAGATATAATTTACCCTAGTTAGTTTCCAAAGACGGAATTTAACACAGAACATTGGCGTTTATTTAGACTTTTTGATTATAAAGGTTTAAGTAAGCGTTTTTTTTCGTCAGTTTCAAGAGGGAGCTGTAATAAAAAGGTATAGAAGCCAGCCGTTGTGTTTGTAAATTTTTACAAGCGCAACCGCTGGCTTTTTTTTGTTTTTAAATAACAGGAGAGTTACATGAAAATGATAACAGCAATTATCAAGCCTTTTAAGCTTGATGAAGTCAGAGAGGCGCTGTCTGAAGTCGGTGTTTCAGGCATTACAGCAACAGAGGTTAAAGGTTTTGGTCGTCAAAAAGGACATACAGAGCTTTACCGTGGTGCTGAGTATACGGTAGATTTTTTACCAAAAGTTAAGTTGGAGATTGCGATTTCTGTAGACCAAGTTGATAGCGTGGTTGAAATAATTAGCACGGCAGCCAAATCTGATGGCGAGGGAAAAATCGGTGATGGTAAGATTTTTGTGAGTAATTTAGAGCAGGTTGTTCGTATTAGAACAGGCGAAACTGGTGCAGTAGCACTTTAGGAGATAGAAATGGAAAATACAATTTTAGAAATGCAATTTGCCATCGATACTTTTTACTTTTTAGTGATGGGTGCGTTGGTGATGTGGATGGCAGCGGGCTTCTCAATGTTAGAGGCAGGGCTAGTTAGAAGTAAAAACACCACGGAGATATTGACCAAAAATATTGGTTTATTTGCAATTGCTTGCACCACTTATATGGTCTATGGGTATGACTTGATGTATGGCGGCGGTATATTGCTAGATGGTATTAGTGGCCAAGGTGATAAATACTCAAATGCAGCAGACTTCTTCTTTCAAGTGGTGTTTGTGGCAACCGCAATGAGTATTGTTTCTGGTGCAGTAGCAGAGCGTATGAAGTTATTTTCATTCTTTGCTTTTGCTGTGATTTTCACGGGCATTATTTACCCAATGGAAGGCGCTTGGACCTGGGGCGGTGAAGCAGTATTTGGATTGTTCAAGTTAGCTGATTATGGTTTTGCTGACTTTGCAGGCTCAGGTATTGTGCATATGGCTGGTGCAGCAGCGGCGTTAGCAGGTGTGTTGGTGCTTGGTGCTCGTAGAGGTAAATACAATAAAGACGGCTCATCGAATGCAATTCCTGGCTCTAATATGCCATTGGCAACTTTAGGCACATTCATTTTATGGATGGGTTGGTTTGGCTTCAATGGTGGTTCAGTATTAGCGATGGCGAGTAAAGAAAGTGCAAATGCAGTAGCAATGGTGTTTTTAAATACCAATGCCGCTGCCGCTGGCGGTGTGATTGCCGCACTTTTATTGGTCAAAATACTATGGGGCAAGGCTGACCTAACAATGGCACTTAACGGCGCATTGGCAGGTTTGGTTGCTATTACTGCAGGGCCAGACACGCCGAGCGCTTTAGTGGCAACTTTGATTGGTGCGGTCGGTGGTGTTTTGGTGGTGTTCTCAATCTCAACTTTAGACAGAGTGTTTAAGATTGATGATCCAGTTGGTGCGATTTCTGTGCATGGCGTTGTCGGACTATGGGGCTTATTAGCAGTGCCATTGACCAATGCAGATGTATCGTTTACAGGGCAGTTACTCGGTGCTTTGACAATTTTTGCTTGGGTATTCGGCGCATCACTGGCGCTTTGGTTGGCAATTAAAGCGGTGATGGGCGTTCGAGTTTCAGAGCAAGAAGAGGCCGAAGGCGTGGATATTGCAGAGTGTGGATTGCACGCTTATCCAGAATTTACGGCTAAGTAATAAAACAAGCCAAAAGTGTTTCGCTTTTGGCAGTATTAAAAAATATATAAATAAGGAGAAAATATGAAAAATTTAACAAAAAAACTGTTATTAACCACTGGTTTAATCGTAATGAGCGCTACCTCTTTTGCAGAAAACAAGGCAGAAGTATCAGCAGTGAGCGCCAATATAACCATCGCCAATGATTATATTTGGCGTGGTGAAACTCAATCTGATGATAAGAAAGCCATTCAAGGAGGACTTGATTACGATATAGGCAATGGCTTTGCACTAGGTGTTTGGGGTTCTAATGTTGACTTTGGTGGTGCATCCTCTGAGTTTGATATCTATGGCTCTTATTCAGGTGAATTAGACAGTGGTGTTGGTTATGAAATCGGTTATATTTCTTATACTTACAACGAGAAAGATAATGACTTTGAAGAGGCTTATGTTGCTGTATCTTATGAAGGCTTTGGATTAACTCAATACAAGGGTGTTGATGATGCGAGTGATAATTTAGAGTTGTCTTATAACTTAGACTTATCAGGAGTAGACACCACATTAGTATACGGAGATTACAAGGATATCAACAAGTATCATTCTGTTACTTTTGCAAAGTCCTTTAATGAGCTTGATTATGCCGTTGCTTGGAATAAGTCCAAGCCAGATGCAGGTGGCAGCAGTTCAGACAACACAGTATTTAGCATTAGTAAGTCTTTCTAACCTCTTAAAATTCATTTGAATTTTAAACCCCGCCGATGCGGGGTTTTTTTATGGAAAAACAAACATAGAATAAATGGCGTTAAATCCTATATAATCTATCACCTATGAATATAGCGCTCAAAATCATTCTAGTGGATGAAAACACAGGTCGATCGGCAATGTTACGCCGTGCTTTGCAAGACCAAGGGCACGAAGTAATTTGTCGTATGGACAATAGTGCCAACTTGCAAAACAGTAATGAGATGACGCATGCGGATGTGGTGATTGTGAATGCCGATATCCCCGATGAGGAAGTGTTTGCAAATTTAACTGATGTGAATAAAACCAAGCCAAAGCCGATTGTGATGTTTGCTGAGGAATCGAATTCTGAAATGGCAAATTCTGCTATTAAATCAGGCGTGAACGCCTATATTGTTGACGGACTCGAGGAAAATCGTGTACAACCGATTATTGATGTGGCAATGGCACGATTTAGAGAATTTCAAGCACTTAAAGATGAATTAGATGCAACACGCAATCAGCTTTCAGAACGAAAAGCCGTTGAGAAAGCCAAGGGCTTACTAATGCAGCGCAAGGGTATTAG
>JAQRMT010000006.1:0-21828 GCA_028599035.1 Gammaproteobacteria bacterium
TTTTTGACTGCTTCTGCCTTGTCCACTGGTATGTAAAAATAAATTTGATACATCAGAAATTTCCTTTTAAGTAATTCAGCCTTTCCGTCTCTTCCATGCGTTCAATCGCATATCTTAAAGTCGTTCTAGGTAGTTGCGTGTAATTTTCTTGTAGAAAAGTTTTGCAAACATCAGGGTCTTTTTTATAAACCTCTCTAAGCATCCAGCCAACAGCTTTATGAATTAAATCCTGTTTATCATTCAGCAATAATTTGCTGATTTCGAGTGTTGGCGTGAATTCATTTTTCTTGATAAAGGCCCAAGTTGCCACAACAGCAATACGCCGCTCCCATAAATCATTCGAGCGCGAAAAATCAAACAATAGGGGTAATTTTTCTGGATATTGGTGCAGAAAATCCCCGACAATCTGTGGTGTGGTAGTGTCCACTAAATCCCAATTATTAACCGCCTGAATGTTGTCTATGTAATAACCAAATACTGCCCTTTGATTGCCAGTCTGATACTGATTAACCAGCATAATCAACCCACAATGACGCACCTCGTGAATAGGGTGATTGATAAGTTTGCCAATCTCTTCGAAACCAGTCGTTTTGAAATATTGCTTGGCTACTTGCCGAGTTTGCGGCACACGCACTCCGATAAATTTATCAAACTCCGAATATTCACCTTTGCCAGTTTTAAAAAACCACTCGTTGGTTTTTTTACGCTCAAGCGTTGCAAAAGACTCAAGCGTTTTAATTATTATGTTTGCATTCATAGGCTATAATTTTAACTTATGAATGATGAAAAATTACTTAGATATTCTCGTCAAATCCTCTTGCCAGAAATAGGCATAGAAGGGCAGCAGGCGTTACTAGATTCTACAATGCTGTTAGTTGGCTTGGGTGGTTTGGGCTCTCCCAGCGCCTTGTATCTCGCTGCTAGTGGTGTTGGGCATTTAATTATTGCCGATTTTGACCAAGTAGAATTGTCCAATCTTGCTCGCCAAGTTATTCATCATACGAGTGATATTGGCAAGGATAAAGTCGATTCTGCCAAAGAAAAAATGCTGGCAATTAACCCAGATATTCAAATCACTACTTTGGTAGATTTAAACGAGAGCAATATCAATGATTGGGTGCAAAAAGCTGATATTGTGCTTGATGGCACTGATAATTTCAATACCCGTTTTAAAATTAATCAAGCCTGCGTTGCCCAACGCACACCTTTGGTTTCAGCCGCAGTTATTCGTTTTGAAGGGCAGCTGTCTGTTTTTAAGGGTTATGAAGTGAATCAACCTTGTTACCAGTGCCTCTACTCAGTTATGGGAAACAGCAATGAAAATTGCACCAATAACGGCATTCTTGCCCCTGTTGCAGGAATGCTTGGCACTATGCAAGCACTACAGGCTATCAAGGTATTGCTAAATTTAGGAGAGCAACTAACGGGCAAATTACTGATTATTGACGCACTAGATGTAAACTTTAGGACTGTAAAGTTAGGCAAAGATAAGCATTGTCCAATTTGTAATCAAATAAGTAAAAATACCCTCAATTTACATGCATAAAATAGATAAAAGATTTATAAAAAAGGAATGAGTAATGAATGTTGTAAAGGCGGAAACAAGAAAAATAATTGATTCTTTGCCAGAAGACAGTTCTTATGATGAAATTTTGAAAGAATTGGGTTTTGATAGAATAATAAAGAGTGGATTGCAAGATTCGGTTGAGAATAAAACGATTTCAAATCAAGAGATGGGTGATAGAATTAAAGCATGGTAGTCATTTATTGGACAAAAGAGTCTGAACTTTGGATACAATTATATTGCACAAGATGATAAATTAGTTGCTAAAAAAGTTGTTAATGAAATACACCAAAAGGCTCAGATATTAAAATCATTTCCAGAGATTGGATATGATTATTCAAGCGATGAGAATAAAGAAATTAGGATATTACTTTATGGGCATTATAGAATTGCATATTTGATAACAGATACAAATACGATTGATATTTTAGGTGTCTTTCATGGTGCATTAATTGTTGAAAAATACTTCTAAAACTAACGATACAACCTCAACAAAGACAAAATTATTGATGGTAGTTTGGGGCTTCTTTGGTTATCGAAACATCATGCACATGAGATTCAACCATACCTGCTGAGGTTACTTGGACAAAAGTGGCGTCGGTGCGCATTTTGTCTAGCGTTGCGCAACCTGTGTAACCCATTGACGACCTAACACCACCGAGCATTTGGTGGATGATAGGGCGGATAGAGCCTTTAAAGGGGACGCGACCTTCAATGCCTTCTGGGACCAATTTGTCCGCTTTAGAATCTGCTTGAAAATAGCGATCAGATGATCCGTGCGCTTGATTCATTGCTCCTAATGAGCCCATGCCACGATAGGATTTGTAAGAACGACCTTGATAAAGCTCAACTTCGCCTGGAGATTCTTCCGTGCCTGCTAGCATTGAGCCAAGCATCACGCAATAAGCGCCAGCGGCAAAGGCTTTAGCGATATCACCAGAATAACGAATACCGCCATCGGCAATTAGTGGTACGCCCGTGCCTTTGAGTGCATCGGCCACATCAGAAATAGCGGTGATTTGTGGCACGCCGACACCAGCAACAATGCGAGTAGTGCAGATACTACCTGGGCCGATGCCGACTTTAACACAGTCTGCACCTGCTTTGACTAAATCTAGTGCTGCTACACCAGTGGCAATATTGCCGGCAATAATGTTTAAATTTGGGTGTTTGTTTTTGGTTTTTTTGACTCTGTCTAACACGCCCTGAGAATGACCATGTGCAGTGTCAATCACAACAACATCAACCCCTGCTTTAACCAGTGCGTCAATACGCTTTCCTGTGCCAGCACCTACGCCAACTGCAGCGCCTACTCGTAATTGTTCTTTGTCATCTTTGCAGGCGTTAGGGAAGTCAGTTGATTTTTGAATATCACGAACAGTAATCATACCTTGCAAAGTAAAGTCATCACTGGTGATAATGACGCGTTCAATGCGGTGTTTGTGTAATAAGGCGCGCACTTTGCTCATATCTGTGCCTTCTGTAACGGTGATGAGTTGGCGTTGCGGTGTCATCACATTTTCAACCAAGTTACTCAGATTGGTTTCAAAGCGAACATCTCTACTTGTTACTATGCCAACAATGGTATCACCCTCTACTACAGGCAATGCTGAAATTTTGTATTGCTGTTGTTTGTCATACACATCTTTAATTGTTGCGGTGGCATCGATGGTAATTGGGTTTCTAATAATGCCAGATTCAAAGCGTTTAACTTTGTGCACTTCTGCTGCCTGTTCTGCGGATGACATATTTTTATGAATAATACCAATGCCACCTTCTTGTGCCATTGTAATTGCTAGGCTGGCTTCAGTTACTGTATCCATTGCTGCCGATAGAATAGGAGTGTTTAGCGTAATGTTTTTAGTTAATTGTGTTTTTAAGTTAACCTCTTTTGGCATAATGGTCGAATGTGCGGGTACAAGTAATACATCGTCAAAAGTAAGTGCGGTTTTTAGTAGGTTCATTTTAAAATCTCCTTTGATTTGTGCGTTTTTGGAAAATAAAGCCTGTCATAAAGCCAAAAAATAAGACCAATGCACCAACGATAAACCAGTTTCTAGCACTGGCCTCTTGCCCAACGGTGTTATTATTTTGCAATAACTTTAATTCTGCTTTTAGTTGTAGTGTTTGTTTTTTAAGGTTTTTATTTTTATATTCGAGCTTGAGAGCGTCTTTATACACTTGTTTAACATGTTCTTTTTCTGATTCTAATTTACCAGATTGAATAGATAATTCTGCATTTTTTGCCTTTAAATCAGCCACCTGTTTTTCGAGTTCTTTGTTTCTATCATTTTTCTTAGAGAGTGATAATTGGTTGTTATTGTTACTGCGTTTAAGCGCTTCTAATTGCACTCTTGCAGGCTCGTTAGAGGTTAAGTAGCGTGAAATAATCCAACCAATAGTTTGTTCAAATTTAACCTTAGTCCAACCATCTTCGGTGGCTAAAATTTCTAACTTAGTGCCAGAATCTAGCATTTTAATAAGGTTACTAGGGCTGTTTTGAATTTTATTTTCAGAGCGCATAGGAATAGGCACCATGTCAGTTACATAGACGAATGATTCAGCATTTACCATTGAGTATGATAATAAAAGTATTGGAAATAAAATATTTTTTAATTTCATAAGTTGTTTATTTTCCCCAATTGTATTGATAAGTCAGCAATGGCATTTTCTGTTGAAGTTAGCCTTTCCCTTTCTATATTTACAATAGCCTCAGGCGCACTATTGACGAACTTTTCATTGTTTAATTTTCCTTCAAATTGCATCTTTTGTTGGTTTAGTTTCTCAATTTCTTTATTTAGCCGTGCAATCTCTTGCTCTTTATCAATCAATCCTGCCAAAGGAATGAGGATTTTCATCTCTCCCACTAATGCTGTAGCTGATTCAGGCGCTTCTTCGCTAGGAGGAAGTTTATCCAGTGTTTGCATTTTTAACAAAGCGTTTAAGATATTGGCGTTATTATCAAGATAAGCCTCATCATTTGCACTAAAGCCCTGTACAAAGCAATTCAGCGGTTTGTTGGGTGAAATATTCATCTCGCCACGGATTTGACGCACACCCAAGATGAACGATTGCAGCCATTGAATTTCCGCCTCAGAGTTTGCTGAGATGAGTTGTGAATCAACTTCTGGATAAGATTTACTCATCAAACTACTGTTGTCTTTGCCAAGGATAGTATTACACTGTTCAAAGATTTCCTCAGTAATGAAGGGGATGATAGGGTGGAGCAAAGTAACGATTTCATTCAAGACTTTAATCAGCGTGGCTTGTGTGCCAGTTTTGGTGGTTTCATCCGCTAATAAAGGTTTGGATAATTCTAAATACCAATCGCAATAATCACCCCAAACAAATTCGTAGAGCTCTTGGCTCATTAAATCTAGGCGATAATCGCTTAAATGCTTTTCAACTTTGGCTTTGGTGTCTTGTAAACGAGACAAAATCCACGCATCAGCCGTTGATATTTGTGCACTTGGGTTAATGGTTTCACCCTCGAGTTTCATCAACACAAATCGAGAGGCATTCCAAAGTTTGTTGCAAAAATTGCGATAACCTTCAACCCGTTTGAGGTCAAATTTAATATCCCGCCCAAAAGAGGCGAGAGCGGCGAAAGTGAAGCGCAACGCATCAGTGCCAAATGCAGGAATACCATCAGTAAACTCTTTCTTGGTTTGCTTTTTGATTTTTTCTGCCATTTTTGGCTGCATCATGCCTTGGGTTCTTTTTTCGAGTAAATCCGCTAAGGATATGCCATCAATCAAATCAATTGGGTCTAAGACATTGCCTTTGGACTTAGACATTTTTTGCCCCTGTCCATCTCTGATTAAGCCAGTGATATAAATGTCTTTGAACGGCACTTCGCCAGTAAATTTCAACCCGAACATAATCATTCGTGCCACCCAAAAGAAAATAATATCAAAGCCCGTCACCAAAACATCGGTTGGGTAAAAGCGTGCCAAATCAGGGGTTTTCTCAGGCCAGCCCAAGGTTGAAAATGGCCACAGAGCAGAGGAAAACCAAGTGTCAAGTACATCTTCATCTTGCCTAAGTGATACACCTTCTCCTGCTTGCTTTTGCGCCTCTTCAAGTGAATCTGCCACAAAAATATTGCCTTTGTCGTCATACCATGCGGGAATGCGATGTCCCCACCAAATTTGGCGCGAAATACACCAATCTTGAATGTTGTCCATCCAGTTGTAATAAGTTTTGTCCCAGTTTTGTGGAATAAAGCGAATTTCGCCATTTTTCACCGCATCAATTGCAGGCTGTGCCAATGGTGCAATTTTCACAAACCATTGGTCGGTTAGATAAGGCTCTAGAATTGCACCAGAACGGTCGCCTCGTGGCGGGGTAAGTTTGTGTGGCTCAACTTTTACCAGTAGTCCAGCATTATCTAAATCTTGAATAATTTTTTTGCGTGCTTTAAATCGGTCCAGACCTTGGTAAACAGCCGGGGCATTTTCACCCATTTTTGCATCTGGAGTGAGCAGGTTGATTACTTCCATTTTGTGGCGTTGACCAACTTCCCAATCATTAAAATCATGCGCTGGAGTGATTTTCACACAGCCTGTGCCAAATTCTATATCCACATAATCATCAGCAATAATAGGAATTTTTCTATCAGTCATTGGCACACACACCCATTTACCAACAATGTCTTTGTAACGCTCATCGTTTGGATTGACCGCTAAGGCACCATCCGCCAAAATAGTTTCTGGTCGAGTGGTGGCAATTTCCATAAAACCATCACCATCAACAAACGGGTATTTCACATGGTGCATAAAACCATTTTCTTCTTGTGCAACCACCTCTAAATCAGAAATAGCGGTTTGCAATACTGGATCCCAATTTACCAAGCGCTTACCACGATAAATTAACCCTTCTTTGTGTAGTCGAATAAAGACTTTTTTTACCGCATCTGAAAGCCCTTCATCCATCGTAAAACGCTCTTTATCCCAATCCACTGAAGCACCTAAACGACGCATTTGCGAAGTAATTGTGCCACCAGACTGTTCTTTCCAATCCCAAATTTTTTCAATGAATTTTTCTCGACCAACTTCATGGCGAGTAATGTCTTGAGCGGCTAATTGACGCTCAACCACCATTTGTGTAGCAATGCCCGCATGATCTGTGCCTGGTTGCCACAGCGTTTGTTCGCCTTTTCCACGATGATAACGCGTTAATACATCCATAATGGTGTGTTGAAATGCGTGCCCCATATGTAAACTACCTGTTACATTTGGCGGTGGCAGCATAATGCAATAGGCATTTTTGCTGGCGTCGTTTGAGTTTGAAGAGAATAAATTTTGATTTTCCCAAAGCGAGCGATATTTGGCTTCGATTTGTTCAGGGTTGTAGGTTTTTTCCATTAACTTATAAAGATGGATTAAACTGCGCAATTATACTATATGATGGCGAATAAATTGATGAATAAACCTTGGTTTGTGTATTTATTACGATGTGCGAATGATGCGCTGTATTGTGGGGTAACCAACGATATAGACAAACGCCTTCGTCAGCACAATGGCGAGATTGTTGGCGGTGCCAAATACACTCGAGCAAATGCGCCTTGTAAGTTGGTGTATCAAGAAAAAGCCAAGGATAGGAGTGCCGCATTAAAACGAGAGTGTGAGATTAAGGCAATGACGCGTAGTGATAAGTTGTTACTTATTGACAATGACCTTATAATAACCAAATGAGAATCTTACACACAATGTTGCGAGTAGGGGATTTGGACAAATCCATTGCCTTTTATACTGAAGTTTTAGGGATGCACTTATTGCGTCAAAAAGACTATCCTAAGGGCGAATTTACGCTGGCGTTTTTAGGCTATGGTTCTGAGGCTGAGAATACAGCATTGGAATTGACTTATAATTGGGGTAAAAACAATTACGAAATAGGCGCAGGGTTCGGACATATTGCCATTAATGTGAAAGATGTCTATCAGGCCGTTATAAGTGCAAAAGAGCAGGGTGTTAAAGTTGTCCGTGAAGCTGGGCCCATGAATGCTGGGGATACCATTGTTGCCTTTTTAAAAGACCCTGATGGTTATGAAATAGAATTGTTATCTAAAGGTTTTTAGGTTTATAGATTGTAGTCCTTGCGTCCAGATAGGGCGTGGGCAATAGTGTTGATGTCGGCATATTCAAGTTCACCACCAATCGGAAGGCCATGGGCAATGCGGGTAATTTGAATGTTAAACTGTTTTGCCATAGTGCTGATATAGTGGGCGGTTACCTCGCCTTCAATAGTGGCATTGGTGGCAAGAATAATTTCTTCAACAGTTTGCTGGCGTAATTTCTGCTCTAGTTCGTCCAGACCTAATTCGGTAGCACCAATCCCGTCAATTGGCGAAAGATAACCGCTAAGCACAAAATATTTACCCTTATAAACACTGCTTTGTTCAATAGCGTGAATATCTGTTGGAGTTTCAACAATGCAAAGTTGTGCGCTACTGCGATTGTTGTTGGCACAAATGTTGCAAATGTCTTTTTCGCTCAGTGTACGGCATGACGAGCAGTGTTTGACATGCTCCATCGCATCTACTAAAGCTTTGGCGAGATTCATACCACCTTCTCGATTGCGTTCTAACAAATGATAAACAAAGCGTTGTGCGGTTTTCTTACCAACACCAGGTAGTGCACAAAAGGCTTTATTAAGAGATTCAATCATAGATTTTTTTAAAAAGGCAAATTCATACCGCCTGGTAATTTCATGCCACCTGTGGCGCTCTTCATTTTGGTGGCAGAAGTATCAGCAATCTGTTGGCTAGCATCGTTGATAGCGGTTAAGATTAAATCCTCTAAAGTATCTTTGTCGCTCATCACACTTTGGTCAATTCGGATGTCAGTTGCCTGATGTTCACCATTGATACTAACAACAACCGCACCACCTCCAGCCTTTCCTGTGGCAGTTAGTTGTTTAATTTCTGCTTGTGCTTGTTGCATATTATCTTGCATTTGTTGGGCTTTTTTCATCATTCCAGCCATTCCACCTTTAAACATTTTTTGCCTCCACTTTTATCTCTTTGATTGAATTAATATCGACCTTTGCGTTAAAGGTTTTTTGTAATTTTTGCACGCCTTCATCAGACAAAAATTCTTGTCGCAATGCTGCTGCTTTTTCGTTCTTAGCCTGTGTTTCTTTTTGTGCCAAGGTTTGTATTTTAGGTTTGCTAAGGTTGATATTTAGGGAGATTTCGCCAAAGCTCTCTTGTAATTTCGCCTGGATAGTGCGTTGAATATTGTCCGTTAGCAGACTGGAGAATTGTTCGTCTAAACTTAAAGTTAGTGTTTGCTGATCAATACTTTCAAATAGAGTATTTTTAAGCAACATACGCACCACTGTACTAAATTCAAGTGTTTGGGTGATCTCTTCCCATTCAGTTTGAGTGTTAATATTTAAGGTTGATTGAGGCTTGGTTTGTTTGACTTTTTTGACGGTTTTTGGCTCGGATTGTGCCTGTATTTGTGGTTTTTCTTTGGCTATTTGTTTGATTTCAGGCGTTGGCACTAATTTAGGTGTTTTTTTTTCCGATGGTGCTTTGGCGGGCGATGTTTGTTGCTCATTGACTGTGTTTGAGTGAAACGCCAGCATGCGCAATAGCGTCATCTCGAGCCCGATTTGTTCGCTAGGGGCGAGTGGCAACTCTTTGCTACCATTAGTCGCTATGTGATAAAACAGCTGTAAATCTTGGGTAGAAATTTGTGTGGCTAGTGACTTAATATTATTAGAAATCTCCGCATTATCAATAATTTGCGCAATAGAAATTTGATGAAACAAAGCACTTAAATCTTTGAGTGCGTGGGTTAGATTTTCACCTTTATGCGATAATTCTCTAACAAAATTAATAGATGCTTCAGCGTCTTGATTAAGCAGGTGTTTTGCCAAAGTTACAATGTCATCATGATGCACCAAACCTAACATAGCCTTAATGTCTTTGGTCATTACCGTGCCTTTGCCATAAGCAATAGATTGGTCAAGCAGACTAAGTGCATCACGCATCGAACCATTGCCAAAATCGGCAATTTGACTAAGTGCCAATTCTTCGTATTTTAGTTTTTCAGTGTCCATAATAAACTTCAACTGACCTAGGATTTCTTCATGAGTGAGTTTTTGTAAAGTAAATTGCAAACAACGAGAAAGCACAGTTACAGGTACTTTTTGTGGATCTGTGGTTGCCAGTAAAAATTTAATATGTTCAGGCGGCTCTTCAAGAGTTTTAAGCAGTGCATTGAAACTGCTTTTTGAGAGCATATGCACCTCGTCAATCAGGTAAATCTTATAACGATTTTTGGTGGGCATGTATTGTGCATTTTCTAAAATATCACGCATATTGTCAACACCCGTATGTGACGCCGCATCAAGCTCAATCAAATCAACTGATTGACCCTGGTCTATCTCAATACAAGTGGCACATTTGCCACAAGGTTTAGAACTAACACCGCTTTCACAGTTGATGGATTTGGCAAAAATTCTCGCAATCGTAGTTTTGCCCACACCCCGTGTTCCTGTAAACAGAAAGCCGTGGTGTAAATTATCTACATCAAGTGCATTGATTAAAGTTTTAACCGTGTGTATTTGACCGACCATCTCACTAAAGGTGTGAGGTCGATATTTACGCGCTAAAACTTGATAAGGTTCGCTCATGTTAGGTTCGTTGTAAATAAAAATGGTAGCACCAAGAATAATAACCAGCACATAAAAAAATTATTACCGTTGCTTCCTTCCGGATCTGGCGGGGTTTATAACCATTTATTGTCAGCACACTCTTAGCACTACCAAGCGTTATTTTACATTTATATCTATTGAGACCTTTGTATAAATATGAATAATCATCAAAAATCCACTTTTCACCCGCTTGGAAATTTTTTAAACCCAGCCTTAGCCCTGCTAGGACAAGGTTTAAGAAAATCACCAATCTGGTAAAAATTGAATTTTGCTAATCATCCCTATTTGTGCAAAAGGCCTCCTATTGAATT
The DNA here is from genome assembly GCA_028599035.1 of Gammaproteobacteria bacterium. Lineage (GTDB taxonomy): Bacteria > Pseudomonadota > Gammaproteobacteria > PS1 > Pseudothioglobaceae > Thiodubiliella. The sequence goes on from JAQRMT010000006.1 coordinate 10,543, forward strand.
ATCTGCTAATTCTAAACGCTCAGGTGTGCCGATGTCTTGCCAGTAGCCTGAATAGTATTCACCTGTTAATTTTCCACTCTTAATTGCCTTTTGGAATAGGCTTGAAAGAGGTATTTTTTGTTGATTATGTAGATGTGATGGGAAAAAATCAGGGTGATACAGCCCAATGCCTGAGAAAGTATAGGTTTGAGTATTGGCGAGATTAATTTGATTGCCGTTTAGAGAGAAATCGCCATTTAGATTGTGTTCAGGGTTGTCAACTAACAATAAGTGTGCCAATGAATTATTGGGTAGGGCAAGTGTGGATAAATCAACATCACATAACACATCGGAATTAATTACTATAAAAGGACTGTTGCCCAATAAAGGCAACGCCTGGATAATGCCACCTGCGGTTTCTAGGGCATTTTGTTCAATGCTGTATTGAACTTGTACGCCGAATTTTGTGCCATCACCCAAGTATGCTTGGATTTGCTCTCCTAGGTAAGCGGTGTTGATGATGATGTCAGTAACACCTGCTTTTTTGAGTGCCTCAATGCTGTATTCAATTAAAGGTTTTTCGTGAATTTTTAGTAGGGGTTTTGGTGTGTTTTTAGTGAGAGGCATCATGCGTTTACCCCTGCCTGCTGCTAGAATCATGGCTTTCATAAAATACCCCTGAGTGCAGAGAATTCTAGATATTTATCAGCAATTTGTAAGATATATTTTTTCACCAAGGGAATGTCATCTAGGTATTGGTGTTTTCCATCACGCTTTGATAGGCGTTTAAAGATGCCGAGAATTTTTAAATGGCGTTGTAAGCCCATTAACTCAAATTGCTTTTTAAATTGTGAAAACTCAATGTCGATATTAGATTTCGTGTAATAATAGTTAAGTAGAATTTGAATGTTATTTGCTGATAACTCTATGTAAGCATCTTTTAACAAGGAGCATAAATCGTAAGTATTTGAGCCAATAACTGCATCTTGAAAGTCAATAATAGCAAGTTCATCTTTAATTACCATCAGATTGCGTGCGTGGTAGTCTCTGTGGACGAATACTTGCGGGGAATTTAACGCATTATCACTGAGTGATTGAAAAATATCAGTTAGCAATAGTGGTGAAGGCCTTGCCTTCCTCAGTGGTAAATACCAGTCAATGAATAATTGCATTTCGTTTTTTAACAGTGTGTCATTGTATAAAGGTAAGTTCGTGTTTTGATAATCAATTTTTTGTATTTTTATAAGTTCGTCAATCGCTTTTTTATATAAATTGATGCAATTGTCGTTATTTAAGGCTTGCAAGAAAGTGGTGTTGCCTAAATCTTCAAGCAGTAAAAATCCTTGTGTTAAATTGGCTTCAATGACTTTAGGGGCGTGGAGGTTGTTATCCCTCAACAGGGTGGCAATTTTCACAAATGAGGCGTTGTCCTCTTTTTCTGGTGGCGCGTCCATGGCGATGAAGGTGTTATTATCTCGCTCAACTCTAAAATAACGGCGAAAACTAGCGTCATCACTGGCTTTAGTGATGACAAAGTTTGCATCATCAAAGAAATACTCTAGCCAATCGGTAAGTAAGTCAAGTCGTAGGTCAGTCATTTTTTAATTGCTGATAATGGTTGTAGACGCACTCCCAATAAGTACCAATTTTTCCGTGGTTAATAAGCTGATTGTCGATTTGGGTAATCGGCATAATTTCACGAGTAGAACTGGAAATCCATACCTCATCAGCATTCAATAACTCATCAACGCTAAATACTGATTCGTTAATAGGCAGTTTACAGGCCAGTGCGCTCTCTAGCGCCAAATCTCGGGTAATGCCTGAAAGAATATGTGCGCCAGAAGGGTGTGTAAATAAAGTCTTATTTTTAATTATAAATACATTTGAGGTTGCGCCTTCGGTAACAATATCGTTGCGATGTAAAATAATCTCCTCTACTTGATTTTCTTTGGCATTTTGAGAATACAAAACATTTGCCAGTAAAGAAGTGGCTTTAATATCACACCGAGACCAGCGAATATCAGTCTGAGTGATAGCGCTAAAACCTTGCTTCAAGGCTTGCTTAGTTTTCGGTATCAATGGGCTTGATTCAATGTATACAGTAGGGGTTAGCGCTTCAAAACTGTGCCTCCTTTGAGTGTCGCTACCCCGTGTAATTTGCAAGTAAAGCGATTGGTTTAGGGGCTGGGAATACCCTAACAATTGGTTGAGAATTTCTAACCATTCGTTATTTGAATGGGGGCTAGGTATTTTTATTGCATCAAGGCTATTTTGTAGGCGTTTTAAGTGTGCGGTTAGGCGAAACAGCTTACCTTGATAGACTGGAATGACTTCATACACGCCATCGCCAAATAAAAACCCCCTATCCATCACTGAAACAGAGGCTTGATTTTTCTTAATAAAATTGCCGTTAAGATAGACCATTAGCAAGCGATTAGAGTCCGATTTTCTCTAGTAGTCGCGAAAAAAAGCCAGATTCAGGCGCATCTTCAAGCGCGATTATTGGTAGTTTTACAAGGCTTTCACCTTCAAATTTAATGATCAAGTGCCCGATGTTATCGCCTTTATTGACAGGTGTTTGAAAGTCGGCATTAAGCTCAATTACCTGTTGAGATAGTTTGTATTGCCCACGCGCTAAAATGATGGTTTGTGGGGTTTTAAGGCCAATTTTAATTTCTGTTTTTGTTGAGCCGTTAATAGGTATTTTTTTATTAATTTTGCTGATTTTTTTGGTTTCAAAAAAGCGAAAACCGTAGTCTAGAATTTTTTGTGTTTGCGAGGTTCTAGCCTCTGTACTTGTTGAGCCTAGCACTACAGAAATTAGCCGCATATCAACACGCTTAGCACTGGCAACAAGGTTATAACCCGCTTTTTTGGTAAACCCTGTTTTTAGCCCATCTACCGTATGGTCGCTCCATAGTAATTTATTGCGATTGCGTTGCTTGATGCCATGGTAGGTAAATTCTTTTTGTGAATACCAAGGGTAAAACTGCGGAAAATCACGAATGGTTGCCGAGGCAAGTATTGCCACATCGCTAGCAGTGATGTATTGGTCTTTATGCGGCAAACCTGAGGCGTTTTCAAAGCGAGAATTTGTCATATTAAGCGCTTTGGCGTATTCATTCATATAAGCGACAAAAGTACCTTCAGTGCCAGCAATGTGTTCGGCTAATGCCACGGCCGAATCGTTACCTGATTGAATAATCATACCTTTAAGCAGAGTTTCAAGTTTGATGGTTTTGCCCACTTCAACAAAGCTTTTTGAACCGCCAGTTTTCCAAGCTTTTTTACTAATTCTAACCTTGTCTTTTAAGCTAATTCTGCCGTCTTTGATTAGTTGAAAAACCACATAAGCCGTCATTAGTTTAGTCAAACTTGCAGGTGCTCGTTTCATATTAGGATTGCTTGAGGCAACTATCGAGCCTGAGTCATAGTCCAGGACAATATAAGACGCTGCACCGATTGTCGGCGCTTTAGGGGTAATAAAAATAGCCGCTTGTGTGTTTAATGACAATATGCCAAAAGCACTAATGACGAACGAAGATAGTTTTTTAATAAGTGTTTGATTATTCATAATAGCCAGAGGATTTAAATTTTTGTTTTAATTTGGTTGATAATTGATAGGCAACCATTGCATATCGATTGTCGTGATTATAACGGGTTAGCACATAAAAATTCCAAAAAGTGAGCCAAGTCTCATCAATTATTTTTTGTGGTAGGCGAATAAACGCCAGTTTGGTTGTGTGCTGAATGTCTGTATCAATATCAAAGCCTTGATTGCGCCAGTGTTTGGCGTTTTTTTGTGGCTTGGAATTAGAACGCTTGGCGTGTTTTAGATGTTTGGTATCTAACGAAATGGGGCGGGCAATTTCTCCAAGGTTATGCCATTGATGTTGGTCAAAATAATTGGCAATTGAGCCAATGGCATCAATAGGGTTTGAAAATAAGTCAATTTTTCCATCTTGATTAAAATCAACTGCATAGTGGCGATAAGAACTGGAAATAAATTGTGGAAAACCCATTGCCCCTGCATATGAACCCTGAACAGACAAGGGCGCAATGGAATTTTCACGCGTCATAAGCAAAAACGATTCCAATTCTTTTTTATAAAAATTACGGCGACGATAATTGCCAAATGCGCGTTTTACTAAGGTTTTAAAGGTTGGATGTGTGCCTTTTTTGTGTCCATAATTAGTTTCTATGCCAAGAATGGCAACAATAATTTCGGCTGGAATACGGTAAGTTTGCTCAGCTCGTTCTAGTATCTTTAAATTATCTTGCCAGAACTGAACCCCGTTTTTAATGCGATTTTCGGTAATAAACAAACCTTTGTATTTAGCCCATGACATTGGTGATTTTTTTACTTGTTTAGTTTTCTTTACCCGCTTCTTTTTTGCAGATTTATCGACAATAACAAACTCAATGGTGGAAAAGATAGAGCGCAATTCATTCTCATCAAAATTGTGTTTCTTCACCATTTTTTCAATGAAGTTTTGCGTTATTTTAAAATCTGTGGCTGGCAGTGTTTTTTTATCTAGAGACGAGCAACTGCTTAGTGTTAATATCAGAGACGATACAAGTAAAAGGTTTTTTTTCATTGGCTAAAATCTAGATAAATAACTCGGTGTTTTGTGTTTGCGGATTGACATAATAATGCCAAAACTTGCCAGCAAAGTAATGAGCGATGACCCGCCATAGCTAATTAATGGCAACGGCACGCCGACCACAGGTAACAAGCCTGACACCATGCCAATATTTACAAACACATAGGTGAAGAAAATAAGCGTCAAACTAGCGCCTAATAACTTAGAAAAAGTATCTTCTGATTCAAAAGAAATGATGAAGCAGCGATAAATAATCAAGCCATAAAAACACAATAGTAGTAATACCCCCAGAAAGCCCAACTCTTCCGCAATCACTGCAAAAATAAAGTCGGTGGTGTGCTCAGGTAAGAAATTAAGCTGAGATTGAGACCCTTGCTCGATACCTTTGCCCAGCAAGCCACCAGAACCAATGGCAATCTTAGATTGCAAGATGTGGTAGCCAGCACCAAGCGGGTCTAGACTTGGGTCAATCATCGTTAGAATGCGTTTTTTTTGATAGGCCATTAGCAGGTAATTCCAAGCAATAACGCCACTGCCAATAATCGCACTGATAATCACAGCAAAGTTAAGCCAATTATTGCGTCTGATGATTTGAATACGAATGCCAGAGAAAAACAACACAAACACACCGCTTGCACCGATAAGTAGCGATGTACCTAGATCAGGTTGTTTGGCAATTAATAAAACAATGGTAATAATTGCAGCAATAGAGATAAACACTGGCAAGGGTTGTGGGGGGAGGGTTTTTTCACTGAGGATTGAGGCAATGGCAATCGGCACAATGATTTTCATCAGCTCTGAGGGCTGAAAACGCATAAACCCTAAGTCTAGCCATCGTTGAGCGCCACCACTGCTAGAGCCGAATAGCAGTACTAATAATAACAAGAAAATACCAAACAACATTAAATAAGGCGAATAACGCCTAAGTAAATAAGGCGGTATTTGCGCAATAACTAACATTACGCCAATAGCAATTACAAAATGTAAGATTTGTTTATAAATTAACCCTGTTGATTCGGAAGCGCTGTAAAGCGTTAGCAGCCCAAACACGCTAGTGCTCATTAATATTAAAAATAGGGGGGTGTCCATTTTAAAATAATGCCAAAAATGGCGGACTTTCGCTAGCAATGTTCGTCTCATAATAGTAACAATCCGACCAATCTTGCATCGGACAATAATAAGTTAAAACTACGGCAAGCCGATTCATTGTTCATACTCTCAACACCAATCCCCATTTGCTGAAGTGCGACTTGCTGTTGTGGATTTAAAAATTTTCCAATCTTGCCAGTGCCAATAATTAATAACTTAATGTCGTTTTTAGAGGTAAGTGGGAAAAGTGTCGCTTTATCTAGTTTTTCCAGTGTCAAATTGGGTGTTTCTGTGTGATAGTTGGGCGAGATAAAGCAAGGTGCTGCAAGCGTTGTGTGCGATAAAGTAATTATATTATTGCTCACAGAGATGATGCTGTTATGGTTGTTGTCTTGCTGATTGAATTCCACGAAGAGGTGTTCCGTTAATATACAATGTGTTTGATTATACCCAACCGTGTAAAATCGTATTCTTTTTTCAAAGTATAAAAGTAATGTCGCATTCCAATGAAACCGATGCATTTAGCGCAGATTTAGTTAGTGGCTTAGCTGCTTTTGATTCCAAAAACTTTTCAATGGCTTATCAATTATTAGCCCCATTAGCTATACAAGGCGATGCTGAGAGTCTGTGGCGACTTGGTATGATGCAAATGAACGGATTGGGTATGGTTGAAAATCAGCCCTTGGGTTTTGAAAATTTTATGAAAGCAGCCGAGCAAGGGCACGCCTTTGCACATCATATGATTGCAGTGGCTTATATGACTGGCGAGGGTGTTGAAAAAAATATTGCCAAGGCGATTGAATGGTTTGAAAAAGCGGCTGATTATGGACTGCAAGGAGCAATGTATGCACTTGGAATGTTATACGAAGACGGTAAAGAAGTTGAAAAAGACCTAGAAAAAACACAGTATTGGTACGACCAAGCAGCAAAGGTAGGAGTATAAATGAAGTCAAGATTTGCTCCATCTCCAACAGGCTATTTACATATCGGTGGCGCTAGAACTGCCTTATTTGCTTGGGCTTGGGCAAAAAAACAGCAAGGCAATTTTGTTCTGCGCATTGAAGATACAGACAAAGAGCGTTCCACGCAAGCATCTGTTGATGCTATTTTAGATGGGATGAATTGGTTGGGGCTAGATTATGATGAAGGTCCGTTTTACCAAACTCAGCGTTTTGAGCGCTATAAAGTGGTTGTTGAACAATTATTAGATGAAAAAAAAGCCTACTATTGTGAGTGCTCAAAAGAGCGACTAGATGGCCTACGAGAAACGCTGATGCAAAAAGGCGAAAAAGCCATGTATGACGGTTGTTGTCGAGGTAAAAAACTCTCATCTGGTGTAGTGCGTTTTAAAAATCCAACCGACGGTATAGTGGTTTTTAATGACGCAGTTAAAGGAAAAATTTCTATTGCCAATAAAGAGATAGATGATTTGATTATCGCTCGCAGTGATGGCACGCCGACTTACAATTTAACCGTTGTAGTTGATGATCACGATATGGCAATTAGTCATGTTATTCGTGGCGATGATCACATCAACAACACCCCTAGGCAAATTAATTTATATCAAGCGCTGGACTGGAATTTGCCAGAATTTGCGCACTTGCCTATGATTTTAGGCAGTGATGGTGCGCGTTTGTCAAAACGCCACGGTGCAGTGAGCGTGATGGCGTATCGAGATGCGGGTTTTTTGCCCGAAGCGCTGTTGAATTATTTGGTGCGTTTGGGCTGGTCGCACGGTGACCAAGAGATATTTTCATTGGATGAAATTGTTGCGTTGTTTGATTTAAAAGATATTAACAAAGCGCCTGCCAGCTTTAATGAAGAAAAATTATTGTGGCTTAATCAAGACTATATCAAAAACGCCACACCTGAGTGTTTAATTCAACATTTGGGTTGGCATTTGAATAATCAAAAAGTTGAAACTGACAACGGAGCAGATCTGTCTTTGGTTGTTAAGTCATTGCAAGAGCGTTCAAAAACACTGGTAGAAATGGTTGAAGGACTAAAAATGTTTTATCAAGCATTTGATGAGTTTGATAGAAAACTTGCCAATAAACAGTTTAAAGACAAAGTGCCACTTGAAGCCCTGCTTGAAAAATTAAGCCAGTTAGAGGTTTGGCAGGCTAATGAAATCAAAGTTGTTATCAAGCAAGTGTGTGATGATCTAGGTATTGGTTTTGGTAAAGTGGGGCAACCTTTTCGCTTGGCTTTAAGTGGTAATGGCAACGCAGGTAGCATTGATTTAGTGGCTGAATTGATTGGCAAACCAACCACATTAAAACGCTTAGACAAGGCTATTAAATATGCCTGTTGATTTAATTCGATTAAGGCGTGAATTTACTAGTAATGGCATCTCTCGTGCTGAATTGGATAGTAACCCCTTCGTACAATTTAAAATTTGGATAGAACAAGCCATCGAGGCTGAATTGACCTTGTCAAATGCGATGAGTTTGGCAACCAGTGATGAGAATGGTGTAAGTATTAGAACGGTTTTGCTGAAAACATTTGATGAACAGGGGTTTGTTTTTTTTACTAATTATCGTTCTAAAAAATCCAAGCAACTGAATAACAACCCAAATGCCGCTTTGCTGTTTCCTTGGCTGGATCTAGAACGCCAAGTTAAAATTTCTGGCACAGTGGAAAAAATATCAACCTTGGAATCTATTAAATATTTTTCCTCTAGACCTAAAGACTCTCAATTAGGCGCTTGGGCATCGGCACAATCATCAACACTAAGTTCAAGGCAAATTTTGTTGTCTGAATTTGAAGCAATGAAGCGTAAATTTAGCCAAGGTGAGGTGCCTTTGCCTGATTTTTGGGGTGGTTATCGTGTGATACCAGACACGATTGAATTTTGGCAAGGTAGGGAAAACCGCTTGCATGACCGTTTTGTCTATACAAACAAAAATGACGCATGGGAAATTAGTCGTTTAGCGCCTTAATCGTTTTAATAACAGCTTGAGTGTCAGGTTGTTTTTCAGTCCAAAATTCAAACGCTGCTGCTGCTTGCTCAACCAGCATACCTAATCCGTCAAATATCATTGATGCGTTATTGACTTCTGCCCACTGCATAAAAGGGGTTTGTTGACCATACATTAAATCATAGCAGGCCGCATTATTTGCAACGCCAGTGGCAATATTTGGCATCTCTCCATTGAGTGAGGCGCTGGTGGCGTTAATGATAATATCGACAGGGTCGTTTTTAATTTTCTCTAGACCAAAACCGCAAGTTTTACCGTATTTTGCAAAGTCTTTGGCAAGCTGAGTAGCTTTAGATGCAGTGCGATTGGCAATCATAATGCGTTTAGGGTTTTGTTGTAGTAAGGGCAGCAGAATACCACGAGTTGCGCCACCTGCTCCTAAAATTAGCACAATTTTATCGTGCAAATCAATCTCTAGATTTTTAGTTAAGTCATTAACTAGACCGATTCCATCAGTATTTTCGCCTATTAACTCATTGCCATTAACTTTAATAGTATTGACCGCACTTGCGCATTGCGCATTGATAGTGTGCGTAGTGGCAAGGTTAAAAGCATCAATTTTAAATGGCACGGTAATATTGAAACCATCAGCGCCTTGGTTGATAAAATCGTATGCACTTTGTGAAAATCCATCAATTGGTGCTAGTATCTTGGTATATTCAGCTTGCACACCAGTTTGGTGGGCGAATAAAGCATGGATTTTAGGCGATAAACTGTGCTCAATCGGGTTGCCAAAAACAGCCAGTTTATACATATTTATTCCGACTTATTGCCATTCTCAGGCTTAATATCTGGCTTGGTTGTATTGCCCGATTGAGTTTTTGGTTTCTTTTCGGTTTTTGCCTTAGTCATCTTTTTCTTTACTTGCTCTGCTTTTGGCTTTGCTTGTTTTTCTTTAGATTGATTTTGCGGCTTAGGCGTTACATCCTTAGGCTTACTCTGTTCTGCTTGTGTGTTATTTTGCTGTTTAGACCTGCCTCGAGGCTTTTGTTTTGTTTTGTTTTGTTGTTTATTCTGTGCTTTGCTGTTTTGGCTGCCCTGGTTATTTTGTTGTTTGTTTTGATTACGGTTACGGCCTCTATTACGGTTCTGGTTTTGGTTTTTATTTCTATTGCGATTTTGGTTTTTATTGGTTCGCTTTTTATTGGACTGTTCTTTCTTTTCGCCAATACCAAGTGCCGACTTAATCCCCCCCCAAAAGGAAGGTGGAGTATCGGTATTGGACTGCTTTTGATGAGGCTTGCGTGTAACAGGGTGGCTGGTATTAATAGCGGCAACTTCTGTGTTGTTTTCAAGTCCATTTTCAGCAAGATTGTGTTGTGGCTTAGAGATGCCTTGATAGCTTTTATGGTGTGATTTTTTAGCACCTGTTTGCTTGTTAATATTGAAATTCGGAAACTGCATATAAGGGTTGGGCAGTAAGGTGATTTTCACTTCATGTTTGTTTTCTAATTGACCAATATCATCTCGTTTTTCATTGAGTAAATAGGTGATGACATCTACGCTAGATTGAATAGTTAGCCTTTGTGTTTGGCTAGAGGCGTTACAACCATCTTCAAGTTGTCTTAAAATGTTCAACGCTAAATTCGGAATGGTGGGCACTGTGCCACGACCATCACAGGTAGGGCAAGTCCTTTCTACTGATTCTGTTACTGAGCTCATTAAGCGCTGTCTTGACATTTCTAACAGACCAAAGCGTGAAATTGTACCAATTTGGATACGAGCACGATCTGAATTGGTGGCTTTTTCCATCGCTTTTTCGATGGCTTTTCGATGTTCTTCAGAGGTCATATCAATAAAGTCAACCACCACTAAACCACCAATATCTCGCAGTTGTAGCTGTGCAGCAATTTCTTTAGCAGCTTCTAAATTCGTGTTATAGGCAGTTTCTTCAATATCAGAGCCTTTGGTAGCGCGGGCAGAGTTAATGTCGATGGCAGTCAGTGCTTCGGTTGGATCGAATACAATGGTTGCACCTGTATGTAGTGACACTTCACGGTTAAAAATACTTTTTACTTGTGCTTCAATGCCCATGTGATTAAATAGCGAATGCTCAGAAACATCGAATTGTTTAATGCGGTCTAAGTAGTGTGGCAGCACAAAACTAACAAATTCTTTGGCACTTTTAAAAGTGGCCAAATCATCAATAATAACGCTATCGGTATCCTCTCTTAAATAGTCTCTTAGAGTACGAATAACAATGTCGCTTTCTTGGTAAATCAAGAAAGGTGCACGACGGTTTTGTGCGGCAGCATTGATTGAGCCCCACAATTCTGACAAATAATCAACTTCCCATTGCAACTCTTCTAAATTCTTGCCTGCACCTGCAGTTCGAATAATTAAGCCAGAATTGTCTGGCATGACGATTTTGTTGATAATCTCTTTAAGATCCTGTCTGTCTGTTGAGGTGATTTGTCTAGAGATGCCGTTGCTTTTGGGGTTATTTGGCGTTAATATCATATAAGCGCCAGCCAAATTAACATAAGTACTGAGTGCAGCGCCTTTGTTGCCTCGTTCTTCTTTTTCAACTTGGACAATAATCTCTTGTCCTTCTTTTAAGACATCAGAGATGGTTAGCTTTTCACCCGAGGCTTGTGCGTTTTCTCGTAGCACTTCGGTAACTTCTTTGAAGG
>JAQRMT010000006.1:21928-27858 GCA_028599035.1 Gammaproteobacteria bacterium
CGTTCTTCTTTTTCAACTTGGACAATAATCTCTTGTCCTTCTTTTAAGACATCAGAGATGGTTAGCTTTTCACCCGAGGCTTGTGCGTTTTCTCGTAGCACTTCGGTAACTTCTTTGAAGGGTAAAAATCCTTGTCTTTCTTTGCCGTAATCGACAAAAGCAGCCTCTAGAGATTGCTCAACTCGCGATATTTTTCCTTTGTAAATATTGCCTTTATTCTTTTGGTTAAGGCTGGTTTCTATATTAAGAGAAGTAAGTTTTTTATTCTTTACAATGGCAACTCTGATTTCTTCGGAGTGCGTTGCGTTTATTAGTATGTGGTTCATGGTTTAATTGTCCTGATAGAGGGCGTTCTTCCACATACAGAGAATCAACACAGTCGTGTTGAGTTGGTATTAAATTGATGTATAAATGTCTCAAAAATCTATTCCTTATTGGATTGTCAGTCCTTTTTTTGCTTTATTATTTAAAAGTTAATAAATGCTTAATCTCTGTATGTGGCAAAAAGCCAATTGTTTGTTGTATTTTGACTTGCACTCAAAAATACTTAAAAAATTCTTTAGTTGATGTTTTTTACACCAAACGGTTTCAATTATATCACAAAAAATGCCTATTGATTCAATGTTCTCCCCCCATCAACATTAATGATTTGACCAGTGATGTAGGATGAATTTGCTAAAAATAAAACAGTATTGGCAATATCTTGTGGCGTGCCTTGTTTATTTAAAGGTATTTTATTGAGCATTTTGTTTTTTTGTTCAGTATTGAGTTCGGCTGCATTTTCTGGCCAGAGAATAGAGCCAGGGGCAACACCACAAACACGAATCTCTGGTGCCAGTTCTTTGGCTAAAGTTTGTGTCATCATTGCAACACCTGCTTTTGAAATATTATAAATGGCATGATTTTTTAGTGGGCGTTGTGCGTGAATATCGACAATATTGATAATACAACCTTGATTTTTTGCCAGCATTGTTGCCAAGGATTGTGACAAAAAGAAGGGTGCCATTAAGTTGGTGTTGAGAATTTTACTCCAATCATTTTTATCAGCACTTTGAATGGGTGTTGGGTAAAAAACCGAGGCGTTATTTACCAACACATCTAGTTGTTTTATGCCATTTGCCAGTGTTTGTAGTGCTTGAGTGTCTGATAGCTCTGCCTGCACAAGCGTGGCAGAATCAGTGCGCACTTGATTAAGTTCATCGGCTAAAGTTTGCGCTTCTTTGCTAGAATGTCGGTAATGGATAATAACATTGTAATTATGTGCGTGCAGTGTTTTGGCGATTTGTGCGCCAATGCGTTGTGCGCCGCCGGTAATTAATGCTGTTTTCATATAAAATAACTTCTGTGAATCTAGAACAAATAATCAAAAACACCATTATACAAAAAGCTGAAGCTATTGGGTTTGATGAATTTATGAATTTGGCATTATATTATCCAGCTAAAGGGTATTACAGTGGTGGTAGGCAAAAATTTGGCGAGCAGGGCGATTTTATTACTGCACCTGAGACTTCGGATTTATTCGGATTTTGTTTGGCACGACAATGTGCCCAAGTGTTGAGCGGTGAAGATGATATTTTAGAATTTGGTGCAGGCAGTGGGATTCTGGCAGCGCAAACCTTATTTGAACTGGGGCGATTGAATAAATTGCCAAAAACCTATTACATTTTAGAATTAAGTGCTGAATTACAACAAAGACAGAAAGACACTATTAACAAAGCCTTGCCAGAATTAATGGATAGGGTGGTTTGGTTAAACACTCTGCCAGAGCATTTTTCAGGTGTGGTGATTGCCAATGAAGTATTAGATGCCATGCCAGCAAAACGACTGATTTATCAAGCAGAGGGCTTTAAGGAATTGGGGGTGGATTGTCAGGATGATGTTTTGGTATGGCAGGAAAAATCCCCTTATAGTAACGATAAAATGCACTTGCCTACTAACATTAGGCAGGGTTATACCACCGAAGTAAATGAAAGGGCAATGGCTTGGATTGAGAGTTTGGGCGAAATAATGGATAAAGGACTGGTGCTGTTGATTGATTATGGCATGGGCAGGGATGAGTATTTTCACCCACAACGAGATGCAGGCACACTCAGGTGTTATTATCAACATAAGGCAAGCGAAAACCCATTTAAGCATATCGGTGAGCAGGATATTACCACTTCGGTTAATTTTTCAGATATTGCAAATCAGGCGTCTAGGAGTGGTTTTGCAGTGACTGGCTACGCTACACAAGCTATGTTTTTAATTTCTTTAGGTATTGATAGCTATTTGCTCGTCGAAAAAGACGAGAAAAAGCGTGCTAATTTGGCGCAACAAGTTAAACAATTGGTGTTGCCAAGTGCGATGGGCGAGAGTTTTAAAGTATTGGCATTAACAAAAGACATGCAAGTAAAATTACAAGGCTTTAAAGAGCAAGATTTATCACATAAATTGTAATTATATGGATTTTTATCAAACAATTATTTTGGCATTAATACAAGGAGTTAGTGAATTTTTGCCAATATCTTCTTCGGCGCATTTAATTTTAGTGCCAAAATTAACCGATTGGACTGATCAGGGCTTGGCGTTTGATGTGGTGGTGCATATGGGCACATTGGTTGCTGTGGTTTATTATTACCGACACATTATCAACCAATTACTGGGTGATTTTTATCTTTCAATTATTCAAAGAGAAACGGTTGGCGAGTCAAAATTAGCGTGGGGGCTGTTGTTAGGCACGATTCCTGTGGGTATTTTTGGGTTTTTGTTTAAAGATTTTATTAACAGCGACTTGCGCTCTATTGAGGTTATTGCTTATACTACTTTGATATTTGGCGCATTATTAGGTGTTGCAATTTTGATAAATGCTCAGAAAAAAAATGCTAGAGCGTCCTTAGTTTGGATGGATGTTGCTGTTATCGGTGTAATGCAGGTGTTGGCACTTGTGCCAGGCGTATCTCGTTCTGGCATCACCATCACCGCAGGATTACTAATGGGTTTATCAAGAAAGGCGACAGTTCAATTTGCTTTTTTGTTATCAATTCCAGTTATCACATCCTCCGCCTTGTTAATATTAATCGATATTTATCAACAACATCAAACTGCTGATTTAATTTTATTGGCACTAGGTTTTGTGGTTTCTGCTGTTAGTGCATATTTAGTCATTGTCTTTTTCATTCGTTTGTTGGACACAATGAGTATGATGCCATTTGTGATTTATCGCTTACTTTTAGGGTTATTTTTACTGACACTATGAGTGCATTTTCATTAAAAAAACACTGAACAAAATTATCAACAGGATTTTAAAAAAATGACACAACCACAGCCTATTTATCGAAAAGATTATGAACCAAGTGCGTATTTAATTCATACCACTGAGTTGCATTTTCAGTTGACTGAAAATGAAACAATTGTCTCCTCAAAAATTGATTTTTATCAAAATCCAGAATTAAGAAGTTCAGCGTCTCAATTGTTTTTAAATGGCGTGGATTTAGAATTACTTGCTATTTTGGTTGACGGTGTTAAGCCGAATTATAAAATTATTGAAAACGGTTTATTACTAAAAAATTTACCTAAACATTTTAGCTTGGAAATTAAAACTCGAATTCATCCAAAGAGTAATACCAGTCTAAATGGACTGTATCAATCAAGTGGCAATTTTTGCACCCAATGTGAGGCGCATGGCTTTCGCCAAATCACTTATTATTTAGATCGCCCTGATGTGTTAAGCGTGTTCACCACACACATTGAAGCAAATCATAATCAGTATCCAGTTCTGCTTAGTAATGGCAATTTGGTTTCTCAATCAAACGGCAAGGCAACTTGGAGTGACCCAACGCCCAAGCCTTGTTATTTATTTGCGTTAGTGGCAGGTGATTTTTCTGTTTTAGAGGATACCTACACAACCCTATCAGGCACAAAAGTAGCACTTAAAATTTACACAGAAGCACATAATGCACATAAAACGCAGTTTGCTATGCAGGCACTTAAACGCGCATTTAAATGGGAAGAAAAGCGTTTTGGGCTGGAGTATGATTTAAATATTTATATGATTGTGGCAGTCGATGACTTTAATATGGGCGCAATGGAGAATAAAGGCTTGAATGTGTTTAATTCTGCCTGTGTATTGGCAGATAATAAAACTGCAACCGACGACGATTTTATTAACATTGAAGCCATTATTGGGCACGAATATTTTCATAATTGGACAGGCAATCGTGTAACTTGCAGAGACTGGTTTCAGTTAAGTTTAAAAGAAGGTCTGACCGTATTTAGAGATCAGGAATTTACTTCTGATTTGCACTCACGCTCAATCAAACGCATCGAAGATGTTAATGCGCTACGCACACTACAATTTGCCGAAGATGCAGGGCCGATGGCGCATCCCGTGCGTCCTGAGAGTTATATCGAGATGAATAACTTTTATACGCTAACCGTTTATGAAAAAGGCGCTGAGGTGATTCGTATGATTCACACTTTTTTGGGTGAAAAAGGCTTTCAAAAAGGCATGAAGCTGTATTTTGCGCACCATGACGGACAAGCAGTTACCATTGATGATTTTATTAATGCGATGGGCGATGCTAATGCATTTGATTTTACTCAATTTATGCGCTGGTATTCACAATCAGGCACACCTGAAGTCAGTATTTCCACGCATTACGACCAAGATAAAAACACCTACACGGCAACAATTAAGCAACAATCAGAGTATTTTTTACCACTGGCATTTGCCTTACTAGACGATGCTGGCAGGGAATTAGAAAAAGGAGTTTTAACCATTCAAGATAAAACTCAAGATTTTGTTTTTGAAAACCTACAATCAGAGCCTACCCCCTCTTGGTTTCGCGGTTTTTCTGCCCCTATTAAACTCATTCACGATTTGAATTTTGAACAAAAGGTGTTTTTAGTTAAGCACGATAGCGACAGTTTTATCAGGTGGGATAATGCACAGCAACTATGGTTGTCATTGATATTAGACACAGGTGAATGCGATGAAGTGGCGTTTTTCGATGCGATTGAATCAATGATTAAACACACGCAAGACAAGTCGTTAGTTTGCGAATTACTGAGTTTGCCTTCCGAGCGCTTTTTACATCAGCAACAAGCCATTATTGATGTGTTTGATATTCATAATAAGCGCGAGCTGGTTATTCAAAAAGTTACCCAACGCTTTAAACCGTTATTGCTGGAATTATATCAGTCACTTAACACCACTCAAGCCTACGAATTAACACCTGAGGCTGTAGGTGACAGAGCGTTAAAAAACATCTGTTTATTTTATTTAGCAAAAGACGGTGAATTAGAACTAGCACAAATTCAATTCAATTCAGCTAACTGTATGAGTGACAAATTAGCCGCATTTAAAATTCTACTAGACAGCGATAACGCACATCAAAAGCAAATACTCACGGATTTTTACCAACAATTTAAAAACGACACTCAAGTGATGGACAAATATTTTTCCGCTCAAGCACTCAGCCCTATCAGCGATGTTCACTCCATAAAAACCCTAATGCAACACGAATTATTCTCATTTAATACACCCAACCGCCTGCGTAGCGTAGTCGGCAGTTTTGCCCAAAACTATATCAATTTTCACAACCAAGCTGGCTACGAATTTTTTACTGATATTATCATCCAACTCAATGCAATCAACCCGCAAATCGGCGCCAGATTAGTGGCAACTTACAATCACTGGAAACGCTTTACTCCTGAACTAAAAGCCCTACAAAAACAACAATTAGAAACAATCCTGACCAGCAAAAACCTCTCTAAAGATATTTTTGAAATTGTTCAAGCTGCACTTAAATGAGCAAACTAACTGAATTATTAAAACAAAAATCACTTACCATCGCCGTAGCAGAGTCTTGTACGGGTGGTAATTTATCTGCATTACTCACCAGTGAAAGCGGTTCCTCTGAGTATTTTGATAGAGGTTTTATCACTTATAG